>NZ_BORE01000007.1:0-327000 GCF_018333015.1 Bacillus sp. J14TS2 | reverse complement strand
CCCTCAAGATGAGATTTCCCTAGGCGTAAGCCTTAAGACCCCTGAAAGATGATCAGGTTGATAGGTCCGAGGTAGAAGTGTGGTGACACATGTAGCTGACGGATACTAATCGGTCGAGGACTTAATCTAATTAATGTTGTTTCTCGTTTATCTTCTTCTTTATCTGGTTTTGAGAGAATAATTCTCTTTTTATATAGGCAGTCTGGTGGCAATAGCGAAGAGGTCACACCCGTTCCCATCCCGAACACGGTAGTTAAGCTCTTCAGCGCCGATGGTAATAGGGGGCTTCCCCCTGTGAGAGCAGGACGTTGCCAGGCAAACGAAAGACACCCTCTTCACGAGGGTGTCTTTTTTGAGGTTTAGGAAATTATAATCGTGGTCGACATCCAGCTCCAGCGGGATGTGAGTTCATCGGCGTTGCCACAGGACGTGGCGAACTTAGCCGATGTTCTGCTTAATAACCCTGAACCTATGAAGGAAAAATCCCCTTCCTAGGTTCAGGGTTATTTGCTTGTCGGAGGCCAACAGGATGGTGGTCAGAAAGACGTTGCGCCAGGACGGCGCGAATTTAGCCTTTCTTCCTAAGATCAAGGCGTTTGCGCTTCTGTTCTTTTGAAACATTGGTTTTATCAATCTTAAAAAAGCCGAAGAGCGGGCGCTCGACACGACCTAATACTTATAATTCATTATGGCAAAGCAGACTGGGATTTAGCAAACGATGAAAATAATCAAAAGGTTCCTTGATTCACTTTTACAGAGACAAAGAACAATACTTACTTAACCTTTATTTACGTATCCGCCCCATGCCTGGAAACGGTTTCCGTCTAAATCATTAAATAAAAATGTTTTTCCGCAAGAAGAGTTTTGCCCCGTCACTTCCCCGACCCTAACTCCCTTATTTTTGAGGTCGATAAACAGTTTGTCAATATCATTAACCTGCATTGTAATTGAATAGTGAGGGTTCTCTTGATAATTCTCACCAGCATACCAACAACTATCTTGATCAAAATTTGGTGTGAAAAGTGTAATTATCTGCTGTGGAGTGAGTTGTAAGTCTGCAATTCCGGAGATGGGGGCTATTAATTTGCAACCAAGGTTTTTTTCATACCATTCTACTGACTTTTGTAAATCCGTAACAGGTATCCCAATGCTTATTTCCGTCACCAAAAAGTTGCTTGAAATAGTTGTACTATTATTCACGGGCTACCGCTCCTCATGAGTATTTAATTCAATTTTTCCATTAAGTATAGGCCTTGAACTTAGATTGTAAACAAATTATTAATAATGCATAGAACTGGGTTAGTGGTTGTATCCATCTATCTTTAAACCAGCAAGTAGAGATGTTTTGATCTTTACAATTGTGGCTAAAATATTGGTAATGGAAGACCGTTGCCTTTTTATTATCTTTTCATGTATAATTAAGTCAAATATAGTCAAAGTCAATTAAGATAATAAATAAGGGAAGGAGGCATGGTAATGAGGAATATATCGGATATTATTGAAAATTATTTAAAAAAAGTCTTAGAATTAAGTGAAAAAGAAATTGTTGAGATTAAAAGAAGTGAAGTTGCCGATAAATTTCAATGTGTCCCTTCCCAGATTAATTATGTAATCAATACCCGCTTTACAATAGAAAGAGGATATCTTGTTGAGAGTAAACGGGGGGGAGGCGGATATATTCGAATTTCTAAAGTACGTACGCATGATAAATCCCATTTAATTGATCAACTATTTGCTTTAATAGATCTTCGAATTTCGCAGTCCAGTGCTCAAGATATTATTCTTCGCTTGGTTGAAGAGAGAATTGTGGCGGAGAAAGAGGCTAGATTAATGTTAAGCGTTGTTGATCGCTCTGTTATTTATGTTGAACTTCCGCTTCGAGATGAAATAAGAGCTAGAATGCTAAAAGCAATGCTTCAAGCTATAAAATACGAGTGAATGAAGAAAGGGGAGCGCAATGATTTGTCAGGAATGTAAAGAGAGACCAGCCACATTGCATTTTACACAAGTTATAAATGGGGAAAAAACGACTGTTCATCTCTGCGAAAGATGTGCCCAAGAAAAAGGAGAGTCATTTATGAATGAAGGTTCTGGAGCCTTTTCCTTCAATGACTTACTGGCAGGTTTATTAAATTTTGATTCAGCTCTACAACAAGTCAAGTCAAATACCTCTCCTCCTGGCTCTATTCTTCAATGTGAAGTTTGTAAAATGACCTATCAGCAATTCGTTAAAGTTGGTCAATTTGGCTGTGCTCACTGCTACGAAACATTTAGAGAGCAATTAACTCCTATTTTAAAAAGGCTTCATACTGGAAATATTGAACATGGAGGAAAACTACCAAAAAGAATAGGCGGATCTCTTCATATCAAAAAGCAGGTGCAAGAATTAAAAGGGGAATTACAGTCGTTGGTTGCAAATGAGGAATTTGAACAAGCCGCTAAAATACGTGATCAAATCCGCTCCTTGGAAAAAAATTATCAAGATGGGGAGGGAAATGAAGGATGAGTCTAGAAAGATTTCTTAATAAGGCCGTCAGCTCATGGATGAGTGCAGAGGGATCTGAGGCAGATATTGTTCTTAGCTCCCGCATCCGTCTGGCAAGAAACTTGAAGGATTATAAATTTCCCACCTTGTTTGAAAATGAAGAAGCAAGGGAAATAGCAAGTAGATTGGATGACGTTGTTCAAGCTGGCTATCTCAAAGCTTATGATGGTGTGGAATTCCTGCCAATTGAGCAGTTAAAACAATTAGAGAAAAAGGTGCTTGTAGAAAAGCATTTGATTAGCCCGCGGTTAGCTGGTGATTCATCTCATGGAGCTGTCATTTTATCAGAAAAGGAAGACCTGAGTATTATGATCAATGAAGAAGATCATATCCGAATTCAATGTCTATATTCAGGCCTACAAATTAAGGAAGCCTTAGGTAAGGCTAATGTTGTAGATGATTTACTAGAAGAGCAATTTGACTATGCTTTTGACGAAAGCTTAGGTTATTTGACTAGCTGTCCAACGAATGTGGGTACAGGTTTGAGAGCATCCGTGATGGTTCATTTGCCTGCGTTAGTTTTAACAAGACAAATGTCTCGTATTATTCCCGCTATTAACCAACTTGGTCTAGTTGTAAGAGGGATTTATGGTGAGGGAACAGAGGCACTGGGAAATATCTTTCAAATCTCTAATCAGATTACATTGGGGAAATCGGAAGAAGATATTGTAGATGATTTAGTGAGCATCGTTCAACAAATTATCACGCAGGAAAGATCCGCAAGGAAAGCATTAGTCAAAACATCGAACATACAATTAGAGGATAGAGTATTTCGCTCTTATGGAATTTTAGCGAACAGTCGTGTAATCGAAACAAAAGAGGCTGCTGAACGTTTATCTGATGTACGATTGGGCATAGATTTAGGATATATTAAACATTTATCAAGAAACATACTAAATGAATTAATGATTTTAACACAACCAGGTTTTCTTCAACAATATGCTGGTGGCCCACTACGCCCTGTTGAAAGAGACATAAAAAGGGCTACCTTTATTCGAGAACGGTTGAAAATGGAAGAGAAGGATAGTTAGGAGGAGATTATATGATGTTTGGACGTTTTACTGAAAGAGCACAGAAGGTTTTAGCCTTATCCCAAGAGGAGGCATTACGTCTTGGGCATAGCAATATTGGAACGGAACATATTTTGTTAGGACTTGTAAGAGAAGGGGAAGGTATTGCAGCTAAAGCATTGTATGGACTTGCATTAAGCCCTGAGAAGATTCAAAAAGAAGTGGAAAATCTAATTGGTAGAGGGAATGAGCAATCGCAAGATCTACACTATACACCTCGTGCAAAAAAGGTGATTGAATTATCGATGGATGAGGCAAGAAAATTAGGTCATTCCTATGTAGGAACGGAACATATATTGTTAGGTCTAATTCGAGAAGGAGAAGGCGTGGCAGCCCGAGTATTGACTAATCTAGGTGTTAGTCTAAATAAGGCACGGCAGCAAGTGCTGCAATTGCTGGGAAATAATGAAGCCAATACTCATGGAACCAGTTCCTCTTCTAGCGCGAATACGCCAACTCTTGATAGTTTGGCTCGTGATTTAACGGCGATCGCAAAAGAGGGAACTCTCGATCCGGTTATAGGCAGGAGTAAGGAAATCCAAAGAGTAATAGAAGTTTTGAGTAGAAGAACAAAAAACAACCCAGTTCTAATCGGGGAGCCCGGTGTTGGAAAGACAGCTATCGCTGAGGGGTTAGCGCAACAAATTATTCAAAATGAAGTGCCGGAAATTCTGAGAGAAAAACGTGTCATGACTTTAGATATGGGAACAGTAGTAGCAGGCACGAAATATCGAGGGGAATTTGAAGACCGTTTAAAAAAGGTGATGGATGAAATTCGCCAGGCAGGTAATATTATTCTATTTATCGATGAGCTTCATACGTTAATCGGTGCAGGAGGAGCGGAAGGAGCGATCGATGCTTCAAATATTTTAAAACCCTCTCTCGCCCGTGGGGAATTACAATGTATTGGGGCAACAACGCTAGATGAATATCGAAAATATATCGAAAAAGATGCGGCTCTTGAACGACGTTTTCAACCGATTCAAGTCGATGAACCAACCACTGAAGAATCTATTCAGATATTGGCGGGCCTTCGTGATCGTTATGAAGCTCACCATCGCGTCACAATTACGGATGAGGCGATTGAGGCTGCTGTGCAATTATCAGACCGATATATTTCTGACCGATTCTTACCAGATAAGGCAATAGATTTAATTGATGAGGCAGGGTCTAAAGTGAGACTCCGTTCTTATACAACACCCCCGAATTTAAAAGAACTTGAATTAAAACTTGAAACAACCCGCAAGGAAAAGGATGCGGCTGTTCAAAGTCAGGAATTTGAAAAAGCTGCTTCGTTACGAGATACAGAACAGCGACTTCGTGAAAAGCTTGAAAAAACGAAGAAAACTTGGAAGGAAAAGCAAGGTCAGGAAAACAGTGAAGTCACGGTGGAAGATATCGCTCAAGTTGTTTCAAGCTGGACTGGGGTTCCTGTTTCAAAAATTGCTGCTACTGAGACAGAAAAGCTGCTGAAGCTTGAGGAAATACTCCATTCAAGGGTGATCGGTCAAGAAGAGGCAGTAAAGGCTGTAGCGAAGGCTGTGAGACGAGCGAGAGCTGGATTGAAGGATCCGAAAAGGCCGATTGGCTCCTTTATTTTCCTAGGGCCTACAGGTGTCGGAAAAACAGAATTGGGCAGAACCCTTGCTGAAGCCATGTTTGGTGATGAAGATGCGATGATTCGTATCGATATGTCCGAATACATGGAAAAGCATTCCACTTCACGACTTGTTGGTTCACCTCCAGGATATGTTGGGTTTGAAGAGGGTGGACAGTTAACGGAAAAAGTCAGAAGGAAACCTTATTCGGTTATATTACTTGACGAAATTGAAAAGGCACATCCAGATGTATTTAATATTTTACTTCAAGTCCTTGAGGATGGCCGTTTAACAGATTCGAAAGGCAGAACGGTTGATTTCCGCAATACCGTTTTAATCCTCACCTCGAATGTTGGGGCAGAGGCATTACGAAGAAATAAGTATGTTGGATTCAGCATTCAAGATGGAGAACAGGATTATAAGGATATGAAAGGGAAGGTAATGGAAGAACTGAAAAAGGCCTTCCGTCCAGAGTTTTTAAATAGAATTGATGAAATCATCGTTTTCCATGCCTTAGAAAAGCCACAGTTGAAAGAAATTGTGACTTTACTGGCAGATCAATTAGTCAAGCGTTTGGCTGAACAAAATATGCATCTTGAAATAACAGAAGCAGCAAAAGATAAGATTGCCGAGGAAGGATTTGATCCTGAATACGGAGCAAGACCGTTAAAAAGAGCGATACAGAAAATAGTAGAGGATCGTTTATCGGAAGAATTGCTAAAAGGGGCCATTACTCCAGGACAACAGGTTGTAGTGGATGTAGAGAAGGGAGAATTAACGGTCAAAACCAAGGAAAAAACGATTTCTTAGATGCTAGTAACAGGATATAAAGCGGGATGTATTAGAAATGGTTTTCATATCGATCCCAATATTTACAGGAGCGGGGTACGAGTTTTTTGAAAGTACCTCGTTTCTTTATAGATTTCCATTACTTCAGCAATCATCAAAACGTATGGTATCAACCATGAAGGTTTTCAAAATACAAGACTTTTGGCCACATCAATTCTGTCCCCCTGCAGATTCCTGAGAAGACTGGATGTTGGTTAGAACGATGTTGTGCTTTTCATTTACTTTAATGATTTTAGGAGATGGGGAAATTAATGGCCAAGAAAAAAACAAAGTTTATGTGTCAATCTTGTGGATACGAATCTGCTAAATGGATGGGACGTTGTCCAGGATGCGGGGAATGGAATCAGATGGTAGAAGAAATGAATATCGTTGGTAAGCAACCGAGACACTCATTTCAACATACCGATCCAAATCATCAATCGAAGGCAACTTCGATTTCTTCCATTGAGACGAAAAGAGAGCCAAGAGTTACGACTGAAATGAAAGAGTTAAATCGTGTTTTAGGTGGAGGCGTTGTTGCAGGATCCCTTGTTTTGATCGGAGGAGATCCAGGAATTGGAAAATCAACTTTATTGCTTCAAGTATCTGCTCAGTTAGCTAAGACAGACCAAAAGGTACTTTATATTTCTGGAGAAGAGTCAATTAGGCAAACGAAGTTGCGTGCTGATCGCTTAGATGTCTCCTCGCCAGAACTTTATATCTATGCAGAAACGAATTTAGAAGCCATTCATTTAACGATAGACGAAATTTCACCACAATTTGTAGTGATTGACTCGATTCAAACCGTCTATCATCCTGAGGTGACATCTGCACCCGGAAGTGTTTCTCAAGTACGGGAATGTACATCAGAGTTAATGAGAATCGCAAAGACAAAGGGAATCGCTATTTTTATAGTTGGACATGTCACAAAGGAGGGGGCCATAGCAGGTCCGCGTTTATTAGAACATATGGTCGATACCGTTCTCTACTTCGAAGGTGAGCGTCACCACACATATAGAATTTTACGGGCTGTAAAAAACCGTTTTGGATCAACAAATGAAATGGGAATTTTTGAAATGAAGGAATCAGGTCTTACGGAAGTTGAGAATCCGTCAGAAATCTTCCTTGAAGAGCGTTCAAAAGGAGCATCAGGTTCGACAGTTGTTGCTTCTATGGAAGGAACAAGGCCTGTACTAGTCGAAATCCAAGCGTTGATTTCACCTACTAGTTTTGGGAATCCACGACGAATGGCAACAGGGATTGACCACAATCGTGTGTCATTATTAATGGCTGTATTGGAAAAGCGGGTCGGGTTATTATTGCAAAACCAAGATGCTTATTTAAAAGCGGCTGGTGGAGTGAAATTGGATGAGCCTGCGATTGACTTAGCTGTTGCGATTAGTATTGCTTCTAGCTTTCGTGACCAACCGACTAGGGCAACAGATTGTATGATCGGAGAAGTTGGCTTAACAGGTGAAGTCCGGCGTGTCTCAAGAATTGAGCAAAGAGTACAAGAAGCAGCAAAGCTAGGATTTGAACGGATTATTATTCCTGAAAATAATTTAGGCGGTTGGACAATTCCGGCTGGGGTTAAAGTTATTGGTGTGAAGACGGTAGGAGATGCCTTGCAACAAATTTTTTAGTGTGAGATTACTTAATGGTTTTACCTCGGGAAACCATCTGTAAAGTCCCACTTCAGATGATAAGGCTCTAATTGGGCGATAACGCCCTGATAAATCTCGTTTTATAAAAACGGAAAGAATGGATGGGATTCATGGGAGGAATACAGAACTTTTGGGTTTTAAAATGTGTTGATTGTTTATAATGATTAAAAGGAGGTGAAAGTATGCTAAAGAGAATTGTGCAAGCCTGTATTTTACTGTTGGGTGGAACACTCGGAATTTTCCTATTACCTTTATTGCTAAAATTGGTGACTTTAGATCATGTTGTTTTAATTAATAATCCGTATATAACGGCTTTACTTGGTGCTATTATTTTTTATCTTATTACTTTTTGGACTGTCAATCCAATCGTGAATTTTGTAAAGCGAATTGAGGATGTGCTTGTGAAGGCCCCCATTACGGATATTTTATTCGGAAGTCTCGGTCTTGGTTTTGGTTTATTGCTAGCTTATTTAATGGGTCTTGCGATTAATCAAATGCAAATTCCTATTCTTGATACGTTCGTTCCCATCCTGTTAACTTTATTGCTCGGTTATCTCGGCTTTCAAGTTGGTTTTAAGAAACGTGATGAATTAACTAGCTTCTTTCAAAATCGAGGCGGGAAAAAACGAGGGGAGGAAAGTCAAGAAGCGAAAAAGGAACAAGTCTCCAATCGTATGAAAATTTTGGATACAAGTGTTATAATCGATGGAAGGATTGCAGATATTTGCCAAACAGGCTTTCTAGACGGTATTATTGTGATTCCCCTTTTCGTATTAGAAGAGCTGCAACACATTGCGGATTCATCGGATTCATTGAAACGTAACCGCGGAAGACGTGGCCTAGATATATTAAATCGCATCCAAAAAGAAGTGAATATCAATGTGGAAATGTATGATGGCGACTTTGAGGATATCCAAGAGGTGGATAGCAAATTAGTCAAGCTGGCGAAACTCATGGACGGAACGGTTGTAACTAATGATTTTAATTTAAACAAAGTCTGTGAATTTCAAAATGTGAAGGTCTTAAATATTAACGATTTAGCGAATGCAGTCAAGCCTGTTGTCCTTCCTGGTGAAGAATTAAACGTTCAGGTGATTAAAGACGGAAAAGAGTACAATCAAGGTGTTGCTTATTTAGACGATGGCACGATGATTGTTGTCGAAGAAGGTAGAAATTATATCGGCAAAAGAATAGATGTAATTGTCACAAGTGTTTTGCAAACTTCAGCAGGACGAATGATTTTTGCGAAGCCGAAATTAATGGAGACGGCATTGTAAGACAGGGGATTTTTAAGAGATGAATTATCAAGTGATCATTCCGGCTGCTGGATTAGGACAGAGAATGAGGGCTGGAATTAATAAACTTCTTCTAAAATTAGAAGATCGACCCATTATTTTGCATACACTCGATCTTTTTATTCAAGATTCGAATTGCCAAAAAATCATAGTAGTGATCAATGAAAGTGATCAGGATTTTTTTGAAGATCATTTACAAAAACACCAATGGGAAAAGGTGACCCTTGCTGAGGGGGGAAAAGAGCGGCAATATAGCGTTTTAAATGGTCTAGAAGTAGCGGATCCTGAAGGCGTCATTCTTGTGCATGATGGAGCTCGTCCCTTTATTAAAAAGACGATCATCACCCAGTTGGTACAATCTGCTGTTCAAACCGGAGCGGCTATCGCGGCCGTTCCAGTTAAAGATACGATTAAAAAAACGGAAGGTCTTCAAGTGGTTGAAACCATTGATCGCTCTAGCTTGTGGCAAGTTCAAACCCCACAAGCTTTTCGTTTTTCACTCTTATACCAGGCGCATAAGCAAGCTAAAATGGATCAGTTCCTTGGTACAGATGACTCTTCTCTTGTGGAGCGGATCGGGCATGCTGTGCAAATTGTTCAGAGTGATTATGATAATATTAAAATAACAACGCCAGAGGATCTTTTCTTTGCCAAGGCCATTATTGAAAAACGCCTTAAAGGTTAAGGATTAAAGTTGAAAAGGAAGAGGGAGAAGACATGTTAAGAATTGGACAAGGATTTGATGTCCATCAATTCGCAGAGGATCGCCCGCTTATTATCGGGGGGATTACCATTCCGCATGAAAAAGGACTTATCGGTCATTCAGATGCGGATGTTCTATTACATACGATAGCGGATGCATGTTTGGGGGCGATTGGTGAAGGAGATATTGGTCATCATTTTCCTGATACAGACCCGGATTTTAAAGATGCTGATTCGGCAAAATTGTTGGAACAGGTCTGGAAGTTTGTGACTGAACGTGGATATACGCTTGCTAATCTTGATTGTACAATTATGGCTCAAAAGCCCAAAATGGCTCCCCATATTGAGAAAATGAAAAAGCGGATTGCTCAATTGTTAGAAGCGAATGAAGAACAAATTAATGTAAAAGCTACTACGACAGAGACACTTGGCTTTGTGGGGAGAGAAGAAGGTATCGCCTCTATGGCGGTTGTACTCCTCCAAAAGCAATCATAAGGGGCGCTTAATATTTCCCTCTGCAAAATAGTTAGTCAGAAATGGACAAAAATAGTGTACAATAGAATTTGTGAATTTTAGTCTTTAGGAGGCATGCAGGATGTCAAGTGAAGTAAGAGTGCGTTATGCGCCAAGCCCGACAGGACATTTACATATTGGGAATGCGCGAACAGCATTATTCAATTATTTATTCGCCCGAAATGCAGGCGGGAAATTTATTATACGAATTGAAGACACCGATCAGAAGCGGAATATTGCAGGCGGAGAAGAGAGTCAGCTCGCTTATTTGAAATGGCTTGGTATAGATTGGGATGAAAGCATTGATAAAGATGGCAATTTTGGACCTTATCGTCAGTCTGAACGTAACCATATCTATAAAGATTATTATGAAGATCTTCTCGACCGTGGGTTAGCTTATAAATGTTATTGTACAGAGGCTGAACTTGAAGCGGAAAGAGAGGCACAATTGGCACGTGGGGAAATGCCGCGTTATTCAGGAAAATGTGCGAATTTAACTGATGAGGAGCGAGAGCAACTTGAAGCGGCAGGAAGAAAGCCAAGCATTCGCTTTAAAGTACCTAAAGGAAAAACCTATACTTTTAAAGATATGGTAAAAGAGGAAGTGTCTTTTGATTCAGATGGAATTGGCGATTTTGTTATCGTGAAAAAAGACGGTATTCCAACGTATAACTTCGCTGTTGCGATCGACGATCATCTAATGGAAATGACACATGTTCTTCGTGGCGATGATCATATCTCTAATACACCTAAGCAGTTAATGATTTTTGAGGCATTCGATTGGGAACCTCCCATTTTTGGACATATGACATTGATTGTGAATGAGAATCGAAAAAAATTAAGTAAACGGGATGAATCCATTATCCAGTTTATTGAACAATACGCGGATTTAGGGTATTTACCAGAGGCTTTGTTTAATTTTATTACGCTCCTCGGCTGGTCTCCACAAGGGGAGGATGAGATTTTTTCAAAAGCGGAATTTATTGATATCTTTGATACGCATCGTTTATCCAAGTCTCCTGCAGTATTTGATAAGCAAAAGCTTCTATGGATGAATAATCAATACATGAAAGAATTAGATCTAGATAAAGTGGTGGCATTATCTTTACCACATCTTGTAAAAGCTGGATTGGTAAGTGAAAATATGAATGCTGAAGAAGCAGCATGGGTACGAAGTTTAATCGGTCTGTACCAAGAGCAAATGAGTTATGGTGCAGAAATTGTAGAGCTTTCGCAAATGTTTTTCCAGGATGAGATTGAATATGATGAAGCTGCGAAGGCTGTCTTGGCAGAAGAACAGGTACCGGAAGTATTAGTATCGTTTAAGAATATAATCCAGAGTCTTGAGCCATTTGAAGCAGCGGAAATTAAAAAGTCGATTAAAGCTGTTCAAAAGGAAACAGGGCATAAGGGAAAAAAATTATTTATGCCGATTCGAATTGCCGTATCAGGGCAATCTCATGGACCTGAACTTCCGAATTCCATCGAATTACTTGGCAAAGAAAAAGTCATTCGACGAATTGAACGTTTATTGGGTTAACAAATTGAATAAAATATAATATATTAAAAGATATAAGAAGATGTTCAAAAAATCCGGTAAAAATGACACTGGGAATTTCTTCGTTGGCTTGTTTCTGCGCTCCTTGGAAAAGAAAACCACTTTTCCTTCGTGCGATGCGGATTCAGGGATGCTTTCCTTGTGCTCATGTATCAGGGGAATGATATGATCTTCTACTAAAACCGCCCACGTCCTGTGGGCAACGCAGAAGTCAGCACATCCTGTGCAAGTCCGCTGCTTGAAACTACGCCGCCTCGAACTTCTTGGTCCTTTTTACCCTCCTTTTTGAACACGTACTATAATCAAGAACGTTGAAGAGGAAAAGTAAAAAAACGAAGCTGAAACAGAGAAAACCACCATAGGCTGAGAGTGGTTACGGCCGCTCGTTTTTTGAAAATGCCCCTCTGAGTCTTATGCTGAACAGAGTGTTTCTTATTAGGCCTAAGCGGTCCTCTTGTCGTTATCAAGATCAAGCCGGGATGTTTTTAAGGAAGGAAAGGCTGAGATTTGGCTAATGTCAGATCTAACTCCAGCTCCTAGCCCCGAGAAGCTCACAGGATGTGAGTTCATCGGCGCTTGCGCTTTCCTAATTACATCCAAGCAGAGTGGAACCGCGCCAAGGCGTCTCTGATTGATTCAGGGCGTCTTTTTTGTTGTTTACAGCAATAATACTTTAAATTCGAATATATGCCTTGGTAGAAGTTCAAAAAACAAGGTTCACTTTAGAAAGGGGCCATCACGCATGTTTAAACATTTGAAAGAAGATATTAAGACAGTGTTTGACCAAGATCCTGCGGCTCGTAGCACACTCGAAGTTCTCTTAACATATTCAGGTTTGCATGCGATATGGGCTCATCGTCTAGCACATCCTTTGTATAAACGGAAATTATTTTTTCTTGCAAGAATCGTATCGCAAGTTAGCCGTTTTTTTACAGGGATAGAGATTCATCCAGGTGCTGTCATCGGTCGCCGCTTTTTTATGGACCATGGCATGGGGATTGTTATTGGAGAAACATGTGAAATCGGTGATGACGTTATTGTCTATCAAGGCGTGACATTAGGTGGTACTGGAAAAGAGAAAGGGAAGCGACATCCTACCCTTGAAAATAGCACCTTAATCGCCGCAGGAGCGAAGGTATTAGGGGACATTGTTATTGGAGAAAATTCCAAAATTGGAGCAGGTTCAGTCGTTTTAAAGGATGTCCCTGCCAATTCTACTGTTGTAGGAATTCCAGGAAGGGTTGTCGTTCAAGATGGTATGCGGCTGAAACAGGATCTAAATCATTGTGATTTACCGGATCCAATGTTAGACAAATTGACAGAAATGGAACGAGAAATAAAGAAGTTGCAACAAGAACTAACTCTTTTAAAAACGAAGGATGTAACCAATCGAAAGGAGTCTTCGGTACATGACCATTCAAATTTATAATACGTTAACAAGAAAAAAGGAAACATTTCAACCGATGGAAGCAGGGAAGGTTAAAATGTATGTCTGCGGCCCGACCGTTTATAACTATATTCATATTGGAAATGCAAGACCTGCAATCGTGTTTGACAGTGTGCGCCGCTACTTAGAATATAGAGGGTATGAAGTCCAATTTGTCTCTAATTTTACGGATGTCGATGATAAATTAATTAAAACAGCGAAAGAACTTAAATCCGATGTTCCAGCCATTGCGGAGAAATTTATTCAAGCTTATTTTGAGGATGTTTCAGCGCTTGGTTGTAAGGAAGCGGATTTCCACCCACGTGTGACGGAAAATATGGACGAAATTATTGAATTTATCGATCTATTGGTGCAAAAGGGCTATGCCTATGAATCTGCAGGGGATGTCTATTACCGCACAAGGAAATTTGCGGACTACGGGAAACTTTCTCACCAGTCGATTGACGATTTAAAAATGGGGGCTCGCATACAAGTAGGCGAGAAAAAAGAAGACGAATTAGATTTTGCGCTCTGGAAGGCCGCAAAAGAAGGAGAAATTGCTTGGGATAGCCCGTGGGGGAGAGGAAGGCCTGGTTGGCATATTGAATGCTCGGCAATGGCAAAAAAATATCTTGGAGATACGATTGACATTCATGCTGGTGGGCAGGACTTAGCCTTTCCGCATCACGAAAATGAAATTGCGCAAACGGAGGCTTTGACTGAGGAACCATTTGCAAATTACTGGATGCATAATGGTTATATCAATATCAATAATGAGAAAATGTCAAAATCACTAGGTAATTTTGTGTTAGTCCATGATATTCTCAAAAAAGTCGATCCACAGGTTCTTCGTTTCTTTATGCTATCTGTCCATTACCGTAACCCAATTAATTTCAATGATGAGCTTCTTAAAAATGCGGGAGTTGCACTTGATCGGTTGCGAACATCTTATCAGAACTTAAAGCACCGTCTAGCAGCAAGTGCTAATTTGGCTGTTGATGATCAAGAATGGTTAGATAAAATTAAACAGCTTGTCAGCACTTTTGAAAAGGAAATGGATGATGACTTTAATACAGCTGATGGGATTACAGTACTTTTTGAGTTAGCAAAACAAGGAAATCTTTATGTACGGCAAGAGAACACATCTACTAATGTCATTGATGCATTTTTAACTACATTCGAAGAACTCTTCTCTGTGCTAGGGTTGAAAATTAAACAAGATGAACTTCTGGATGAAGAAGTTGATCAATTGATCGAGCAAAGACTTGAAGCCAGGAAAAACCGTGATTTCGCGTTGGCTGACCAAATAAGAGATCAACTAAAAGAAATGAATATTGTTTTAGAGGATACCCGCCAAGGCACTAGATGGAAAAGAGGGTAACGGGAATGGAGCCAAATGTGAAGGACTATCAGCAATTGAATGGCTTAGCACTTGCTTATATGGGGGATGCCGTTTTTGAGGTTTATATTCGGCATCACCTCTTACAAAAAGGGAAAACGAAGCCACATAAGCTTCATGTCGAGGCAACCCATTTTGTATCAGCAAAAGCACAGGCCATTATTTTAAAACGGCTTTTGGCAAAAAACTTCTTTACGGAGGAAGAGTTAGCTGTTATGAGACGAGGGAGAAATGCAAAATCCGGGACAGTTCCTAAAAATACTGATGTACAAACATATCGACATAGTACAGCCTTTGAGGCTGTAGTAGGTTGGATTTATTTATCCAATAATCAAGCACGGCTAGATGAAATGATGGAAGAATCGATCCAAAACATTGAAAACGGGGGAGTGAATCAAACATGAGTAATGAGTGGATTGCTGGCAAAAATCCAGTTATGGAAGCTTTAAAGTCTGACAGGGGTATCCATAAAATTTGGATAGCTGAAGGTTCACAAAAGGGCTCGATGCAACAGATTATCAAGCTTGCTAAGGAACGAAATATCTTAGTTCAATTTGTCCCGAAGCAGAAAATAGACCCATTAGTTAGCGCAAATCATCAAGGGGTCGTGGCACAGGCCGCTGCACATCAATATGCGGAACTAGATGATCTCTTTGAAGTAGCTAGTAAGAGGGAGGAAGCTCCGTTTTTTCTTATTCTCGATGAGCTGGAGGATCCTCATAATCTTGGTTCCATTTTACGGACAGCGGATGCGTCAGGTGTTCATGGAATTATTATTCCGAAGCATCGCTCTGTAGGATTAACAGCTACTGTTGCAAAGCTTTCAACAGGAGCAATTGAATATGTGCCTGTTGCAAGAGTAACAAATATTCCAAGGACGATCGATGAATTAAAGTCACGTGGTGTTTGGATATTTGGAACGGAAGCAAAGGGGAGTGAGGATTATCGAAAAATGGATGCCACAATACCTCTTGCATTAGTAATTGGGAATGAAGGGAAAGGCATAGGCCGATTAGTTCGAGATAAATGTGATTTTCTTATCCATTTGCCTATGATTGGTCATGTCTCATCACTTAATGCATCCGTGGCAGCCTCGTTGTTGATGTATGAAGTGCTACGGAAACGCTCGCCCATTGAGGATTAAACAATGGATATCCTGATTGTGGATGGCTATAACATCATTGGTGCTTGGCCAGAATTAATTGAGCTTAAGATGAAAGACCTTGCTTCTGCACGAGATCGCCTTATTGAGATCATGGCAGATTACCAAGGGTTTACGGGACGTAAAGTGATCATTGTTTTTGATGCCTATGAAGTAAAGGGAATTGAAAAAAGGTACCAAAATCATAAGATAGAAATAATCTTTACCAAAATAGAAGAAACAGCAGATGAAAGAATTGAAAAGCTCGCGATTGAATTAAATAATAGACGCACACAAATTTACGTCGCCACATCCGATTTTACAGAACAATGGGCAATTTTTGGTCAAGGGGCATTAAGACTATCTGCTCGTGAGCTGTTAATAGAAGTTCAAACGATTGATAAAAGCATTGGGAAAAGCTTAAAAAAGACGAGGGAAAAAGTACCTTCTGTCAAAATTCCTTTGAGCGAAGAGGTTGCCGAAATCTTTGAGAAATGGCGACGTGGTTTAAAATAAGGTTGACGTATGAAAATTCAGTTATGTATAATGATTCTATCTATGGATCTAAGGGTGGGGAATAGAGTGACCTCGAATATCAGACTAGACAGCGGCATCAAATATGACATACTGGAAGATGAAGAGTTGATCGAACTGATTCAAGAAGGAGAAAGTGAAGCACTGGATTACCTCATAAAAAAATACCGTAATTTTGTTAGGGCGAAGGCGAGGGCCTACTTTTTAATAGGTGCGGATCGCGAAGATATTGTACAAGAAGGTATGATTGGACTTTACAAAGCGATCCGTGATTTCAAAGAAGATAAGCTTGCTTCTTTTAAAGCTTTTGCAGAGCTTTGTATTACGAGACAAATCATTACAGCTATTAAGACAGCTACCCGCCAAAAACATATCCCACTTAATTCTTATGTATCATTGGACAAGCCTATTTATGATGAAGAATCAGACCGGACATTAATGGATGTGATCTCAGGGGCGAAAATTTTAGACCCTGAGGAGCTTTTAATCAATCGGGAAAAGATTCATAATATAGAAGCCAAAGTGATGGAATTATTAAGTGATTTAGAAAGAAAAGTATTGGCTCTCTATCTAGATGGCAGATCCTACCAGGAAATATCTGATGAGTTGGATCGCCACGTAAAGTCAATTGATAACGCTTTACAAAGAGTGAAGAGGAAGCTAGAACGTTATCTGGAATTGCGAGAGTTCGGTGTTTGGTAATGAGAGTTCATATTGACAGAACTCGGCTTACGTGATATTTTTTAAAAGATATAAGAAAGACTAGAGAGCGAGTGTTAGATGTGAAAAATAACGTCGCATTAGCCTGCGTAGATTGTGGATCACGTAATTATTCGACCGATAAAAATCCGAAAGCGACCTCTACTCGCTTGGAATTAAGAAAATTTTGTAAGAACTGTCAAACTCATACTATTCATAAAGAAACAAAATAATATTTTTGATATATTAGAGGATGTTCAAAAAGTCTGGTAAAAGGACACTGCGAATTTCTGCGTTTTGAACATACTTTTAGTAAAACTTTGGAGGTACGATCATGTCAAGCGTAATGCAATTCTTTCGCAATGTCCGCTCAGAAATGAGGAAGGTCAGTTGGCCACGCCGAAAGGAATTAACTAGCTACACTATCACTGTTGTAACCACTGTTGCCTTATTAGCGCTTTTCTTTGCAGGTGTAGATTATATCATTTCGTATTTTATGCGTTTCATTCTTGGAAATTAAAATAGATATTTAGTTATTGTATAACTTTTAAGAACTCATGATATAATGGAATTATATTACTTTTTATCAAACCCGGTCCTCGGGTTTTTTGAGTTGTGGTAAGAAAAGCGGAAGCGCCTGTCCAGCGGCGTACAAATTGGATGATAAGGATGAACGACTAAGGGCGCGCCGTCCTGGCGCAACGTCGTTCTGACCAACATCCTGTTGGCCTAGATAAAGGAAACACCGCGAAGCATGAGCCGATGTTGACTTATCGCAGGAAGAAGCTGTAACTTTGCTAGCCGCTAGGCGCTGGAGCTAGACAAAGAAAAGCGTAAGCGTGTGTTAAACGGTGTTCGATTTCAAGAACTAGAGAAGTACTAGTAATAGGGAGGGAAGGACAAGCGTCCTAATCAATGGAAAAAAACTGGTATGTTGTCCATACGTATTCTGGTTACGAAAATAAAGTGAAAACAAATCTCGAGAAGCGCGTAGAAACAATGGGAATGGAAGATAAAATTTTTAGAGTGATCGTTCCGGAAGATGAAGAAACAGATATAAAGAATGGGAAAAAGAAAGTGGTAAAAAAGAAAGTATTTCCAGGTTATGTGCTAGTGGAAATTATTATGACGGATGATTCCTGGTATGTCGTGCGAAATACACCTGGTGTTACAGGATTCGTTGGCTCATCGGGATCAGGATCAAAACCAACTGCATTACTTCCAGAAGAGATAGATTTCATTCTAAAACGTATGGGATTAGAAGATAAAAATCTAGATGTTCATTTTGAAATTGGCGAAACGGTTACAGTGAAAGAAGGACCATTTGCGAATTTTACGGGCAAGGTTGAAGATTTAGATGCAACAAAGGGAAAAGTAAAAGTGATGGTCAATATGTTCGGAAGAGAAACGCCTGTTGAACTCGATTTCGGGCAAATTGATAAATTAAGCTAATAACAACTTGAAATTACTTGTGAAAAGTGATAATATCTTTTAAGTCAAGTAGGTGTCTTAATTGAAAGATATTGATCATTGACTATTTTTATCATGAGTGGGAGGGTGTCAAAACCCCATTACCACATCACGGACTTTAAGGAGGTGCGTCTCGTGGCTAAAAAAGTAATCAAACTTGTAAAATTACAAATTCCTGCAGGTAAAGCGAATCCAGCTCCACCAGTAGGGCCGGCACTCGGTCAAGCAGGTGTAAATATTATGGGATTCTGTAAAGAATTCAATGCTCGTACTGCAGATCAAGCAGGATTAATTATCCCTGTAGAAATTACAGTATTTGAGGATCGTTCCTTTACATTTATCACCAAAACTCCGCCCGCTGCAGTTCTTTTAAAGAAAGCAGCTGGAATTGATTCAGGTTCTGGTGAACCTAACAAAAAAACAGTTGCTGTTGTAAAACGTGACAAAGTGCGTGAAATTGCAGAAACAAAAATGCCTGACTTAAATGCTGCAAGTGTTGAAGCTGCCATGCAAATGGTTGAAGGTACAGCACGTAGCATGGGTATCAAAATCGAAGACTGATCGATTTCCAGTGCATAAACAAGGTTACTGTGAGAGGAAGGCTGGGACCGTTCAGCCTTCCTTTATTGCTTAAAGCCAAGCTATTTAGCAAGGTTTTACACTCCGTCTGTAGAAGACGGGATTCCTAGTGCGGTGGTTATGTTCAACGATAATCATTAGCACTAGCGCTTTTCTTGATCTAGCTCCGGCGCCTAGCCCCGAGAAGCTCGCAGAATGTGAGTTCATCGGCTAAGATATAGCCGTTGTTCCACTAAATGAGCTGAGCCAATAAAGTCAAAACCAGACTTTCCTTGTCTCGGAACATTTGCTTGTCGGGGGCCGACAGGATGTAGGTCAAAACAGCGTTGCGCCAGGACGGCGCGCCTTTAGCTGTTTAACCCTACATCAAGGTGTTTGAGCTTTTCAACGTGGGAGGTCATTCCGCTAAAACCACATTACAGGAGGAAATAAAATGGCTAAAAAAGGTAAAAAATACAATGACGCTCTAAAACAAATTGATCGTTCAAAATCTTATCCGATCGCAGAGGCAATTGAACTTGCGAAAAAGGTAGATTTCACTAAATTTGATGCAACTGTTGATGCGTCTTTCCGTTTAGGAATTGATACGAAAAAGGCTGATCAGCAAATCCGTGGTGCCGTTGTTCTGCCAAATGGTACTGGTAAAACACAACGTGTACTTGTATTTGCAAAAGGTGAAAAGGCGAAGGAAGCAGAAGCTGCTGGTGCTGATTATGTAGGGGAAGCAGATTACATTAACAAAATTAACCAAGGCTGGTTCGATTTTGATGTTGTCGTAGCAACACCTGACATGATGGGAGAAGTTGGTAAACTAGGTCGTACTCTTGGACCAAAAGGTTTGATGCCGAATCCTAAGACAGGTACAGTTACATTTGATGTAGAAAAAGCTGTAAATGAAATTAAAGCTGGTAAAGTAGAATACCGTGCGGATAAAGCGGGGATTATTCATGTGCCGATCGGAAAGGTATCTTTCGGTGATGAAAAGCTCATTGAAAACTACAATACAATCCTTGATACATTAACTAAAGCAAAACCAGCTTCTTCAAAAGGTAAATATTTTAAAAACATTACCGTTTCTACAACAATGGGACCTGGCTTACGCGTAGAATCTGCTTCTTTATAAAAATATTGACTTACAGTAATGCTATCTGGTATGATAGTAGCTGTTGAAAATATAATATAACATTTGTACCGTAGACAGCAGGTGCTAGTATGGCTCGTAGCCACTAGCTTAATTTCCCGCCGAGGTTCTTGCGATAAAACTCAATTATTTGTATTGAGGGCAAAAAACCTCCATGTCTATGTATGGAGGTTTTTTGCTTCATGTACACAGGTATAAATGTCATTTTGAATCAGGGAGGTGTAAGGATGAGCGCAATTATTGAACAAAAGAAACAACTTGTGGATGAAATTAAAGAAAAATTTCAATCAAGTGTTTCGACCGTTGTAGTTGATTACCGTGGTTTAACTGTAGGACAGGTCACTGAACTTCGTAAGCAACTTCGTGAAGCGGGAATTGATTTTAAAGTCTACAAAAACACAATGACTCGCCGTGCTGCAGAAGCAGCTAATTTAGAGGGACTTCAGGATGCTCTTACAGGACCGAATGCTATTGCATTTAGTACTGATGATGTTGTAGCACCTGCGAAAATCCTTAACGAGTTTGCGAAAAAGAATGAAGCACTAGAAATTAAAGCAGGTGTGATTGAAGGGAATCTAGCTTCTGTTGAAGAAGTCAAGGCTCTTGCTGAACTCCCATCTCGCGAAGGCTTGCTTTCTATGTTGCTTAGTGTTCTTCAAGCGCCAGTGCGTAACTTGGCTCTTGCTACAAAAGCAGTTGCTGATCAAAAAGAAGAACAAGGTGCTTAATAGGCAAATCAGTTATTCGGACTTTGTCTTGAACGTTGCGATATGATAAAGAAAATGTATGGATACTAATAAACCAATAAATGGAGGAAAACAATCATGACGAAAGAACAAATCATCGATGCTGTCAAAGAAATGACAGTTCTTGAACTAAACGATCTTGTTAAAGCAATTGAAGAAGAATTTGGTGTAACAGCTGCTGCTCCTGTTGCAGTTGCTGGTGGCGCTGCTGGTGGCGAAGCTGCTGCAGAACAAACTGAATTTGATGTCATCCTTACTGGTGCAGGCGGACAAAAAATTAAAGTCATCAAAGTTGTACGTGAAGTAACAGGCCTTGGCTTGAAAGAAGCAAAAGAACTTGTTGATAACGCTCCTAAGCCAATCAAAGAAGGAGCTTCTAAAGAAGAAGCTGAAGAAATCAAAGGAAAACTTGAAGAAGTTGGAGCAGACGTCGAAGTTAAGTAAGCATCTGCTAAATTAAAAAGCTCGCTGTCTAATGGCGAGCTTTTTTGCCTAAGCTTTTCTTTGAGGGATAGCGTTAGCTAGAATATAATCCTGCGAGTGATGAAGTGCTATATTCTAGATTCCATCTAAGTGAACCTACTGATATTGAAAATATCTAATAGTTAGGTTTAAAAAAGGGGGTTGCGGTGATTGGTGGATCATTACTATTCTCGTCAACCGGAAATTGCGAGTAACCCAATTTATTGGGATGCGACCTTGCGGGATTACTTGCTTCGATTTAAAACAGACCAAGGCGTCTTCTCGAAGAAAGAAGTTGATTTCGGCTCACGCTTTTTAATTGAAACCTTTCAAGCCCCGACCGAAGGAATGATTTTAGATGTCGGTTGTGGTTATGGACCAATTGGGCTCAGCTTGGCGAAAGAATATTCTGACCGACTGGTTCACTTGATAGATATTAATCAAAGGGCGCTGGAATTGGCTAAAGAAAATGCTGAGATCAATAAGATCCATAACATTAAGATCTACGAAAGTGATGGACTTTTAAATGTTGGGGAAAAGAATTTCTCTGCGATCGTTACCAATCCGCCGATCCGAGCGGGCAAACAAATTGTACATCGAATGTTTGAGCAGAGTTTTCAACATCTAAAGGCGGAAGGCGAACTTTGGGTCGTCATTCAGAAAAAGCAAGGAGCACCATCTGCGAAAGGCAAATTAGAAGAGATATTTCGCCATGTGGAAATCCTAGCAAAAAGAAAAGGCTACTATATTTTAAAAGCAAAAAAATGATTGACCTTGCTGGCCTTTTGTGATAACGTTGTATAATGCTAATATAGTGTTTTCTGATTTATTGCCAAATTAATCAATAGAAGTATGGATCTTGGCAAAGTTGGAAAAGATTATAAAATAATAGTTCGTAATATGAAAAATGTGGTTTTCAAAGCAAAACCCTTTTTCTTTTTGTCTAAGGATATCGCATTTTTTCTAGAATCTCTTGAGAAAATGTCACTATGAATGAATGTTCAAAAAGGATGATAAAAAGGATCAAGGAGTTCGAGGCGGCGCAGTTTCGAGTAGCGGAATGTATGCTTTTAAATACATGAGCAGCACAGAAACAAGCCAACGAAGAAATTCGCAGTATCTTTTTTATCGGAAATTTTGAACAACCTATTAAAATGCACTATTTTGAGGGGTGAATCAGTTGACAGGTCAACTTGTTCAGTACGGACGGCACCGCCAGCGTAGGAGCTTTGCTCGTATTAGTGAAGTATTGGAGCTGCCGAACCTTATCGAAATCCAAACTTCTTCTTATCAATGGTTTCTTGATGAAGGTTTAAAGGAAATGTTCCAAGATATTTCTCCAATTGAAGATTTCGCCGGAAATCTATCACTGGAATTTATTGATTACAGTTTAGGTGATCCCAAGTATTCTGTTGAAGAGTCAAAAGAGCGTGATGCAACATACTCGGCTCCGCTTCGAGTGAAATTACGTCTCGTGAATAAGGAAACAGGTGAAGTAAAAGATCAAGATGTATTTATGGGAGATTTCCCATTGATGACAGAAATGGGCACATTTATTATTAATGGAGCCGAACGTGTCATCGTATCACAATTAGTGCGCTCACCGAGTGTTTACTATAGTGGTAAACTTGATAAAAATGGTAAAAAAGGATTTACCGCTACTGTTATTCCAAACAGAGGGGCTTGGCTAGAATACGAAACAGATGCAAAGGACGTTGTATATGTCCGCATTGATCGTACAAGAAAATTACCAGTAACTGTGCTATTGCGTGCACTTGGTTTTGGCTCTGATCAAGAAATCATCGATTTAATTGGTGACAACGAATATCTTAGAAATACACTAGAAAAAGATAACACTGAAAGTATTGAGAAAGCTTTATTAGAAATATATGAGCGTCTTCGTCCTGGAGAGCCTCCAACTGTGGAGAATGCGCGTAACTTGCTGATATCGCGTTTCTTTGATCCAAAGCGTTATGACCTCGCGAATGTTGGTCGTTACAAAATAAATAAAAAGTTGCATATTAAGAATCGTCTATTTGGTCAAAGGTTGGCGGAGTCATTAGCTGATCCTGAGACAGGTGAAATCATTGCCGAAAAAGGTACAGTATTAGATCGTCGTACTTTAGACAAAATTCTTCCATCACTTGAAAACGGCGCTGGTTTCAAAACATGCAGCCAACAATCAGGTGTCTTAGATGAGGACATTGTCGTACAGTCGATCAAAATTTATGCACCTAATGATGATGATGAGAAAGTCATAAATGTAATTGGAAATGCCTATGTGGAAGAAGAGACTAAAAACATCACACCTGCTGACATCATCTCTTCTATTAGTTATTTCTTTGATTTGTTATATGATGTAGGCGATACAGACGATATCGACCATTTAGGAAATCGTCGTCTTCGTTCTGTTGGGGAGTTGTTACAAAACCAATTTAGAATTGGGCTTTCCCGAATGGAAAGAGTCGTAAAAGAACGTATGTCCATTCAAGATGTGAATACGATCACGCCACAGCAATTAATTAATATTCGTCCAGTGATTGCGTCGATAAAGGAATTCTTTGGTAGTTCTCAGCTTTCTCAATTTATGGACCAAACCAATCCACTTGCTGAATTAACGCATAAGCGTCGTTTGTCAGCGCTCGGACCTGGTGGTTTAACTCGTGAAAGGGCTGGAATGGAAGTACGTGATGTACACTATTCTCACTATGGGCGTATGTGTCCAATTGAGACACCAGAAGGGCCAAATATTGGGTTAATTAACTCTTTATCGACATTTGCCAAGGTGAATCGTTTTGGTTTTATCGAAACGCCATATCGCCGGGTTGATCCTGAGACAGGATCACTAACAGATCAAATTGATTATTTGACTGCTGATGAAGAAGATAATTATGTTGTTGCACAAGCAAATGCCCCGCTTTCTGATGAAGGTGCATTTATTAATGATGAAGTAATAGCTCGTTTTCGTGGTGAGAATACAGTAGTGAGAAAAGAACGCATTGACTATATGGATGTATCACCAAAACAAGTTGTTTCTGCTGCTACTGCTTGTATCCCGTTCCTTGAGAACGATGATTCAAACCGTGCTTTGATGGGAGCGAACATGCAACGACAAGCTGTTCCACTTATGAAACCAGAAGCTCCTCTAGTTGGAACGGGAATGGAATATGTTTCTGCTAAAGACTCTGGAGCTGCGGTGATTTGTAAGCATAATGGTATTGTTGAACATGTTGAGGCCCGTGAAGTTTGGGTGCGAAATACACAGGATGTGGACGGTCAAGAAGTAAAAGGCGACTTGCGTAAGTATCGAATGCAGAAGTTTATTCGTTCTAACCAAGGGACCTGCTATAATCAACGTCCAATCGTAAGTGTTGGAGATCGTGTAACCAAAGGGGAAATCTTGGGAGATGGCCCTTCCATGGATCTAGGCGAGCTTGCACTAGGAAGAAACGTGCTCGTTGCCTTCATGACATGGGAAGGTTACAACTATGAAGATGCGATCATTATGAGTGAACGATTAGTAAAAGATGATGTTTATACATCTATTCACATAGAAGAATATGAATCAGAAGCCCGTGATACAAAGCTTGGACCTGAAGAAATGACACGTGATATTCCGAACGTTGGGGAAGATGCCCTGCGCAATTTGGATGAACGGGGCATTATCAGAGTTGGAGCAGAAGTTAAAGACGGTGATCTGCTTGTAGGAAAAGTAACACCGAAAGGAGTTACTGAGCTTACAGCTGAAGAAAGATTATTGCATGCTATTTTCGGTGAAAAGGCACGTGAGGTTCGCGACACTTCTCTTCGTGTTCCACATGGAGGAGAAGGGATTGTCCTTGATGTGAAAATTTTCAACCGTGAAGATGGAGATGAACTGCCACCAGGTGTAAATCAGCTTGTTCGTGTGTATATTGTCCAAAAGCGGAAGATTTCCGAAGGGGACAAGATGGCTGGACGACATGGTAACAAAGGGGTAATTTCTCGCATTCTTCCGGAAGAAGATATGCCGTATATGCCGGATGGTACTCCTGTTGATGTGATGTTGAACCCATTGGGTGTTCCTTCACGTATGAACATTGGTCAAGTTCTTGAGTTGCATCTTGGAATGGCAGCAAGAGGACTTAAACTCCATATGGCGTCACCTGTTTTTGATGGAGCGACTGAGGAAGATGTTTGGGATACGATTGAAGAATCAGGAATGGCACGAGACGCTAAGACAATCCTATATGATGGTCGAACAGGTGAACCATTCGATAATAGAGTATCTGTTGGAGTCATGTACATGATCAAACTGGCTCACATGGTTGATGATAAATTGCACGCACGTTCCACTGGTCCTTACTCACTTGTTACACAGCAACCACTTGGTGGGAAGGCGCAATTTGGTGGCCAACGATTTGGTGAGATGGAAGTATGGGCGTTAGAAGCCTATGGGGCAGCTTATACACTTCAAGAAATATTGACTGTTAAATCGGATGATGTTGTAGGTCGTGTAAAAACGTATGAATCAATTGTCAAAGGTGATAATGTACCTGATCCTGGTGTACCAGAATCATTTAAAGTTCTCATAAAAGAACTTCAGAGCTTAGGTATGGATGTGAAAATCTTATCTGGTGATGAAGAAGAAATTGAGATGCGCGAGTTAGACGATGAAGAAGATACACAGCAAGCTGACACATTAAATATTGCACCAGATACAAAAGTAGAAGAAACTGCCGCATTAAGAGAATAGTTTTTTAGGTTTAGCATAATGGGTAAAAACCTGTAGACGAAAAGGGAGGTAGGCCCCTTGCTGGATGTTAATAATTTTGAGTATATGAAAATAGGCCTTGCTTCACCGGACAAAATTCGTTCTTGGTCATTCGGAGAAGTCAAGAAACCAGAAACGATTAATTATCGTACTTTAAAGCCCGAAAAAGATGGTTTGTTTTGTGAACGAATTTTTGGACCTTCTAAAGATTGGGAATGTCACTGTGGGAAGTATAAACGTGTTCGTTACAAAGGCGTTGTTTGTGATCGTTGTGGTGTAGAAGTAACACGTACGAAAGTACGGAGAGAAAGAATGGGGCATATTGAATTAGCGGCTCCTGTTTCTCATATTTGGTACTTTAAAGGAATACCAAGCAGGATGGGACTTGTTTTAGACATGTCCCCTCGTGCCCTTGAAGAGATTATCTATTTTGCTTCTTACGTTGTAACAGACGTAGGAGATACAACACTAGATAAAAAACAACTTTTGTCTGAGAAGGAATATCGTTTATATCGTGAAAAATACGGTACCAAGTTCCAAGCTTCCATGGGTGCAGAAGCCATTAAGAAGCTTTTACAGGATATTGACTTGGAAAAAGAAGTAGACCAATTGAAGGACGAATTGAAGACGGCACAAGGGCAACGCCGTACACGTGCCATTAAACGTCTTGAGGTTTTAGAAGCCTTTCGCCATTCTGGAAACGATCCTGACTGGATGATTTTAGATGTTCTTCCTGTCATTCCGCCAGAATTACGCCCAATGGTGCAATTAGAAGGTGGTCGTTTTGCTACTTCGGATTTAAATGACTTATATCGTCGTGTAATCAACCGTAATAATCGACTAAAAAGATTATTAGACCTTGGAGCTCCAAGTATTATTGTTCAAAATGAGAAACGTATGCTTCAAGAAGCGGTTGATGCGTTGATTGATAATGGAAGAAGAGGAAGACCTGTTACAGGACCAGGAAATCGCCCGCTAAAATCTTTGTCTCACATGTTAAAAGGAAAACAAGGACGTTTCCGGCAAAACTTGCTTGGAAAACGGGTTGATTACTCAGGTCGTTCTGTTATTGTCGTTGGGCCACATTTGAAAATGTACCAATGTGGTTTACCGAAGGAAATGGCGTTAGAGTTATTTAAGCCATTTGTTATGAAGGAACTGGTTGAAAAGAATCTTGCCCATAATATTAAGAGTGCAAAAAGGAAGATTGAACGTGTGCATCCAGAAGTTTGGGATGTCCTAGAAGATGTCATCCGTGAGCATCCTGTTCTATTGAACCGGGCACCAACTCTTCACAGACTTGGTATTCAGGCTTTTGAACCTACTCTTGTAGAGGGTAGAGCGATTCGTTTGCACCCACTCGTTTGTACAGCATATAATGCAGACTTTGATGGTGACCAAATGGCTGTTCACGTTCCTTTGTCTGCTGAAGCGCAAGCTGAAGCACGTATATTAATGTTAGCGGCGCAAAACATTCTAAACCCTAGAGATGGAAAGCCAGTCGTTACACCTTCTCAGGATATGGTGCTTGGAAACTATTATCTGACATTAGAGCGTGAAAACGCAGATGGAGAAGGAATGGTATTCAAGGACACGAATGAGGCATTACTTGCCTATCAAACTGGGTATGTGCACTTGCATTCGCGTATTGCGATTCATGCTAATTCTTTAGTAAACGAAACTTTTACAGATGAGCAAAGGAAGAAATTACTCGTTACAACGGTTGGTAAGATTATTTTTAACGAAATCCTTCCACCATCGTTTCCGTTTATTAATGAACCAACTGATGAAAACCTTGTGGATAATACACCGGATCGTTACTTTATTGAAACGACCGAAAATGTGAAAGAACATATTGAAAAGCAACCACTTATTCTTCCGTTCAGGAAAAAAATATTAGGTAATATTATCTCTGAAATATTCAAGAGATTCCAAGTAACGGAAACATCGAAAATGCTGGACCGCATGAAGAGTCTTGGATTCAAATACTCCACTAAAGCAGGGATAACAGTTGGAGTATCAGATATTGTTGTACTTCGTGAAAAGGAAGTCATTTTGCAAGAAGCTCAAACAAAAGTAGACAACGTGATGAAGCAATTCAGACGTGGTCTGATTACTGAAGAAGAACGTTATGATCGTGTAATCTCGATCTGGAGCGCTGCGAAGGATACGATTCAAGATAAATTGATGGGCTCTTTAGAAAGATTAAATCCTATTTTCATGATGAGTGATTCAGGTGCAAGGGGTAACGCTTCTAACTTTACACAGTTAGCGGGTATGCGCGGATTGATGGCTAACCCGGCTGGTAGGATTATTGAGTTGCCGATTAAATCAAGTTTCCGTGAAGGATTAACGGTACTGGAATACTTTATCTCCACTCACGGAGCACGTAAAGGTCTAGCCGATACCGCCTTAAAAACAGCTGACTCAGGTTACTTAACACGTCGTCTTGTTGATGTAGCGCAAGATGTCATTATTCGCGAAGATGATTGTGGTACAGACCGTGGACTTCGCGTTGCGGCACTGAAAGATGGCACTGAAGTAATTGAGACACTAGAGGAACGTTTGATTGGACGTTTTGCAAGAAGCAAAATTGTTCATCCGGAAACAGGGGAAATCCTTGCCCACGAAAATGAATTAATTAATGAAGATATGGCGAAAGAAATTGAAAATGCGGGCGTGGAAGAGGCTTGGATTCGCTCGGCCTTTACATGTAATACCCGTCATGGTGTCTGTAAGAAATGTTATGGCCGTAACCTAGCTACAGGATCTATTGTAGATGTAGGAGAAGCTGTCGGTATCATAGCGGCACAATCTATTGGGGAGCCAGGTACTCAATTAACAATGAGAACCTTCCATACAGGTGGTGTAGCAGGTGATGATATTACTCAAGGTTTGCCACGTATCCAAGAGCTATTTGAAGCTCGTAATCCTAAAGGGCAATCCATCATCACTGAAATTGGCGGGGTTGTAACCTCTATTTCGGAAGGCCGTGACCGCCAGCAAGAGATTGTGATTCAAGGGAAAATTGAGTCTCGGACTTACAATGCACCATATACATCTCGCTTGAAAGTGGCGGTAAATGATGAGGTGGCACGAGGTCAAGAGCTCACAGAAGGTTCTGTCGATCCGAAAGAACTTCTACGTATACTCGATGTAAAAGCTGTTCAAGAGTATCTGTTGCGTGAAGTTCAGAAGGTTTATCGTATGCAAGGGGTAGAAATTGGAGATAAGCACGTAGAAGTGATGGTTCGTCAGATGCTTAGAAAGGTCAGAGTAACAGATGCTGGAGATACAGATGTACTACCAGGTACTCTGCTTGATATCCACCAGTTTACTGAAGCGAACAACAAGACCCTTTTAGAAGGGAATCAACCTGCGATTGGACGTCCGATTCTACTTGGTATTACGAAAGCATCTCTGGAGACAGATTCATTCCTATCTGCTGCTTCCTTCCAAGAAACGACTCGCGTACTTACCGATGCAGCGATCAAAGGTAAGCGAGATGAACTTCTTGGTCTGAAGGAAAATGTTATTATCGGTAAACTTGTCCCTGCTGGGACAGGAATGCAACGGTACCGTAAAATGTCTGTTGCGGCACGAAAAGAAAAAGAACAACTAGAATCAGCAGAATAACTAGCTCGAAATTGATGACCCCGTCGAGATCATCTCGGCGGGATCATTTTTCACGATATTTTTGCAATTGTTATTGACAATGAAAATAGCAAATGATACTATATTCAAGGTGAACTTACATTAACCTGTTACTTTGGGGGTTATGACAATTGCCTTATAAAAAAGTGTTACAGGCTGAGAATGTAATCATTGGTACAAAACAGACAGTAAGAGCCCTTAAATCAGGGCATGTCCTTGAGGTTTTACTCGCATCGGATGCAGAACCGCGAATTATACATCCAATTATTCAGGTTGCTGAAGAAGTGAACGTACCTATTACTATGGTTGACTCTATGAGAGAACTTGGTAAGGCGTGCGGTATAGATGTTGGAGCAACAGCTGCTGCGATCTTAATTTAAGCTGTTTTTGCAGGGTATAAACTGCAAAAACTTGTTTTTTTGCTTTAAAAAGAACCACCTGGATGTGTGGGCTTAACAAACTATGAAAGGAGGAAACATCAATGCCTACAATTAATCAATTAGTACGTAAACGTAGAAAGTCAAAAGTTACGACTTCTGACTCACCAGCTCTTAATAAAGGCTATAATAGTTTTAAAAAGATTAATACGGATTTGTCTTCACCACAAAAGCGTGGTGTATGTACACGTGTAGGAACAATGACACCGAAAAAGCCAAACTCGGCACTACGTAAATATGCTCGTGTGCGTCTTACAAATGGAATCGAGGTAACAGCTTATATTCCAGGAATCGGCCATAACCTACAAGAACATAGTGTTGTTCTAATCCGTGGAGGTCGTGTAAAGGATTTACCGGGTGTTCGTTACCATATCGTTCGCGGCGCTTTAGATACTGCCGGTGTTGAAAACCGTGCTCAAAGCCGTTCAAAATATGGAACAAAAAAACCAAAAGCTAAAAAGTAATAAAAGAGAAATGAATGTATTTAATTGAAAGGAGGAAAGAACATGCCACGTAAAGGACCTGTAGCTAAAAGAGATGTATTGCCAGATCCACTCCATAACTCTAAGCTTGTAACTCGTTTGGTGAACAAGCTAATGGTTGATGGGAAGAAGGGAAAGGCGCAAAGTATTCTTTACTCTGCTTTTGACCTTATTCAAGAACGTGCAGGCAAAGATCCAATGGAAGTATTTGATCAAGCCTTGAAAAATATTATGCCAGTTTTAGAAGTTAGAGCTCGCCGTGTAGGTGGTGCTAACTATCAAGTACCAGTTGAAGTCCGTCCAGAACGTCGTTCAACTCTTGGATTACGTTGGTTAGTTAACTATGCTCGTCTTCGCGGAGAAAAAACGATGGAAGAGCGTTTAGCTAACGAAATTATGGATGCTGCTAATAATACTGGCGCTTCTGTGAAAAAACGTGAAGAGACTCATAAAATGGCAGAAGCAAATAAAGCATTTGCTCACTACCGCTGGTAAGATAAACCAACTATTATATATAATAGTAAAACTAATCATCCTAGGAAGGAGAAATACGAAATGCCAAGAGACTTCTCCTTAGAAAAGACACGTAATATCGGCATTATGGCCCATATTGACGCCGGTAAAACAACTACTACAGAACGTATTCTTTTCTATACAGGGCGCATTCATAAAATTGGTGAAACACACGAAGGTGCTTCACAAATGGACTGGATGGAGCAAGAGCAAGAGCGCGGTATTACGATTACATCTGCTGCAACAACGGCAGAATGGAAAGGACATCGTGTAAACATCATTGACACTCCTGGACACGTAGACTTCACCGTTGAAGTTGAACGTTCCCTGAGAGTTCTTGATGGAGCGGTTACCGTTCTTGATGCTCAATCTGGTGTTGAGCCACAAACTGAAACAGTTTGGCGCCAAGCAACAACATATGGAGTGCCACGTATTGTTTTCGTTAATAAAATGGATAAGATCGGCGCTGATTTCCTTTATTCTGTTAGTACGATCCGTGATCGCTTGCAGGCTAATGCACATCCGGTTCAATTACCAATTGGAGCGGAAGACACATTTAAAGGTATGGTCGACCTTATTGAAATGAAAGCTTGGTTTTATGAAAGTGATGATCCACAAGATCCAATCGAGGGAGAGATTCCTGCTGATCTTCAAGATAAAGCAGATGAATTGCGCACAAGCTTAATTGAAGCTGTAGCTGAACTTGATGAAGATCTTATGATGAAATATCTTGAAGGTGAAGAGATTTCCGTTGAGGAATTAAAAGCAGCAATCCGTGTTGCAACATTGAAGGTAGAATTTTACCCAGTTCTTTGCGGTACAGCTTTTAAAAACAAAGGTGTTCAAAAAATGCTGGATGCGGTTATCGATTATTTACCAGCACCAACAGATATTGAGTCAATTAAAGGGATTATTCCAGATACTGATGAAGAAATTGCTCGTCATGCTGATGACAGTGAACCATTCTCAGCACTTGCGTTTAAAGTTATGACGGATCCATATGTTGGACGTCTAACGTTCTTCCGTGTTTATTCTGGACAATTGAACTCTGGATCTTATGTCCAGAACTCAACAAAAGGTAAACGTGAGCGGGTTGGACGTATTCTTTTGATGCATGCTAACCACCGTGAAGAAATCAACACTGTTTACAGTGGAGACATCGCTGCGGCTGTTGGCTTGAAAGATACGGCGACGGGGGATACATTATGTGATGAAAAGGAACTTGTTATCCTTGAATCAATGGAATTCCCGGAACCAGTTATTAGTGTTGCGGTTGAACCTAAATCCAAGGCAGACCAGGATAAAATGGGTGCAGCTCTTGCTAAATTGCAGGAGGAAGATCCAACATTCCGTGCAGAGACAAATCCTGAAACAGGTCAGGTTGTTATCTCAGGAATGGGTGAGCTTCATCTAGATGTTCTTGTTGACCGTATGAAGCGTGAATTTAAGGTTGAGGCGAATGTGGGTGCTCCACAGGTTTCTTACCGTGAAACATTCCGTACTAGTGCACAAGTTGAAGGGAAGTTCATTCGTCAGTCTGGTGGACGTGGACAATTTGGTCATGTATGGATTGAATTTAGTCCAAACGAAGAAGGAAAAGGCTTTGAATTTGAAAACGCGATTGTCGGTGGGGTTGTTCCTCGTGAATATATTCCAGCAGTTCAAGCGGGTCTTGAAGATTCAATGGATAATGGTGTCATTGCCGGATATCCTTTAATTGATATTAAGGCAAAGCTTTATGATGGATCTTATCATGATGTTGACTCCAATGAAATGGCCTTTAGAATTGCTGCTTCTATGGCTTTAAGAAATGCAGCAAAGAAATGTGATCCAGTATTGCTTGAACCACTTATGAAAGTAGAAGTTGTTATTCCTGAGGAGTATCTAGGTGATATTATGGGGGATATAACTTCTCGTCGTGGCCGTGTTGAAGGAATGGATGCACGTGGAAATGCACAGGTAGTAAAAGCCTTTGTTCCACTTTCAGAGATGTTCGGTTACGCAACATCCCTACGTTCTAATACACAAGGCCGCGGAGTCTACACAATGTTCTTTGATCACTATGAAGAAGTGCCAAAGTCCATTGCTGAAGAAATTACGAAAAAAAATAACGGCGAATAATTGATTTTATTCGTACAATCAAGTATAACTACTAATAGATATGCATTGAGTCGCTAAAAAATGATTCCTTTATTTTAAGGCGTCTCTAATACTTACTATTTTTTAATTAAAAGGAGGATTTCCTAATGGCTAAGGAAAAATTTGATCGTTCCAAATCACATGCTAATATTGGTACTATTGGTCACGTTGACCACGGTAAAACTACTCTTACAGCTGCTATCACAACTGTTATGGCAAAGCGTGGTGGCGCAGAAGCAAGAGGTTATGATATGATCGATAACGCTCCAGAAGAGCGCGAGCGTGGAATTACAATCTCTACTTCACACGTTGAATATGAAACTGATTCTCGTCACTATGCACACGTTGACTGCCCAGGACACGCTGACTATGTTAAAAACATGATCACTGGTGCTGCCCAAATGGACGGCGCAATCCTAGTTGTTTCAGCTGCTGATGGCCCAATGCCACAAACTCGTGAGCATATTCTTTTATCACGTAACGTAGGTGTTCCTTACATCGTTGTATTTATGAACAAATGCGATATGGTAGATGACGAAGAACTACTTGAACTAGTAGAAATGGAAATTCGTGACCTTCTATCTGAATATGACTTCCCTGGAGATGACATTCCTGTAATCAAAGGTTCTGCTCTTAAAGCTCTTGAAGGCGAAGCAGAATGGGAAGAAAAAATTGATGAATTGATGGCTGCTGTTGACGAATATATTCCAACTCCAGAACGTGACACTGACAAGCCATTCATGATGCCTGTTGAGGATGTTTTCTCAATTACAGGACGTGGAACAGTTGCAACTGGCCGTGTTGAACGTGGTCAAGTTAAAGTCGGTGATGAGATCGAAATTATTGGTCTTGCAGAAGAAGCGGCTAAAACAACTGTAACAGGTGTTGAAATGTTCCGTAAGCTTCTAGACTATGCTGAAGCTGGAGATAACATTGGTGCACTACTTCGTGGTGTTGCTCGTGAAGATATCCAACGTGGTCAAGTATTGGCTAAACCTGGATCTATCACTCCACATACTAACTTCAAAGCTGAAGTTTATGTGCTTTCTAAAGAAGAAGGTGGACGTCATACTCCATTCTTCACAAACTATCGTCCACAATTCTATTTCCGTACTACTGATGTAACTGGAATCGTTAATCTTCCAGAAGGTACTGAAATGGTTATGCCTGGCGATAACATCGAAATGACAGTAGAATTGATCTCTCCAATCGCGATTGAAGACGGAACTCGTTTCTCTATTCGTGAAGGTGGACGTACTGTTGGTTCTGGTGTTGTAAGTAGTATTCAAAAGTAATTGAAATATGGAGCAAACAGATATCCTCTGTTTGCTCTTTTTTTGTCTAGATATGAGTAGTAGTTTGCGGTTCGATTGAAGAATCAGCCCGATCGCCTAGCCTCGAGAGGCTCGCAGGATGCGAGTCTGCGAATAACCCAGCCTATAGTGATCGCTCCGCGCTTTTGTTTCTAGTTTAGGAAATTATAAAATGTAGCTTGTGGATAACTGCTTATGTCGCAGTCGGCATCCAGCTCCAGCGCCCAGCGACTAGCAAACTTTCAGCTTCTTCCTACGATAAGTCAACATCGGCTCATACTTCGCCGTGTATCCTTTATCTCGTCAGAAGCTTAAAAAGTTTGTACGTCCCTAAACGGGCGCTTGCGCTTTTGTTCCTTCTTCCAATATTTACGAGCTTGTTTCTTAGTAAAAAACTTTGTATAATCATTTAGGTAATTCATTGTTGAAATTATATAGATTGCTATTGCATCTGGGTTTGAATTTCTGTATAATGAATAATGTTGGTCTTTGACTGCGTTGATGTGGAAGGTTGCTGACACACCCGGCCGCTTTGCCATGGCGAGTGTGTGGGAAATTTTCACGGAGTAAGTCTATTTCAAAAATAGACGAAAAGGAGGGAAAGTAATGGCAAAACAAAAGATTCGTATCAGATTGAAGGCTTATGATCATAGAATTTTGGATCAATCAGCTGAAAAAATTGTTGAAACTGCAAAACGTTCAGGAGCAAGTGTCTCAGGGCCGATTCCATTGCCAACTGAGAAAACTATTTACACAGTTCTTCGTGCGGTGCACAAATATAAGGATTCTCGTGAACAATTCGAAATGCGTACGCATAAACGTCTAATCGATATTAATAATCCTACTCCACAAACAGTAGATTCTCTAATGAGACTAGACTTGCCGTCAGGCGTTGACATTGAAATCAAATTATAATAAATATATTTAAATGAAAATCAGGAGGTGTGACTTATGACCAAAGGAATCTTGGGTAGAAAAATTGGTATGACACAGGTTTTTGCTGAAAATGGTGAATTGATCCCTGTTACAGTCATTGAAGCTGCCCCAAACGTAGTGCTTCAAAAGAAGACGATTGAAACAGATGGATATGAAGCTGTGCAACTTGGTTTTGACGAAAAACGTGATATTCTTTCAAATAAACCAGAAAAGGGACATGTTGCGAAAGCAAACACTGCACCTAAGCGCTTCGTCCGTGAATTTAACGGAGTAAACATAAATGAGTATGAAGTTGGTCAAGAAGTCAAAGTAGATATTTTCGCAGAAGGCGATTTAGTAGATGTTTCAGGAATTTCTAAAGGGAAAGGATTCCAAGGCGCTATTAAACGTCATGGTCAATCTCGTGGACCAATGTCTCACGGTTCTCGTTATCATAGAAGACCTGGTTCAATGGGAGCTGTTGACCCTGCGCGTGTATTTAAGCAAAAGGCGTTACCTGGTCGCATGGGTGGCGAAAAAATTACCATTCAAAACTTGCCAATAGTAAAGGTTGACGCTGAGCGTAATCTTATCTTAGTAAAAGGGAACGTACCTGGACCTAAGAAGGCATTATTGGAAGTTAAAACAGGAATAAAAGTGAAGTAATACATTCATAGAAAGGAGGAAATAAGAATGCCGAAAGTAGCATTATACAGTCAAGCAGGCTCTAAGGTTGGTGATATTGACCTTAATGAATCTGTTTTTGGAATTGAACCAAACAAGGATGTCTTGTTTGAAGCAATTGTTATGCAAAGAGCTTCCTTAAGACAAGGAACTGCAAAAGTAAAAAATCGTTCAGAAGTACGTGGCGGCGGTGCGAAGCCGTGGCGCCAAAAAGGAACTGGTCGTGCTCGTCAAGGTTCCATCCGTTCTCCACAATGGCGTGGCGGTGGTACTGTATTTGGTCCTGTTCCACGTAGCTACAGCTACAAACTTCCGAAGAAAGTACGCCGTTTAGCGATTAAATCGGCATTATCCACAAAGGTTAGTGAGGAAAGTCTTCTTGTACTAGAATCACTTAACTTTGATACACCAAAAACAAAGGAATTTGTTAAAGTATTAGCAAATCTTCCTGTTGGTAAAAAAGCTTTAGTAGTGACAGATACTGTGAATGAGAATGTTGAGTTGTCAGGGAGAAATATACCTGGAGTAACCATCATTGATGCATCTAACCTAAATGTTTTAGATGTCAGCAATCATCAGACATTGATCTTAACGAAAGCTGCAGTTGAAAAAGTAGAGGAGGTGCTTGGGTAATGGATGTACGTGATGTTATTAAGCGCCCCATCATTACAGAACGTTCTATGGAACAAACGGCTGTTAAAAAGTACACTTTTGAAGTAGACGTTAAGGCGAATAAAACACTGATCAAAACGGCTGTAGAGCAAATTTTTGAAGTGAAAGTTGAAAAAGTAAATGTCCTTAACTATAAAGGAAAATTCAAGCGCATGGGTCGTTTTGTTGGTTATACAAACAAGCGCCGCAAAGCTGTTGTTACGCTAACTGAAGACAGCAATGAAATTGAATTTTTCGAAGTGTAAATTGGCATAAATTATAAAAAGAGGAGGGAACAAAATGGCGATCAAGAAATACAAACCTACCACAAACGGACGTCGTAATATGACAAGTTTGGATTTCTCTGAAATTACAACAAACAAACCGGAGAAAAGCTTACTTGAGCCTCTTAACAGAAAAGGCGGCCGTAACAACCAAGGTAGAATGACAGTTCGTCATCGTGGTGGTGGACATAAGCGTCAATATCGTGTGATTGATTTTAAACGAATCAAAGATGGTATACCAGGACGCGTTGCTACAATTGAATATGATCCAAACCGTTCCGCGAACATTGCACTAATTCATTATCATGATGGGGAGAAGCGCTATATACTTGCCCCGAAAAATCTCAAAGTTGGTATGGATGTAATGTCTGGTCCAGACGCAGATATTAAGGTCGGAAATACTCTTCCATTAGCTAACATTCCAGTGGGTACCGTTGTACACAATATTGAATTGAAGCCAGGCGGAGGCGGACAATTGGTTCGTTCTGCAGGAACTTCTGCTCAAGTACTCGGTAAAGAAGGAACGAAATACGTTTTAGTTCGTTTGAATTCTGGTGAAGTTCGTATGATCCTTGCGACATGTCGTGCTTCCATTGGTCAAGTTGGTAACGAACAACATGAGCTTGTGAATGTAGGAAAAGCCGGTCGCTCTCGTTGGCAAGGCAAGCGTCCACACGTTCGCGGATCTGTTATGAACCCGAATGATCATCCACACGGTGGTGGGGAAGGACGTACACCAATTGGCCGTAAATCACCAGTTACACCTTGGGGTAAACCAACACTTGGTTATAAAACACGTAAGAAGAACAATAAATCAGATAAATTTATTGTGCGTCGTCGTAAAAAATAACGGGATTGATCTACGGTTCCAAGATAGGGCCGTAGCACAATCGCGAAGGGAGGTTCTAGTATGGGACGTAGCCTAAAAAAAGGCCCATTCGCAGATGAGCATTTGCTCGCAAAGGTGGAAAAATTGAATGAAAGTGACAAGAAACAGGTTGTAAAAACTTGGTCTCGTCGTTCAACAGTTTTCCCTAGTTTTGTTGGACACACTATTGCAGTCTACGATGGTCGTAAACATGTACCAGTATATATTAGTGAAGATATGGTAGGCCATAAACTTGGTGAATTTGCGCCAAGCCGCAGTTACAGAGGTCATGCCGGAGACGATAGAAAAACTAAACGCTAATGAGAGGAGGGCAACATGATGCAAGCTAAAGCCGTTGCTAAAACAGTACGAATTGCTCCTCGTAAAGCACGTCTCGTCGTTGATCTTATTCGAGGAAAGCAAGTGGGCGATGCAGTTTCTATTTTGAAACTAACTCCGAGAGCTGCCTCCCCAATCGTTGAAAAGCTGTTGAATTCTGCGATCGCAAATGCAGAGCACAACTATGATATGGACATTAATAATCTATTGGTTTCTCAGGTTTATGTTGATGAAGGACCAACAATGAAAAGATTTCGTCCACGCGCGCAAGGTCGTGCAAGTCAAATTAACAAACGCACAAGCCATATTACAATTGTGCTATCTGAAAAGAAGGAGGGGTAATACGTGGGTCAAAAAGTTAATCCAATCGGTATGCGTATCGGTGTCATTCGTGACTGGGAATCTAAGTGGTATGCCGACAAAGAATATGCAACGTTATTGCATGAGGATATTAAAATTCGCGAATACATTGCAAAGCGTTTAGCTGATGCATCTGTATCACGTGTTGAAATTGAACGTGCTGCAAACCGCGTAAACATCACGGTCCATACTGCCAAGCCTGGAATGGTTATTGGTAAAGGTGGTAGTGAAGTTGAAGCTTTACGTAAAGCTCTAAATAAACTTACGAACAAAAGAGTTCATATTAACATTATTGAAATTAAAAGGGCTGACCTTGATGCGAAATTGGTAGCAGAAAATATTGCACGCCAATTGGAAAATCGCGTATCTTTCCGTCGTGCGCAAAAGCAAGCTATCCAACGTACGATGCGTGCAGGTGCAGATGGAATTAGAACAATGGTATCAGGCCGCCTTGGTGGAGCTGATATAGCTCGTGCTGAACATTATAGCGAAGGAACTGTTCCACTTCATACACTTCGTGCTGATATTGATTATGCTCATGCTGAAGCAGACACTACCTATGGTAAACTTGGTGTGAAAGTATGGATTTATCGTGGAGAGATCCTTCCAGAAAAGAAAAAATCTGTGGAAGGAGGAAAATAACCATGTTAATGCCTAAACGTGTTAAATATCGTCGTGAACATCGCGGTAGAATGCGTGGCCGTGCAAAAGGTGGAACGGAAGTTTCATTTGGAGATTACGGTCTACAAGCTACAGAAGCATCTTGGATTACAAGCCGCCAAATTGAAGCAGCGAGAATTGCGATGACTCGTTATATGAAACGTGGCGGTAACGTGTGGATTAAAATTTTCCCTCACAAGCCATATACAGCTAAACCTCTAGAAGTTCGGATGGGTTCCGGTAAAGGGGCACCTGAAGGATGGGTAGCGGTTGTAAAACCTGGAAAGATTATGTTTGAAATTGCTGGAGTTCCTGAAGAGGTAGCAAGAGAAGCTCTTCGTCTAGCTGCACATAAACTACCTATTAAAACGAAATTTGTAAAACGAGAAGAAATTGGTGGTGAACCAAATGAAGGCTAAAGAAATCCGTGATCTAACCACTGCCGAAATTGAACAAAACGTAAAATCCTTGAAGGAAGAATTATTTAACCTTCGCTTCCAACTAGCTACTGGGCAACTTGAAAACACTGCCCGCCTTCGCGAAGTTCGCAAATCAATTGCTCGATTGAAAACTATCGTTCGTGAAAGAGAATTAGAAGCTGAAGTTAACAATTGATAACGGAGAGGAGGTAAGCGTAAAATGAGTGAACGCAATCAGCGTAAAGTTTATACAGGACGTGTGGTTTCTGACAAAATGGATAAAACCATCACTGTTATGGTTGAAACTTACAAAAAGCATTCTTTGTACGGCAAGCGCGTTAAGTATTCTAAGAAATTCAAAGCTCATGATGAACAGAACGAAGCGAAAATCGGTGATGTAGTTCGTATTATGGAAACTCGTCCACTATCAGCTACAAAACGTTTTCGTTTAGAAGAGGTTGTTGAGAAAGCAATCATTATTTAATGACATGATTCGGATACATGCTTTCCGAAGGGAGGTAAACTAGATGATTCAACAAGAATCTAGATTGAAAGTTGCTGACAATTCTGGTGCACGTGAAGTACTTACCATCAAGGTCCTAGGTGGGTCAGGCCGTAAAACAGCTAATATTGGTGATGTGATTGTATGTACAGTCAAAAATGCAACACCAGGAGGCGTTGTCAAAAAAGGCGAAGTAGTAAAAGCTGTTATTGTTCGTACAAAAAGCGGCGCACGTCGTCCTGATGGATCTTATATTAAGTTTGATGAAAATGCCTGTGTCATTATTCGTGATGACAAAGCACCTCGCGGAACGCGTATCTTCGGACCCGTTGCACGTGAACTGCGCGAAAGAAATTTCATGAAAATCATCTCTCTGGCTCCAGAGGTTCTTTAATAAAACCATGATACGGTTACTCAAGGAGGTGCGATGCAATGCAAATTAAGTCTGGCGATAAAGTAATGGTTATCTCAGGTAAAGACAAAGGGAAAACTGGTACAGTGCTTGCTGCTTACCCTCAAAAAAGCCGCGTGCTTGTTGAAGGGGTAAATATTGTGAAAAAGCACTCTAAGCCATCACAAGAAAACCCACAAGGTGGAATTGATTCTCGTGAAGCTACGATCCATGCTTCAAATGTTATGGTGATTGATCCAAAATCAAATGAACCAACAAGAATTGGTTATAAACGTGTGACTATTAAAGGCAAGGATGGCGTTGAAAAGCAAGTAAATGTCCGTGTTTCTAAGAAATCCGGTGACATCCTTGATAAAGATGTTGAGAAAAAGATTATAAAGTAAGCAGATGAAGGGAGGTACACGACATGAACCGCCTAAAGGAAAAATTTGATAAAGATATTACTCAAGCTCTAGTGAGCAAGTTTAATTATAAATCAGTAATGGAAGTTCCTAAGATTGAAAAAATCGTCATCAACATGGGTGTTGGGGATGCTGTTCAAAATGCAAAAGTACTTGATAATGCTGTAGAGGAGCTTGGTTACATCACTGGTCAAAAACCAGTTGTGACAAAGGCTAAACACTCTATTGCGGGCTTCCGTCTACGTGAAGGAATGCCAATTGGTGCTAAGGTAACACTTCGTGGAGAGCGTATGTATGATTTCTTTGATAAATTAATTTCAGTATCTCTCCCACGTGTACGTGACTTCCGTGGAATTTCCAAGAAAGCATTTGACGGTCGCGGAAACTACACACTTGGTATTAGAGAACAGTTGATCTTCCCTGAAATTGATTATGATAAAGTAAGCAAAGTCCGCGGTATGGACATTGTAATCGTCACTACGGCGAAAACCGATGAAGAAGCGCGTGAATTATTGACTGCATTTGGAATGCCATTCCAAAAGTAATCGCTAAATAAGGGAGGCGAAAACGTGGCTAAGAAATCAATGGTCGTAAAACAGAAACGTACACCAAAGTTTAAAGTTCAAGAGTATACACGCTGTGAAAGATGTGGTCGTCCACATTCTGTCATTCGTAAATTTAAACTTTGTCGTATTTGTTTCCGTGAACTAGCATACAAAGGTCAAATTCCTGGCGTTAAAAAAGCCAGCTGGTAAGACCGATACTGGGAAGGAGGTAATTCTAAATGGTTATGACTGATCCAATTGCAGATTTGCTTACACGTATCCGCAATGCGAATATGGTACGACATGAGAAATTGGAAATTCCAGCTTCAAATATTAAAAAAGGTGTCGCTGAAATCCTTAAACAAGAAGGATTTGTTCGTGATGTAGAATACATCGAAGATAGTAAGCAAGGTATTATTCGTATTTTTCTAAAATACGGTCCAGATAATGAGCGAGTAATTACAGGTCTAAAGCGTATTAGCAAGCCCGGATTACGGGTTTATGCAAAAGCTAATGAAGTACCGAAAGTACTTAATGGTCTTGGTATTGCAATAGTCTCTACTTCTCAGGGCGTGTTAACGGATAAAGAAGCAAGAGCTAAGCAAGTAGGCGGAGAAGTACTTGCGTATGTATGGTAATAATCTTCTGAAGAACGGAGGTGCGACAGCAATATGTCTCGTATAGGGAAAAAACCAATTGAAATTCCTTCTGGCGTAACAATTGAACAAAATGGGGACACCCTGATTGTGAAAGGGCCAAAAGGTGAATTAACAAATACATTTAATTCAGATATTAGTATTAATATCGAGGGCAGTATTATTAACGTAACTCGTCCGTCTGAGTCTAAACAACACCGCTCCATGCATGGAACAACCCGTTCTCTAGTAGCGAACATGGTTGATGGTGTTTCTAAAGGCTTTGAAAAAGGTCTAGAACTTGTAGGTGTTGGTTACCGTGCACAAAAACAAGGAAATAAGCTTGTTTTGAATGTAGGATACTCACATCCAGTTGAGTTCGAACCTGAAGAGGGAACTGAGATTGAAGTTCCAAGCAACACTAAAATTATTATTAAAGGCTACAATAAAGAAAATGTTGGTGCTTTAGCTTCAAATATTCGTGCCGTTCGTCCACCTGAGCCATATAAAGGCAAGGGAATTCGTTATGAAGGCGAAATGGTTCGTCGTAAAGAGGGTAAAACCGGTAAATAATGCCGCTTAGGTACTGAAAGGAGTGACTCGTATTGATCACCAAACAAGATAAAAACAAGGTGCGTAAAAAGAGACATGCTCGCGTAAGATCAAAATTGAGTGGTACTGAATTGCGTCCGCGTTTGAACGTATATCGTTCTAATCAGAACATCTATGCACAATTGATTGACGATGAAAAAGGCGTAACATTAGCAAGTGCCTCTACCCTTGATAAAGAGCTTAATCTAAAGTCTGCTGGGGATGTAGAGGGTGCTAAGGAAGTAGGAGCACTCATTGCGAAACGCGCTTCTGATAAAGGCTATACATCAGTAGTATTTGATCGAGGCGGATATTTATATCACGGAAGAATTAAAGCATTAGCCGAGGCTGCTCGTGAAAACGGCTTGGAATTTTAATTAAGAAGGAGGGAAATCATAGATGCGACAATTCGATGCGAACAAACTTGAACTAGAAGAACGTGTTGTAACAGTTAACCGTGTAGCAAAAGTGGTTAAAGGTGGTCGTCGCTTCCGTTTTACTGCACTTGTTGTTGTAGGAGACAGAAACGGACATGTTGGCTTTGGTACTGGAAAGGCACAGGAAGTTCCTGATGCAATTCGTAAAGCTATTGAAGATGCTAAGAAGAGCATGGTAGAAGTACCTCTTGTCGGTTCGACTATTCCACATCAGATCATTGGCCGTTTTGGTGGCGGGCAAATCTTACTTAAACCAGGTAGCGAAGGTACAGGAGTTATTGCTGGCGGTCCTGTTCGTGCGGTACTTGAGCTTGCAGGAGTTGCAGATATTACATCTAAATCACTTGGTTCAAGCACACCAATTAATATGGTTCGTGCTACTATTGAAGGAATCAAAAATTTAAAACGTGCTGAAGATGTTGCGAAATTACGTAATAAAACAGTAGAAGAGCTGTTAGGCTAAGGGGGGAATTATAATGGCAAATAAATTGGCAATTACCCTTACTCGCAGTCTTATTGGTCGTACAGAGGGCCAACGTGAAACGGTTAAAGCATTAGGGCTAAAGAAGGTTAACCAAACAGTTGAACATGATGATAATGAAACTATCCGTGGCATGGTCCATAAGGTTTCTCATTTAGTTTCTGTTAAAGAACAATAATCTTACTTTTTAAAGATAAGGAGGTGCCAACGATGAAACTTCATGAACTGAAATCTGCTGATGGTTCCCGTAAAACACGTAATCGTGTTGGTCGAGGTATTGGTTCTGGAAACGGAAAAACTTCCGGCAGAGGACATAAAGGTCAAAATTCTCGGTCAGGCGGTGGTGTTCGCTTGGGATTTGAAGGTGGTCAAACTCCATTATTCCAACGTTTACCAAAGCGTGGTTTTACGAATATTAACCGTAAAGAGTTTGCTATTGTAAACTTAGATACACTTAACCGTTTTGAAGATGGTACGGAAGTAACTCCGGAACTTCTTATTGAGTCGGGAATTGTTCGAAATGAAAAGTCAGGTATTAAAATTCTTGCTAATGGCAACATCGAGAGAAAGCTCACAGTAAAAGCGAATAAATTTTCCTCTGCTGCCAAAGACGCAATTGAAGCTGCAGGCGGTAAAACTGAGGTGATCTAATTCATGTTTCAGACAATCTCCAACTTTATGCGTGTAGGTGATATTCGCAAAAAGATTTTATTCACCTTACTAATGTTAGTTGTATTTCGTTTAGGAGCTTTTATTGTAGTTCCTGGTGTAGACCCTGAAGTGTTAAAGTTTCAGGATCAGGCAAGTCTATTTGGATTCATGAACATCTTTGGTGGTGGAGCACTTCAAAACTTCTCTATCTTTGCGATGGGAATTATGCCTTATATTACTGCTTCAATCATTGTTCAATTATTGCAAATGGATGTAGTACCTAAGTTTACAGAGTGGTCAAAACAAGGTGAAATGGGACGGCGTAAGCTCGCACAATTTACGCGCTATTTCACAATTGTGCTTGCCCTTATTCAAGCTGTTGGGTTATCGTTTGGTTTCAACCAAATGACAGGTCTGCAGTTGATTAAGAATCCTAGTATAATGACTTATGCCACTATTGCAATCGTGCTTACAGCTGGAACTGCATTTTTGATGTGGCTTGGTGAGGAAATTACGGCAAAAGGGGCTGGAAATGGAATTTCCATCATTATTTTTGCTGGGATTGTTGCGGCTATTCCCACTTCTGTAAACCAAATTTATGTACAGCAGTTTGAGAATCCTGGCAGTCAACTTTTCTTGCGTATTGTTGTTTTGTTACTGCTTGTATTAGTGATCATTGCGATTGTAGTAGGAGTTGTCTTCGTTCAACAAGCATTACGTAAGATTCCTATTCAATATGCCAAAAGGGTAGATGGACGCAATCCGGCGGGAGGGCAAAATACACATTTGCCGTTAAAAGTGAATGCTGCGGGTGTAATTCCAGTTATTTTTGCAAGTGCATTTATGGTTACACCGCAAACCATTGCTACTTTTTTCTCATCCGGAAACACAGCTGGTACCATTCAGAATATCTTTGATCATACAAAGCCAATCGGAATGGTTATCTTTTTTGCTCTTATCATTGCGTTTACTTACTTTTATGCATTTGTTCAAGTGAATCCCGAAAAGGTAGCTGAAAATTTGAAAAAGCAAGGTGGTTATATACCAGGGATACGTCCAGGGAAAAACACACAAACCTATTTAACAAATGTCTTATATCGAATGACTTTTGTAGGTTCGCTTTTCCTTGCAGCGGTTTCTATATTGCCAGTCTTCTTTATAAAATTTGCTGGGTTGCCGCAATCTGTACAAATAGGTGGAACGAGTCTATTGATTGTGGTGGGAGTTGCACTTGATACAATGAAACAATTGGAAGCCCAGCTGGTGAAGCGTCACTATAAAGGCTTCATTAAATAATCGAAATGGTTTTAGGAACAAGATGTCTTTTGTTCCTGTCTCCATTTAGATGCTTGGGGGCATAACGGATGAATTTAGTTTTAATGGGTCTTCCAGGTGCCGGAAAAGGTACTCAGGCCGATAAAATTGTAGAAAAATATGGAACACCACATATTTCTACTGGGGATATGTTTCGTGCAGCAATGAATGAAGGTACAGAGCTTGGACTAAAAGCCAAATCCTTTATGGATCAAGGCGCACTTGTACCAGATGAAGTGACGATTGGTATTGTTCAAGAGCGATTGAATAAGCCGGACTGTGAAGACGGTTTTCTCTTAGATGGTTTTCCACGAACTGTTGCTCAAGCTGACGCGCTTGAGGCGATTCTTGAGAAAATCGAAAAAAAAATAGATTTTGTCATTAATATACAAGTTGACAAAGAGATCTTAATAGAGCGTCTTACAGGCCGCCGAATTTGTGAGAATTGTGGGGCTACTTATCATCTTGTATTTAATCCACCAGCGGCAGAAGGTGTTTGTGACCGTTGTGGTGGTAAATTGTACCAAAGAGCAGATGATAATGCTGAAACTGTTCAAAATCGTCTTGAAGTAAATCTTCAACAAACACAACCATTGCTTGATTTCTATCAAGCAAAAGGATATTTGAAAAATATCAATGGTCAGCAGCATATTGATCAAGTTTTCGCAGATATTGATTCTTTGCTAAAAGGTTTGGTATAATGATTATTTGCAAAACACCTCGCGAAATTGATATTATGCGAGATGCTGGAAAGATTGTTGCACTTACGTTCCAAGAACTTAAGAAATCTATTCAGCCAGGAGTTACGACGAAGGAATTGGATATGATAGCTGAGAAGTTTATTAAGGAACATGATGCCTATCCTTCTTTTAAAGGATATAACGGATTTCCAGGTAGTATTTGCACTTCTGTTAATGAAGAGCTAGTACATGGCATACCAGGGAAACGGGTGTTAGAAAAGGGCGATATAATCAGTCTTGATATTGGGGTACGATACAATGGCTATCATGGCGATTCAGCCTGGACCTATGCAGTTGGCGAAATTGATGTTGATACCCAGAAACTTCTTGATGTTACAGAAAAGTCCTTAATCATGGGCTTAAATGAGGCTAAGCCAGAGGTTCGTCTTTCTAATATATCCCATGCCATTCAAGAATACGTAGAATCTGAAGGTTATTCGATTGTTCGTGAATATGTTGGTCATGGAATTGGCCAAGATTTACATGAGGACCCAGATATCCCTCACTATGGGCCGCCCAATAAAGGCCCTCGTTTGAAACCCGGAATGGTACTTTGTGTTGAACCAATGGTAAACGCAGGAACCCGTTACGTTAAAACGTTGGCGGATAACTGGACTGTCATCACAGTCGATGGAAAAGTATGTACGCATTTTGAACATACAGTGGCCATTACAGAAACAGGTTACGAGATTTTAACTAAAATTTGAGTGCAGGTGATTTGGTTGAATGACTCTGATTCGACACCCCGAATAGGTCAAATTGTGCTTATCAATAAGGGTCGAGATGCAGGACAATTCGCGATTATCATAAATAAAGCTGATGAGAAGTTTGTTCTTATTGCTGATGGCGATCGAAGGAAATTTGATCGTCCCAAGAAGAAGAATATCCAACATCTAACACTTTACGACTATGTTTCTTCAGAAGTTCGAGACAGCTTAGCAGAGGCGGGTAGAGTTACAAACGGGAAATTGCGATGGGCACTTACCAATTTTGTAGAAGAGATTCTGGATGTTGTAGAGAAGGGAGACGGATTTAATGGCGAAGGAAGATGTAATTGAAGTGGAAGGGACTGTCGTGGATACTCTGCCAAATGCTATGTTTAAGGTAGAGTTGGAGAATGGCCATACGGTACTTGCACATGTTTCAGGCAAGATCCGCATGAATTATATTCGCATATTGCCTGGTGATAAAGTAACTGTAGAGCTTTCCCCATATGATTTGACACGCGGAAGAATCACATACCGTTTTAAATAAATCATGTACTCCGACCATAAGGAGGTTTTAAACAATGAAAGTTAGACCATCAGTCAAACCAATCTGTGAGAAATGTAAAGTTATTCGCAGAAAAGGCAAGGTCATGGTGATTTGTGAAAATCCAAAGCATAAACAAAAACAAGGATAACAAGGAGGTGCGCATTATTATGGCACGTATTGCTGGTGTAGATATTCCGCGTGAAAAGCGTGTAGTCATCGCATTAACTTACATTTTTGGAATTGGTAAAAGCACAGCTTCTAAAGTCTTAGCTGAAGCAGGTGTTTCTGAAGATACACGTGTTCGTGACTTAACTGATGATGAACTAGGTAAAATTCGTGATGTTGTCGATCGTTTGAAAGTAGAAGGAGATCTTCGTCGTGAAGTGTCCTTGAACGTGAAACGACTAATGGAAATTGGTTCATATCGTGGTCTTCGTCATCGTCGTGGTCTTCCTGTTCGTGGACAAAATACTAAGAACAATGCTCGTACACGTAAAGGTCCACGTAAAACAGTTGCAGGTAAGAAAAAATAATTGATCGTAAAGGAGGTAACAGATTAACATGGCTCGTAAAACAAAAACTAACACTCGCAAGCGTCGTGTGAAAAAGCATATAGAATCAGGTATTGCTCACATTCGTTCTACTTTTAACAATACAATTGTTACGATTACAGATACGCAAGGGAACGCGATTTCTTGGTCTTCAGCTGGTGCGCTTGGTTTTAGAGGTTCTCGTAAATCTACTCCATTTGCAGCACAAATGGCAGCAGAAACTGCAGCTAAGGTTTCAATGGAGCATGGTATGAGATCTCTTGAAGTAACAGTTAAAGGACCTGGAGCTGGACGTGAAGCTGCGATTCGTGCATTACAAGCTGCAGGACTTGAAGTAACAGCGATTAGAGATGTAACACCTGTTCCACATAACGGATGCCGTCCACCAAAACGTCGTCGTGTTTGATTCTGTATAAATAATGTATTCCTTGGATATACTGGGGTACTATATGAATTTAGACTAGTAGAATCAATTCTTCATCCAGTTGTTGCACAAACGGGAATGTAACATGGGGAATTTCGAAAATACCTTTCGAAATTTCGACGTTTTGAAGGAGGGTATATTTGAATGATCGAAATGGAAAAGCCGAAAATTGAAACAATTGAGATCAGCGATGATGCCAAATATGGAAAATTTGTTGTAGAACCCCTAGAGCGTGGATATGGAACAACTTTGGGTAACTCCTTGCGTCGTATCCTGCTATCTTCTCTCCCAGGTGCTGCCGTAACATCGATCCAAGTGGAAGGTGTACAACACGAATTCTCTACAATTGAAGGGGTAGTCGAGGATGTGACCTCTATCATCCTGAATATTAAGAAACTCGCAATGAAAGTCTATTCTGATGAAGAGAAAACATTAGAAATTGATGCTCAAGGTGAGGGTGTTGTCAAAGCTTCAGATATTTTACATGATAGTGATGTAGAAATTCTGAATCCAGATTTACACATTGCTACACTTGGAAAAAATGCTAATTTCCGTTTGCGTATGTCTGCAAAACGTGGACGCGGTTATACACCGGCTGATCAAAATAAGCGCGAAGATTTACCAATTGGCGTAATTCCAATAGATTCAATCTTTACTCCGGTTTCCAGAGTGAACTATCAAGTTGAAAACACTCGCGTGGGTCAAATGACAAACTTTGATAAATTAACTTTGGATGTTTGGACAGATGGTAGTATTGGACCGAAAGAATCTATTTCTTTAGGTGCAAAGATTTTAATGGAGCATTTAAATATCTTTGTTAATCTGACAGATGAAGCTCAAAACGCAGAAATTATGGTTGAAAAGGAAGAGGACCAAAAAGAGAAAGTCTTAGAAATGACAATTGAAGAACTCGATCTTTCTGTTCGCTCCTATAACTGCCTAAAACGTGCTGGGATTAACACTGTTCAGGAATTATCCAATAAGTCTGAAGAAGATATGATGAAAGTTCGGAATTTAGGAAGAAAATCCTTAGAGGAAGTAAAAGTAAAATTGGATGATTTAGGTCTCGGCCTACGTAAAGACGATTGATTGTTTTACACCAATTTTATAGCTCAATCTACACTAACAGGATGAATTCAACAAGGGAGGGAAAAGGAGATGTCTTATAGAAAATTAGGTCGCACTAGCTCACAACGTAAGGCGATGCTTCGTGATTTAACGACTGACTTAATTATAAGTGAACGTGTAGAAACAACTGAAGCACGTGCAAAAGAACTTCGCTCTGTTGCCGAAAAGATGATTACACTTGGCAAGCGTGGGGATTTACATGCACGCAGGCAAGCTGCTGCATATGTTCGTAATGAAATCGCGGATCAGGAAACAAAGCAAGATGCTGTACAAAAGCTATTTGCTGATATTGCACCTCGTTACGCGGATCGACAAGGCGGTTATACACGCATCATGAAACTTGGACCACGTCGTGGGGACGGGGCTCCAATGGTAATTATTGAGTTAGTTTAATACACATTTGAAAAGCGGAGAGACGTATCGCCTCTCCCTTTTTTAAAAAATAAGAAAGTATTTCTTAAGATAATGTATTTTTTTGGGTATTATAAGTATGATAACGTTGGACAATTGATAAAGCTAAAAAGGAGCGTTACGATAGGCAGAGCAATTGGCTGTCCTGTCTAGCTCATGCGCCTCCTCCTCGTGCTTCAAGAATTGGAATGGGACCTAAGAATCCTGTTTCCTGGAGTGAGGTGCAGGCTTTTTTTCTATTTCCAGATTTTTTGAATTCTATCAGAGTGTAGCGTTAGACCAAATTTTTTTGTGTTATTAGTTGAGTTGAGAGGAGTAATGGAATGGGGACAGAAAAAGAACCAGTGATCTCGATTCAAAATATTTCTTTTAAATATGAAGGTCAAGAAAGGTATGCATTAAAAGATGTTTCCTTTTCAGTAGACAAAGGGGAATGGCTTGCGATTGTTGGACACAATGGGTCAGGCAAATCAACACTTGCGAAAATTCTTAACGGCTTGCAATTTCCTGAGGCTGGTAAGGTTCTTGTCGGTGACTACCAATTGAGTGATGAAACCATTTGGGATATTCGGAGACAAATCGGTATGGTATTCCAAAACCCCGATAATCAATTTGTTGGTTCAACCGTTCAAGATGATGTGGCTTTTGGCCTAGAGAACAATGGAGTGCCATTTTTGGAGATGAAAGAACGGGTCCAAAATGGATTGGAACGTGTTTCCATGGGGGAATTTCTTGACCAAGAGCCACATCATCTTTCAGGAGGACAGAAGCAAAGAGTGGCGATTGCTGGAGTAATTGCCCTGCAGCCGCAAGTCATTATACTTGATGAAGCGACTTCTATGTTAGACCCACTTGGGCGGGAAGAAGTCCTCAAGACAATTCGCCTTTTAAAAGAAGAACAGGATTTAACTGTTATTTCCATTACACATGATTTAGAGGAAGCGGCTAAGGCGGATCGAATGATTGTAATGAATAAGGGAGAGGTATACAAGGAGGGCACTCCTGACGAGATCTTCAGGTTAGATAGGGATTTGATTGAATTAGGTTTGGACTTGCCCTTTTCGATTAAAATGGCTCAGGCGTTACGTCAAAGAGGTTTTACTTTGCCAGATAAATATTTGCCAGATGCGGAATTGGTGGAGGAATTATGGACATTACACTTCGAGAGGTAGAATATAGATATCAAATCAATACTCCATTCGAACGGCTTGCTATTCAGGAGGTTAACCTGTCCATTCCTCAGGGGATTTTTGTTGCGATTATTGGTCATACAGGTTCGGGGAAGTCTACTATTCTACAACACCTCAATGCACTCATCCAACCAACAAAAGGACAAGTAATAATTGGAGATCGTGTGATTGATGCTGAAAAGAAGGAAAAGAATTTGAAATCGATTAGACAAAAAGTAGGGATCGTTTTTCAATTTCCTGAACATCAATTATTTGAGGAAACAGTAGAAAAAGATATTTGCTTCGGACCACTGAATTTTGGAGTATCTGAGGAAGAGGCGCAGAAACGAGCTAGAACGTTAATAAAAGAAGTGGGTCTATCAGAAGAAACGTTAGGAAAATCTCCCTTTGATTTATCTGGAGGGCAGATGAGACGTGTTGCCATTGCAGGTGTACTTGCGATGGAGCCAGACGTTCTAGTTTTGGATGAACCAACCGCCGGGTTGGACCCAAGGGGCAGGACGGAAATTATGGATATGTTCTACCACTTGCATAAAGAAAAGGATTTATCGACAATCCTTGTTACGCACAGCATGGAGGATGCCTCTAAGTTTGCAGATGAAATTGTCATTATGAACCAAGGAAAAGTCGAGCAAGTGGCTGATCCAAGAACAACCTTTTCAGACCCTCAATCTTTATTAAAATTAGGACTAGATGTACCAGAGGTCGTAAAGTTTCAGTATTTATTTGAACAGAAATCTGGAGAAAAACTAGATCGAACATGTTTAACTATTGAGGAACTAGCGGAGAGCCTAAAGGAATATCAGAAACGTGGTGCTTCCTCATGATGGAAAAAATGATATTTGGACGATTCATCCCGGGAAATTCTCTACTCCATCGTCTTGATCCACGAGCAAAACTACTATTTGTATTTGGCTTTATATGTATTATCTTTTTCGCAAATAACATTGTGACGTATGGGTTAGTGCTCTTATTAGTCTTAACAATTCTTCTTATATCACAGATTAATCTTAGGTTTTTATTTAATGGTTTAAAAATGATTTTATTTTTAATTGTGTTTACCTTCTTTTTACAGCTCTTTTTTAACCATGAAGGTGATGTTTTGTTTTCAATGGGCTTTATTAAGATCCATGAAGAAGGCTTGAGACAAGGTATTTTTATTTCTTTGCGCTTCTTCCTGCTTGTGCTGATGACATCATTATTAACTTTAACAACAACGCCAATTAGCTTGACTGATGGGCTTGAAAGCTTGCTGCATCCTTTAAAAAAGCTGCGCTTTCCAGTTCATGAACTTGCGTTGATGATGTCGATATCGTTGCGTTTCATTCCTACTTTAATGGATGAAACAGACAAAATTATGAAGGCGCAAATGGCGAGAGGAGTAGACTTTTCGAGTGGTTCCTTGAAACAAAGAGTACAAGCTTTTATCCCTTTACTTGTTCCTTTGTTTGTTAGTGCCTTTAAGCGTGCTGAGGAATTAGCTACAGCAATGGAAGCAAGAGGGTATCGTGGCGGCGAAGGCCGGACGAAATATCGAGTCTTACAGTGGCAATTAAGGGACACATTGGCCGAACTGCTTTTAGTGCTACTGACAGTGATACTGATCTTATTAAGGTCGTGATTTAGGATGGGAAAGATACAACGCTATAAGGCGATAATTTCATATAATGGTTCTGCTTACTCCGGGTTTCAGATTCAACCAAATGGACGTACGATTCAAGCTGAATTGGAAAGAGCCTTAGTCAAAATGCATAAAGGTCAGATTATAAAGATATTTGGCTCTGGCCGGACAGATGCGGGGGTTCATGCTAGAGGACAGGTGATTCATTTTGATTCCCCTTTAGAGATTCCTCCAAAAAGTTTGCAGATTGGGTTAAATACGCTACTATCAGATAATTTAGTGATAGTGGATATAGAAAAGGCTGATTTAGATTTTCATGCTCGCTTTGATGCAAAAGGGAAAACATACAGATATAGAGTATATACTCAAAAATCTAAAGATCCCTTTCGTCAGCAATTTGCAACTCATTATCCATATCCTCTGGACTTGCAAAGTATCCAATTGGCAACACATCATTTGATCGGTACCTATGATTTTACCAGCTTCTGCTCAGCCAAAACAGATAGGATCAATAAGGTGCGTACGATTACCGAGATTACCTTGGAGAAGGCCGATGATGAGCTGATCTTTACGGTTACAGGAAATAGTTTTTTGCGTAATATGGTGAGGATTATCGTTGGTACGTTATTGGAGGTTGGGGCTGGAAGGAAAAAGGCTTCCGCGATACCGCAAATCCTAGAAGGCCGTGATAGGAAACTTGCAGGAAAAACAGCGCCGCCTCAAGGATTATACTTATGGAAAGTGGAATATAATGGATAGATAAGCTAGTTTTCAGTATACTTAAGTAATATCTTGACAACTTATCCAGGTGTATTTATTTTTTTCTTGACTTTATGTCTAAAAAACGATAAGATATCCTATGGTATTGTTTTAATTCCATGATAAGCCCCGGAAACTTATTATGCTGAATATAAATACGAACTTGGAATATTTAATTTAGGAGGGTAATGAATGCGTACTACGTATATGGCTAAAGCCAGCGAGATTGAACGTAAATGGTACGTGATTGACGCCGAAGGTAAAACACTAGGTCGTCTTTCTACTGAAGTTGCGTCCATCTTGCGCGGTAAGCATAAACCAACTTTTACACCGCATGTAGATACAGGTGATCACGTTATTCTAATTAACGTTGAAAAGATCGAACTAACAGGTAATAAACTAAATGATAAAATGTACTACCGTCATACAGGATATGCTGGTGGATTAAAAACAAGAACTGCATTAGAAATGCGTACAAAATATCCAGAGAAAATGTTGGAGCTTGCTATCAAAGGTATGCTTCCAAAAGGATCACTTGGACGTCAAATGTTCAAAAAATTACACGTGTATGCTGGAGCTGAGCATCCACACCAAGCACAACAACCGGAAACTTACGAGCTTCGCGGTTAATAAAGGGAGGGAAATAGATTGGCACAAGTTCAATACTATGGCACAGGTCGCCGTAAGAGTTCTGTAGCTCGCGTACGTTTAGTACCTGGTGATGGCCACATCGTAATCAACAATCGTGAAGTAGAAGACTACATCCCATTTGAAACATTGCGCGAAGTGATCAAACAACCACTTGCAGCAACTGAAACACTTGGAAGCTATAATATTCTAGTCAATGTGAATGGTGGAGGTTACACAGGACAAGCAGGAGCAATCCGTCACGGAATCGCTCGTGCACTACTACAAGTAGATCCTGAATTCCGTAGCCCACTTAAGCGTGCAGGTCTCCTAACACGTGACCCACGTATGAAAGAACGTAAGAAATACGGACTTAAAGGCGCTCGTCGCGCACCACAATTCTCAAAACGCTAGGAACCCAGTCATATCAAGGGTTACGCCCATTTGGATTTTTATACTAAATGGGCGTTTTTAAATAAAAAACAGTCAAAAAAGCGAAAGTGAATGTAATTTGATATGTAAAAACACATCGCCAATGTTTACGGTGTGTTTTTTTATTTTATCTTTTGTAAGGGAACCTTTTCTAAATTTCTTCGTTTCTATTATTAAACAACAAGTATTGAAAATAATTAGGGAACTGGAAAGGATTGTTAATATGAACAAAACAAATTTTAAACTCGATGTTTGTGCTTCTTTTATCTTTAGCGGGTGCTGTCCAATATAGTACGTGAAGAATACTTCATTAACGAGTGAGGTGCGTCGGAATCGCAAAAAAGGAAATTTCGAATAGGCTGGACAAAAATAAAACAAAATCATTTAGCCGAAAATTTATATCCTATTTTTTTGCATTTTCTTATTTCTATAGTCTTATTAGTCATGCTGAACAAAAAAGAATTTGCGGAGCATCATTTTATTTGCTTTCTTTTTTTGTGTTATATAGCTCCAATAACAGTTGGTAGTATTGTATAAAAAGAGAAAAAGCCGTTAGATCAGCCCAGGTAGGATTAGATCAATGGCTAGTTTGTATAAATTTTTCTTTTCCTGACTTGAACGATAGCCAAGCAATTCTGCATTCGCTAATGATGTAATAAAATTATATAAAAGTACCGATACATCATCAATACGCAAATCTCCCTTGAATTCCCCGCGACTTATGCCTTCCTCTAAGATATCGCTCACAATTTGAAATTCAGGTTCATACAGTTTAAGCATATGGTCATAATTCTCTTTATTAGTTGAAACAAAATATTCTTGAATGGTATTCGTAATCGGCTTTTGCAGCATGATATTATTTAAGTTCGCCCAAATATATAATTTTTTTTCAGCGGATCGCTCAGTCTTTGACATAATGCCCCAATTTCGAATAAATTCATTAGATACTTGCTGAATACAGTAAAGATACAATTCCTCCTTATTTTTAAAATGGTAATAAATCGTTCCTTTACTTAAGTTTGTTTCATTTTTTATATCAGCCATAGATGTGGCACTATAGCCTTTATGTTCGAATATTTTCGTTGCGACATCCATGATAAATTGTTTCGTATCCTCACTATTCACGCCTGCTGGTCTACTCATACTTCCTCCAACCTTTTTTAATCCTATTTTAGCTTATTAAAGCCTATTATGCCAATTAATCGGACGATCATCTACTTAATTTCAGTTAAATATTTATTTGGTTTATTATTATTTTTTTAATTGACCAATTGTCCGAATAATATTGTTTTTTTATGAAGGGAGCGATTCGTTTGAAAAATAAAGTCATTATCATTGGTGGAGGCATTGCAGGTTTAGCAATGCCATTGTTTTTGAAGAAGGCAAATATTGAAAGTGTCGTGTATGAACAAGCTAAAGCGTATGGTAAAGTCGGCGGACATTTTGTTATCCATCCAAGTGGGGTACAAATGCTTGAAATGTTAGGACTAGCTGAAGAAATCAAGAAGAATAGCCATCCATTAGCTGATTTTGCAGTACTTGATAAGGACAACAACCCTTTATTTGAAGAAATAGAATTAGAAGATGAACTTGAATTAGAAAAAATGCCATATTTGATTAATATTGCCCGTTTCAATCTAATCGATGTGCTATATAAAGAGGCGATAAAACAAGGGCTTAACATTCAGTTCGGGAAACGTTTAAAAGGATATACACAGGAAGAAGAAGGTGTAATTGTAACGTTTGAAGACGGCACTGAAGATTTTGGTTCTATTTTAATTGGAGCGGATGGTGTTCGTTCGAAAACGCGTGAGCTTTTACTCCCGTTCCCAGCAAATCCATTAAAATACTTAGGAAAAACAGGTGTGTTCGGTATGATTGAAACGGAAAAATTAGGGAAGCTTAAGGAATACTTCATAACCGATATATCCCTTATGTATTTCCATGATAACTTTATTTTCTTCGTGTCGAAGCATCACCCAATAGAAAAAGAGATTTCATGGTCGCTTATTTCAACAGAGCCACGGAAAATTGCGAAAAAGAATTTTGAAGGAAAACCATTAGAGGAATTAAAAGCAGATTTAGCCGCACGTTTTGAAGGCTGGACAATGCCGATTCAGCATTTAATAGAAGCGACAGACCATATTATCGCAAACCAGCTTTACCGCATCGACTTAATGAAGCATTACTCACATGGTCGTGTTGTATTAATAGGTGATGCCTTGCATACAGCGGATCCGAACGCAGGTATGGGAACAACTTTAGCGCTTGAAGATGCGATGTATTTAGCAAAAATGCTACGTGATTACGATTATGAGGATGCCTTTTATTACTTTGAGCATGACCGCAAGCCCCGTGCAGAGCAAGTGTTCCACAGTACAAATTTAATAAACAACTTAAAGTTTGATAACGTAGAGGATTATGCATTTTTTAATGATGTGGTAGAGACTAGCTGGGATAAGTAAAATGAAACAAACCGTTGCTGTGCTCATGTTGTTCCACTTAGCTTCATGCCAGCTGAAGACAAATATAACCGGGAATATTAGAGTATATAGCCTTTAACCGTGATTTCACTTTAAAGGCTCCTATTTTTTGAAGGATAATTAATGGAAACTTTGCAACAAGATCTCATGAATAAACCGGTAAAAAAGATATTCTTTCATTTCCTTTTCCCTGCCGTTTTTGGCATGTTACTTATGTCAGTTCACATGCTACTCTATGGTATTTTTGTCGGACATGGCGTTGGTGAAATTGGCTTAGCAGGGGGGAATCTAGCATCACCTATTTTTACAGCTATTTTAGCAATAAGTTTATGGATTGGCATTGGTGGAGCTACATACTTTTCAACTGCTGTTGGTGAAGGAGCGATTGAAAAGGCACTAAGTAGTTTAATTATATAAGTACCCTTTTAATAATTATTTGACTGATTGTCCGATTAATGTTATCATATTTTATGAAAGGAAATTAGTACGTTTATATGGGTCACCCACTTCCACTATTATTGAGATAGCAGTATAAGGCATTCGTTTGTTTTTTGTTGGTAATTTATTTATCGGTATTAGTTTTGTCTAAATGATATCTCCAATCCACCAGGAAAGTGTGCTCCGCCACTGCGATTATTCTTTGCCGAAGTTTCGGATTATTTAAGGTTTTTATTTGTATTACCGAGAATATTAGGTGTCAAAGGTATCTAGCTTTCGATGCCGATTGCCGAGTTAACAATGCTAATCGTTTTAATTATCGGGAAGCGTGTACGAAAGTAGCTGGAGGTTAATCAAAACGATTACTAACGTCGAAATGATCTTCAAACATACTTTCTTATCTTGTAATAGCAGCGTGGCTAATCGGCATGTTGCTATTTATTTCGCTTATAGCGGTAATGGTTGGCTTGAAATAAAGATTCTATAATATTTGTTGGGGTGGTTTTGTGGAGCAGGATAGTCAAAAAGAGCAATTGCCGCAAGAAAAGACACATTTTTTCTCTACGAGGTTCATCCGATTTCTTGGGGGTAAAAATTTATTATTCTTATTAATTATCACGTTGTTAGTCGGGTGCGTCATTTTTGTCTTTGATAAAATATCGTTTATTTTCCAACCGATTCAGGTACTGTTCCAAGTAGTTATTTTACCTGGAGTACTAGGAGTCATTCTTTTTTATTTGCTACGTCCCTTCCTGAGAATTTTAATGCGTTGGAAAGTGCCGAGAATATGGGCAATTATAATCATTTTCATTGGTCTTATTGGCTTGCTAACAATACTAGTATTGTTAGTGTTCCCATTCCTCCGTGATCAGTTTGCTAATTTACTGCATGAATTTCCGATTTATTTTATGTCGCTCATTGATGATGTTACTACTTTTATAAATAATTCGAGGATCAATGAATATTTGGCGAATGCCAATATAGACTATAATCTGGTGCTACAAAATCTGACAGACAATCTGACAACTATGGTTAAGGATACGGCGACCGCACTGGCAAGCAATGTTGCTACAGGGTTGACAGATTTTGTTACAACATTGACAGATATCTTGCTATCACTTGTCATCGTTCCATTCATTCTGTTCTACTTATTATGGGAAGGCAAAAAGATGCCGTACTTTATTCTTCGTCTATTCCCGCCGCGTATGCGTAAATTCGTGGACGATGTAATGGTAGATATGGATAACCAAATCAGCTCATATATCCAAGGGCAGGTTTTGGTATCGATCTGTATCGGTGTCATGGTAACAATCGGCTTTTTCATTATTAAGCTGCCTTATGCACTGCTGTTGGGCGGGCTTGCTATGATTACAAGTGTCGTTCCGTATTTAGGACCTGTTATTGCTATTACACCTGCATTGATTATAGCTATCGTCACAGATCCATTAATGGTCGTTTATGTCGGCATTGTGTGGACAATTGTACAATTGATTGAAGGGAAGTTTATTTCACCACAGATTATGGGTAAATCTTTGCATATCCATCCCATTACGATTATATTTGTTCTGCTTACAGCTGGCTCCTTGTTTGGAGTGGTCGGAGTAATTCTTGGTATTCCTTCCTATGCACTATTGAAAGTGCTTATCCAACATTTTTATCAATTATTCAAACAACGTTATAATAAGTTCCAGATAAGTCCAGCAAATCAATACGAAGATATTCACTAATCGGTAGCCAAGGCTGCCGATTTTCTATATAGGTCAAAAATTGAGGTTATAACGCTGTAAACAAAAAGAGATAGCCCCTGACTAATACAGGGGCTATCTCATAGTTAGAACGAGGATTTACTATTTTAAACCGGTTAAAAATAAATCCACCGAATGTCTAAAGGCGTTTTCTAATTGCTCTTCATTTCCTAATAAGTATTTTGTGATAGTTAAGTTTGTAAACACTGTATAGATGACTAAGACGTATTCTTCTACGTTTCTTATATTGAACTCACCATTCTCTACGCCTTCGTGAAGAATTGTTGAGAAAAATCGAATTTCTTGCTTTAGTGTATCCTCGGCTTTTAATTTGTATTCCTCTGCCCCGACTGTTGCGATGTATTCAGGGACCGTTCTTTCTAAACCATAGTCCACATCTTTCGCATAATAAGCGGCTAAAGCATACAGCTTAGCTGTGGCGCTTTGTAAATGCTTCATCTCCTGTTCTACTTCCAGTAACCACTGCTTAACAAAAAGCTCTAGTACATATAAGTACAGCTCTTCCTTGCTAGAAAAGTGCGTATAAATATTTCCTTTACTAATTCCGATAAACTTTCGGATATCTTCAATAGACGTAGCGGTATAACCTTTTTTAGAAAATAATTGAACCGCTCCGTCTACAATTTTTTGTTTTGTAATTTCACCTTGTCCAGCCGGTCTCATATTAAACACACTTTCGTTTTATTCTAAACAAATAGCATAGTATTTAATGAACAAACAGTCAAGTAACGAATAAGCAAAGTACTGTCTATTTTGCTTTTGCTGTTTTTGGTTTTGCCTTCCTTTTTGCCGCAAAATAAGCAAAGCAAATTAATAAAATGAAGCCAGCCGCTATATAAGGAAGTATAAGTCCCATATCAAATAATACACCTGCTAATGCAGCGCCTATTATTGTACCGATACTGTTGTAAGAAGAGTTTAATCCAGCTACGTAACCTTGGTCATTATCACCGGCTTGCTTTGATAAATACGTACTTGCAGCGGGTCTAAGGATGTCACAAGCACTAAAAATAATAACTGTGACAATCATGATGCCCCAATAGCTGTCCGTTAATATAAGGGCGGGAATCGATAAAGCAGTCACAAGTAAACTATATAAAATAACTTTATATTCTCCAAGTTTACCAACAAGCAAATCCATTAGTCCTAACTGAACAACGACGCCAGCAATTCCTCCAACAGTTATAATAACTGCGATTTGTGACGCACTGTATCCGTAGCCATCGTCTAAATATAAACCAAATACCGTTTCGAAATTTGATAGTGCGAAGCCTAAAGCTAATAAAACAATCAATGTTGCTACATACGGTGCTTTGATTGATTGGATCAATCCCTTGAAAATACCCACTTCATTTTCAGTATTCACTTGCTCCGCTTTCCCTTTAATTTCAGGTAGTACAAACAATGTCAGAATGGCGGCTGTACCTGCACCAGCTGCAGCTGCATAAAACGGTACCCTTGTGCCGAACTCAGCTAAAAATCCACCAATACCTGGTCCAACAATAAAGCCTGTAGAAAGAGCCGCAGCTACATAGCTCATCCCTCTTGCACGTTCACGCTCCGTCGTTAGGTCTGCCGCATACGCCATAACTGCAGGGGAAACGAAAGCAATTCCGATACCGCCTAATAAACGAGAAATATATAGCCAAGTGACATTGGATGCCACAGCAAATATTAATTCTGAAATTGCTAAAATGAGCATACCAATCACAATAATTTTTTTCCTGCCACCGCGATCTGATAATTTTCCTGCGTAAGGTGAGATTAAAAATTGTGTAACGGCAAATGCCGCAGTTAATAGCCCAGCTGTCGTGCCGTCAAGCCCTAACATATTAATATACTCTGGCATAACCGGAACAACAAGTCCAAACGCAGCCATAGCTAAAAACAGATTAAGCATTAAAAATATCATTGCCCCACGATTTCTTAATAAAAGATCCATAAAGCCTCCTGAAGTTGTGTAAGACATTACCTGCTTAGAATAGATAGAAATGAAGTTTTTCCTATTTAGTGACCGTAAGTCCCTTTAATTTTAGTTAAGTGAGCGAATGGTCAATTAATATACAACATATTATAAGGCCACTGAAAAACCATTGATTATGAGCAGTTACCGTTGATTGTAGCGGAAGGCGGCGACTCCTGGGGGATTAGCGTGACAGGTGAGATCCCGCAGGAGCGTTAATGTACAAAGACTTAATACGCGCCGTCCTGGCGCAACGTCTTCGTGATCAACTTCCTGTTGACCTGAGGAAGCTCACCGCACGCCCCCCGGAAAGCGTCCGTCTAGAGCGGAAATCGACCGTTCCATAGAATTCCCTTTATTATCAGGACTTTTTCAGCAGCCTCCATATTATTTGTGAAATAATCGTTCCTTTCGTAAATGGATGGAACAAGTATACAATTAAACTTTTAATAGAGGGGATTAAGCTTTATCCGAACGGAGATCATCAATCATATAAGTTCGAACACTTTCACCTTGTACTTGGATAAAAACCCCTGACTCATGTGATTGCGCATTTTTCTCTTTAAAGAAAAATCCTGTGATGGCATTTTCGCTCTGTTCATCTAAGTAATAACCTGACTCATCTTTATATAAATAACTAATCTCCCCTTTTTCATATTTCCAATCTTCTATTGGAAAATGGTATCTTTTCGACACTAAATGTAAGTCGATTTCTGGGAAGTTTTTCACGAAATAATTGACAACGGATCCGTACATTATTTTAAAAAGCCATGATTCCTCAAAACCACGAATGACAACTTGTGAGATTTGAAACTCCTCTTGAAATGTCTTGACCTTTTGTTTGAATTTACACTCGGAACTTATCGAACCGACGATTAAATCGATTGCCCCATAATGAAGGCTTAGTAGCGTAGCTTCTGCAATATTGAATGCAGTTTGTTCGGATAATGTCGCTTCTTCTTGTTCTTCTAACCCATAGTAAACAACAAAACGGCAACCCATCGCTTTTGCTAGTTGAGCTCCACGAACAATTGTACTCGGATTGTATAATTCCGACTCTAACAAAATAAGCAAGTGTTCATTTTTTATGTTTATCGGTTTTGTATTCATCCATTTCACCTATGTTTCTATAAATATTTCTACTTGAATTGTTGTGATTGCGAGGAAAAAATCAATCCCGATTATTATTAGTTGAAATCGAGATGGGTTTTAAGGATCTGTTCATAGCTTTTGAGGTAGAAATGATTAATCGGAATTGCTCTTCCGTCATTTCTGCATTAAGAGCATATTCAGCAAACTTTCCCTTTTGTCTATATGGCAAGCTAATTTCAACATATACTTCGTTACAACAACAAAGGTGGGTTCACAATGACAGCAAATAATCATAAATTTATCTTTTATACAATCGAAATATCAAAAGTGAAATCAATCTTTGCTTTTTATTATAATTTTAAAGCAAGTGAAGTAATATCATTAGTTGGTTCGAATGTTGGAACTGAAGTAGTAAAAAGATTTCGAGACTACAGAATCCATAAACATCGGTTATCTTAACCTATCTCTTTATTTATAATCGAAATCTTTATCCGCATGTTTTCCACTAGCCATTTTTCTATCCGATTACCCTAATAAATCTTCCGATTGTAATAAAAATAAAACTCCATAAAAATGCACCGATTCCTGCATATAAAATATACGTCTTTAATCTCATGTGTGAAACACCACAAAAATAGCATGTAACATGACGAACACCAGGTATAAAATAGCTCAGTATTATTGAGTAAGAGCCATATTTACCTATCCATTTTTCCACTTTCATAATCCGTTTTTCCTTTAAACCAATCCATTTCCCGAACCTATCAATTAATGGACGCCCTGCTTTTTTACCAATAAAATAACTAATGAACATCCCTAATAGGGAACCCGCAAAACAGGTGATAATAGAGAATGAATAGTCAAGCGTTCCTATATGTGTAAAATATCCTATTAATAGCATCAGCAATTCATCCGGTATTGGTAACCCTATTATCCCTAGCGTAAGCATAAGAAAAGCAGCAATATAGCCATACTGCAAAATTAAATCATTAACTAGCTCCATTCTTTATCTCCCTTTTATCTCCATTATTTTTAAAATGGGGAAACTTAACTCCGCTCACCATAAGATAAGCTAATAAACACGTTCCCAACGCTAAAATAACAGGATCAAATACAAAAGTCATAGCCAGTAAACAAAATGCTGCAAGTGGGGCTGGCATACCAATAAACGTTGACAACCGACTTTGTTCCACATTGAATCGAGCAAGACGAATTAAGCCACAGATGCTAAAAGAAAGCGTAGCTAATAAGCCAATTAGTGATAGTTGATATAAAGAGACAGAATAGACAAGCAATGAAGGAGCTACACAAAATGTTACAATGTCTGAAAGGGAATCTAACTCCTTCCCGAAATCTGAAACAGCATGAAACTTCCTCGCAACTGTTCCGTCCAATAAATCAAATAACATGCCTAAAATGATAAATAAAATAGCTGCATCTATATCAGAAAATAACACAGCAAAAATCGACAAGACTCCACATGTAAAATTGCTTATCGTGATAAGGTTAGGTAATAAATACAATATTTAGCAACTCCTTTTTCCTGCTAAATTTCTTCAATAAAAAATGTCTGACTTTGTAGAATCAAAGCAACTAGTAACAACTAACTTGTAGGCTAAAAAACATATCGCTCTTTCTCAAAAATATAAATGAAAGGTTTCTCTTTACGATTTTTCATGAAAGATTTCATTAGTAACCTTAATTTTATTCTTCATCATCCTTTACAAATTTAGGCCTATAAATGTTTTTTTCTTCACTGAATGTTATTATAAAGTATGGAGTAACTCCATAGTAAAGAGGGGAATAAATAAAATGAATAAAAACTTACAAGAAATATTCTCCACAGGAGAATTTGCGAATTTATTTGGCATAAAAAAGGATACGTTATTATACTACGACAAAATTGACTTATTTAAGCCGGCGGGAACACACTCAAATGGTTACCGATATTACTCTTTAAAACAATTTGATAGTTTTAATGCAATACAGTCGCTTCGTTCAGTCAACTTTTCAATAAAGGATTTAAAAAAATATTTTGAAGAACCTTCTCCAACCAAATTAAATGAACTTGCAACAAGTCAAGTTGAAAAGATAGAAACGGAAATCAAAAACCTACAGGATATACAATTTTTTCTTTCTAGGCTGAAGGATATTACAAATGAGATAGGAACAGTAAAAAAGGGAGAGATAATATTAAAAGAGTTGCCCGAGGAATCAGTTATATTTAGTTCAGCGAAAAATGTTGATTGGAATGCGCCCTTGGATGAGTTATCGGATATATTAGGGGACTTTTTAAATGAAATTGGCATAAAAGGAGTAGCCTCAAATGGCTCGGTCATTAATAAGAACAATTTTTTAAATAAAAAGTATAACAAAGCAGATTGTTTATTTTGTCACATGGAAGGACCAAACGCAATCAAAAGACCTGCTGGCATGTATGCAATTGTTTATTATCAAGGAACGTATGAAAAACTTGAATCGATTTATTCATTTTTATTAAAAGAGTTAAAAACACGTCAGCTTGCTGTAGACGGAGATGTTTTTGAAGAATATTTACTCCATTCATTGATTTCCAAAAAAGAAGAAGAATATATTACCAAAGTTAGTGTGAAAGTAAAAAAACTATAAATAAATTATAAATAATTATGCTGTGTCATTGCATGACCTTTTGACGGACCTTGTTTAGTTAGGGGCTACTGTAGACTGTATCATGGGAAGGTGATGACAAAAGCTATTTCTGGTTAATACTATATGAAGGTGATGATGAATATACGATCAATTTTAAGGTGTCAGCCCCGGAATCCTTGCTAAAGGAATAGAATAGTCATCCCTTTATATCGCAATCGTGAAAAGGTCTTGGGAAAGCCTGGATACAAAGGCGGATTGAGAAAATTACACGTTAGGATATTGAAATGAACAATAGACAACCAGCCAAACCGAAGATTTGGCTGGTTGTTCATGACTTTTACTCTAAGGCTTTATTCTTTATTTTTGGATGTTGGTTCACTATTTTGATCTTTTCCAAATGGTTCCTTGCCTTCCCCACCATTGCCGCGGTCAAATGGGTTTCCACCCATCATCCCGTTTGAATTTCCTTCTGTCACACCATCCTCGTTCAAGTAAGTCATGATAGTGGAGATTGGAAATTCAACTGATAATGTGCCCTCCTCATAATTTGCATCTTGGTACAGGCCATTCTCAGCTTCTCCTGTTAAGGCTCCACCTGAGTGGAAGGAATAAGTTTGATTTGTTTGTATATCAGGTGTACTGATCAGAATGGATTGGAATGGTTTCTCTGGGGCGATGGCCATCACTTCTGCACCTTGTTCGCCCATTACATATACAGCAGTATTTGCTTCTTGGAATTCGGCGTAGTTCATCATGATTGCTGGTTGACCTGATTCTTCAGAGATACCTTGGGCCATTCCACTACTGCCCGAAGCAATTAAAGTGCCACCTTCTAAAATAAAAGAATCCTCGTAATCAAGTGGACCATTTCCATTATCTGTCGGGCCATAAACAATGACGGTGCCGTCTGTCATTTTTATAGAAGCATTGGAATCAAGTCCATCCCCATTAGCATTGACGAGTAAGTAGCCACCATTTATTAATAATAAACCTTCATCAGTTGAGTCTTCTTCTGTTTTATTTGCTGCATCACTTTCTGGCTTTGAGTTTTGATTATTATTTTCGGTGGTGGCTGTTGTATTTTCATTTTTCTCTGATGCCGTTGGATCATTTGTTCCTGGGGGAGTCATATTTCCAAACCCGCCTGGCAAACCAAATTCATTACTTTCGACATTTATGTTTACCCCATCATCCTCGGCAACAACATGGTAGGTGCCATCATTAATTGTTATATTAATCCCTTCTATCCCTTCATAGCTTTTATCTATTGAGACATTGCCACCATTTAATAAGACATCTTGATCTCCGTGAATTCCGTCATCACCCGTAGAAATGTTGATGGTTCCACCGGAAATTGTTACGTTTTGATTACTGTGGAGTGCATCATCCAAAGAATCAATCTTTAATTGCCCTCCACTAATATAAAGATCGGTCCCGGCTTTTATTCCCTTTGTGCTAATGCTATCATCTTTAGCCGTTTCAGTCTGATCATTCTCTGGTGTTTTCTCTTGAGTAGCTGGTGAATCACCAGTTGCTCCGGATTGCGGTCGTTGATCAGTTGGAGAGTTAGGTGGTTGAAATGTATTTTCATTTGAACTATTAGGCGGTGCATCCATTTGCATGCCGGGTCCGCGTATAGTATCGCTTTCTTGAATTTGTTCCAGCACATCTGGATAATCTTGTAATATCGTTTGGATTTCCTCCATGTTTTCGGCATTTTTTAGTTTTTCCTTCAGTTCATCTGAAACATCAATCCCTGCTAAAAAGCGGTCCACCATGGATTCCATATCTTGTGGATCAAAATTTCCAGGTCCTTTGCCTCCCATATCATCTTCACTAGTTTCAATTGTTTCTGGACTGCCGCCACCAGTAGTAATCGTATATTCACCATTAGCAACCGCTACTACTTTTTCAGCTTGGATTCCATCGCCATCAGCTTTAATGGTAAGTTTGTTATTTTCAAGCGCAATATTTCCTTTTGCTTCATCTTCAGCATTGGAGGCCTTCAATCCATCGCCACCAGCGGTTAATGTCATCGTGCTATCTTTTATAGCTAATAAATCTTTTCCGACAATGCCATCATCTACAGCAGTAACATTGAATGTGCCACCAGTGACTTTTAAATCATCATTACTCTTTATGCCATCGTTAAAATTCCCTTTGATCGTCAATGTACCTGAACCATTAATAGTTAGATCATCCTTACTATAAATTGTTGCAGAGGGCTCGTCTGTAGAATCATTCTCATATACATATTCGCTGGCATCAGAAAGAGAGTTCTCTGTGTCTTTTTCTAAAGAAATAATTGTCTTATCGGCTTGTTTTATAAAGATTGGTGCACTTGTTGAAGAGTTAATTGTAGCACCGTTCAAAATTAACCGAACATTACCTGAGTCCTCTGCATTGACGATGATTTGTCCATCATCCAGAGTACCCTTTATCACATAAGTTCCGCTTGTACGGATTAAAATTTGCTTATCTTCCACAATTACGCCATCTTCACCATCAACTGTTGCCGTTGCACCTTCTAAATTAATATAGGTAAATTGCTCATCTTCCCAACTTGTATAATCGTCACTATCTTTATAGGAAACTAGCTGACTAATGATATCCTCTTGATTTTCAGTGGCTGAATTTGGATTCGCATTACAGCCACTGACTAGCAAGAGGCTGCTAATCAGTAAAGGAAAGAGGAGCTTTGTTTTTTTCTTTGCCATATTTAATCATCCTTTATTAAGCGGTAAAGTTGCCATCATAGCTTAACATTACTGCAGAATATATACCGTTCAGTTCGGAAATCGCGGATACGATATTTGACTGGTTGTCTTTGACGCGAATCTCGTAAGTTACTTCTGTTTCATAGCCTTGCATGACTGATTTGGATTTTAATGAAGCTTTCAATGTATTATCTTTCACAATGGATTCAATTTCTTCACTAGTCATTTCTTTGCCATATTTCACAACTAATAGATATGGATTCTCTATTTTGATTTTGTTGGCGAATAAGATGATGACCCCGCCAATCACAAGAGAACCTAAGACTGCTAGTAAAATGAAGCCAGCTCCACATAAAATCCCAACAATTAATGTCCAAAATAAATATACTAGGTCCATTGGATCTTTAATAGGTGTACGGAAACGAACGATTGACAAGGCTCCAACCATACCAAGTGACAAAAGAACATTTTGACTAATCCCCATAATGACGAGTGACGTTGCCAACGCCATGATAATCAAGGATATATTAAAAGAATGAGAATAAATTACTCCATTAAAGGTTTTCTTATAAACAATATAAATAAATAAACCAAGTAATAATGCAAGTCCGAGACTAAGTATCGAATCGGTTAATGAAAAAGAAGTTGTCTTTTCTAAAAAACTTGATTTAAAAATATCTGAAAAGTTTGTTGTATCCATCTATCATTCTCCTAATCTATATTTTGTTTTCCTATCATTTCCATTTCTTACCCATACATTCGACTTAATTGGTATTTTGAATAAGCCTCCTGCCTTGTATCTGACAATTGAAGTAGCAATTTGATCACTTCAGGAATATATTCATCATATTTTACTTCCAAAATAACGAGGTTATCTTCCAACACATCAACCATGGGCAAGTGCTTATTGAACATATCCGTATTTTGTAAACTGGATTGTACCTTCATATCAAAAGTAACTCGGACATTGCCATACGGATATAATAATGCTTCCCGTTCATAGTCCACAGTGGTTTTTGGTTTAACTAGGTTGTAGGCCATTTCAAAGTGTAAATCCCGAATCAGCTGCCTTTCGTCATGTTCCATCCATTGAATATTCCCAACTCGTATTTTTTCATATTCTTCCCGAGTGATATTGATCTTTGCTTTGAAGGTTAAGTTATTTCGTTTACTTTTCCTTTCTAAATTGATCGTATGATCACTCATTCCATAAATACGGACACGATATTTATCACGATTTAAAAAGCCTTCTTTTTTCTCATTCAAGCTTTTGTTATCAAAATTATCAAAGTAAGTGGATCGAATATGGTATTTTCCATTTGTTCCAGCATTTGGGTCACACTGCATAAGATGTAGTAATTTATTGCGTAAGACATAATATTCTGCCTTGGAAATAGCATGTTTCAACTCTTTACGTCCTTGCGGATTAAATGAAGTTTGAATCGGCATTATTTTGAACCTCCTGAAAATTTTCTAATGATTAGTTTTGATTAATGCCAAGTATATAGGGGAAACATGTCAGACGGATGTCAAAGGTAGAGTTAATTTCGCTCAAAAGAGTTTTTTCCGATAACTTCCTTATTAATATAATTTAGAAGAACCTTTTGGGGATTTTCCCTCAAAAGGTTCTTGATAAGTTTAATTCTTATCTTTCAATTAACGGACTATTGACTTTTTCCTAACTTATTTCTGTGATAATGTTATGGAAGAAAAAAGCGCGGTTGAGTTAAACTTATGAAAAATTAGTTTTCAGGAGGTTCGGTGCTATTGAGAATTCTTGTTGTGGAAGATGAACATGCGATTAGCCGAGTATTAAAGGCTTATTTGCAAAGGGTTGGTTATGAAGTTGTCCAAGTATATGATGGGGATGATGTATTAAAGGAATTTCGCGAATGTTATCCCGATCTTATTTTGTTAGATGTTATGTTACCAAATAAAGATGGTTGGCAAATTTTAAAAGAAATAAGAACAGAAAGCAATTGTCCTGTTATCATGCTAACAGCTCTTGGTGATGTAAATGATCGGTTGGAAGGGTTAAAAATCGGAGCAGATGATTATATAATAAAACCCTTTGTCGCTGATGAGGTGGTTGCCCGTGTAAAAGCTGTATTAAGACGTTCTCAAGCAGATAGTGATAACCCCGTGAAACGTTTTGGGTGTTTAGAAATTAATTTAAAAGCACACCAGGTGATGGTGAATAAAAAGAATATCGCGCTAACCCCCCGTGATTTATCTGTTCTGTTATTTTTAGCAGAACATCCGAACCAAACATTCACGCGCGAGCAATTAATCGAACACATCTGGGGTTGGGATTACGATGGCAGCGATCGAGCCGTTGACCTTGCAATTAAACGAATTAGAAAGGCTTTGCAAGATTGGCCAAGTACAGAAGGTAAAATTAAAACACTCCGTGGATTGGGGTATCAGTTCAGTGTTTATCAAAAATAGAAACCATAAATCTCAAAAGAGCAAACGAGTTTCGCTACGCAGATATTGGACAAGCAGATATCTATTAACATTATGTATGGGACTTATTGTCGTTGCTCTTATTTCCGCTCTTTGGATCCGTCATACTACATTGGAAAATCGATTAGGCTTGATGTCAATACTTGCAGAGAATCTGGCAGATCAGATTGTTGCGACAAATAAGCAGGCACAACATCCTCCCGATTTTTTTCAAGAGAGAGAGATAAGAACCGAATTAGGTATCAATCCTTTTACTTATATAGTTAATACAGATGGACAAATCAGCTCAAGTAATCGGCCAACAGGCCCACTAGCACAGCAATTGGAACCTTCGATATTAAAAAATAAAGATACGTTTCAGAAATTGACCATTAGGGATCAAAAGTTTTATCTCGTGAAATCCTCTATTGAAATAGATGATTCAATCATTGGCTGGGTCGTCATGATCGAGTCCAAAGATAAATTAACCCATGTTAATCAAGAATACACTCAACTGGCCATTATGATTATTAGTCTGGCACTGCTTGGTTGGGGGGCAATCTATGTATTGTCAAACCGTTTAGCAAAACCGATTAAAGATGTAGCCGAAGCGGCAAAATTTGTCGCTGATGGAAATTATCAAATCAATATCGTAAATGAAAATAAAGAAAAAGAAGTTTATGAACTGATACATTCATTTAAAGAAATGACTAAAAAATTAGAAAGGCTCGAATCCTTGCGGAAAGAGCTACTGGCCGGTGTCACGCATGAATTGAAAACACCAGTAACTTCTATTAGTGGTTTATTACAGGCACTGAAAGATGAAGTGGTTACAGGAGATGAGGCGAAAGAGTTTTTAAACATATCATTAAATGAAGCAGAGAAAATGAAAACAATGGTTGAAGACTTACTTGCCTTCAATCAATTTGCCACAAATGCAGTTCCTGTCAATAAAGCAATCCATAATATTAGTGAAGTGGTGGATGATGCTATTTTTAGTTGGCAAGTCGCTCAAAAAGAGGTAGAAATTGAAATCAGCCTATATAAACTCAGTAATCCTGTTGAGATCTCTATTGATCCCATTCGCTTTCAGCAAATTATGACAAACTTGTTAAACAATGCCAAGCAAGCGATGGGGAATAAAGGTAAAGTTGTTATTACCTTGACAGAGGAGGAGACACAAATCGTTATCGATGTTTCCGATAGAGGAAGCGGGATACCAGAAACAGAACAGCCCTTCATATTCGAACGTTTTTTCCGTGGTGAAAAGAAAAAATATAAAATTAGAGGATTAGGTCTCGGATTAGCGTTAAGCAAAATGATAGCACAGGCCCTTGGTGGTGATTTAATTTTATTAAAAAGCTCTGTAGAAGGAACAACATTACGAATCACTTTACCCAAATGAACATTGGCTGTTATTTTATGAAAAGATTTTGGCTATCGATTATTTGATTATGTGCTTGAGCTAATCGTGGAGTAAACTCGAGTTTATAGGAAATAGAAGGAACAAATTCGAGTAGGGGGAAGGTAAAAACTCTCTATTCATCGTTTTTTTTGTTATAAATTATAAAGACGGCTTTTTCCTGGATGCTCTAATCGGAAAGGCCGTTAATTTATTATTCCCATTTTTTAAATTCATTCTGGTTCCATAAATCTGCAAATATATCTGTCCATTCTTTCGCTAGCTTTTCATTGGATAATGTTATAAGCTGTTCTAAATTTTCATTGGCAGATGCTTCAGTGTAATTATAAGAGCCAGTCACAATAAGACTCTCATCGATAACAGCCATTTTCAAGTGCATTTTTCGAGATGTATTTATTTTCACGTCAATCTGATTTCGCGAAAATTCATCCAGTATTGTTGCTCTGCTATCCTTTTCTGCTTTATTAGCATCTGTGATGACTCTAACATTAACTCCACGATTATTGGCATTAAGGACAGCTTGTGCAATCTCCTTATCTTCAAAATTATATATCGCAATGTCCAAACGATCATTCGCTTCATTGATAGCTTGAAGTAGAAGCGTTTTTGGATCATTCACAAGATCACTAAAAGCAAAATTGAATTCGGTCCTTTCAAAAGAATGCGGTGAATATTCCTTCGTCAGTAAGTTTATAAGAAGAAGCATATTCACAAGCAGAGAAATTGTGAACCCCCACAAGAGTAAAGTTTTAATATTAAACAATTCAACCCCTCCTAAATGAAGCAACTAAATTCATTATAAGTGTTCAATAAGTCGAGAAGATGTCTGTATAGCAAATAAATTATAGTGTCATTTCCTATTGTAGTACTTTCCTTTTTTGCATGTAAACTTTGGTTAGTGAATGTAGTAATAGTTTTCTCTCTTTAGAGGAAAGGCAAGAATAAGCTAAAAGAGATAAAAGTATCGGCGTAGTCGACACAGAACCTTGCCTACTGGAAAGGCTCTCATCCAGCGCTCAAAGTTTCCTCTCTGCACCCTCCCTGGAGGAATGTAGGGAAAATGTTTGCGAAAAGGAATCCCATGTTCTTTAGATATAGGAATGGTCAAAATGTTTATGAACACCTAGGAAATAAGGTAAACATCCTGCCTCAAAGAACGTAAAAATACGCCTTTAAAGGCGTATAAAGTGATCGTCAGTTCGCAGAAGGTTAATATCATTGTTGCCATTGGGGTAAGCCTGCTTGAAAGTCTGTTCCAAGCAGGCTTTTTCTATTAAAAAGCTGCAAAAAAGATAGTGAATGGGACTCTATTAGATTCACCACTGTATCTTTCGGGGATTACTATTTGTTGATTTATATGCTTGTCCTTTCCTTTTGTCAGATGGGGATAGGCAGCCATGATTGCTGCTAATCTAGCACGCTCTAATCTCATCTGTATACCATTTATATAAGCACTCATCAGCAAATAGCACTAGAAGCATGTGTACGTCTTAGCCATTATCAACATCAAATTTTTTACAAGCTGCCATGTTCTATTTTCGAATTCCCCAAATTATGTCCAAACTTCAATTAATACTTATATTTTATATCACTTGCCATCTCAGCTACAATTTTGCTCCAAATCGGCTAATTTAATCATATCGTTGCCAATTTTTAATTTGATCTGTGGGACTATTTATTTACGCGGTTGCAATGTATTACTGCACTATAAACAACTGATTATTTTTGGATGTTCGTTTACTACTTTCACCTGTTCCAAATGGATTTCCGTTCATCATTCCACGTGTATTTCCTTCACTAATACTATCTTTGTTCAAGTAAGTCATTACATTAGATAAAGTAATTCAACGGATAATGGACCTTTTATCTAGTTGCGTTCTGATAAACCCCATTCACATAATCACCCGTAAAGACGCTTCCCACGCGGAAAGTGTAGATTTAATTCTCATTCTGGTGGGCCCATGACTATTGTTTGGAATTTTTTTCTGAAGGGACATTAAAATTCGCAATAATCTTTCTGAAAATAAAGGTATTAAGTGTGACTTATGTTTGAAAACCTATAATTCTAAATACAAAAGATAAAATAAATTTTATAGAAAGGCTCATTGCTAACTAGCAACATGTGTATATAAGGCGAGAGCGTGTTAATAGGATGCAAGGTTAGAAAAACAAACGAAGGACTTAGTTACCAAATAGTAAAAAGACCATAAGTCCCTTGACTTCCTTTTTTTTAGCGTCTATCATGAATGACATTAAGTGATAATGAAAATCATTATCAATTAGACTGAGAAGTTATTACTTAAAATTGGACCTGGGAAAGGAATGGGCGAATGAATGAAAAAGGGGTTGCAGGAAAAATTGCTGTTGTTACAGGTGCGGCGGGAGGCATAGGGAAATTAATTGCTGAGCGGCTTGGTGAACATGGGGCAATGATAGCAGCAATTGATAAGAATGAGGGAGAACTCGCTAGATGTATAAAAAATTTGCAGGGAAAAGGATATCAGGCTTTAGCTTTTCCAACAGATATCTGTGATTTAGATAATGTAGAAGAAGCAATTTCTTTGATAGAAGCTAAACTGGGACCGATTGAAATTTTAATAAACGTAGCGGGAGCACTGCGGTTAGGATCAATAGATGTATTGGATAAAGAGGACTGGGGTATGAGCTTTGCAGTAAACGCGACTGGTGTATTTTATGTATCACAAGTAGTCAGCAGACACATGATTCCGCGTAAGAAGGGATCTATCGTTACTATAAGCTCTAATGCGGCTCACATGCCCAGAATGGAAATGGCAGCATATGGGGCTTCTAAGGCAGCGGCAACGATGTTTACAAAATGTCTCGGGTTGGAGCTGGCACAGCATAACATTCGCTGCAATGTTGTTTCTCCCGGTTCTACTGACACAAATATGCTAAGAAAGCTTTGGAAAAATGAAGCTGGCGCACAAGAAACGCTTGCTGGAAAACTAGAGGCATACCGTCTTGGTATTCCGCTGGGGAAAATTGGAAATCCGTCAGATATTGCTGAAGCCGTACTATTTTTTGTTTCTGATCATGCATCCCATATAACGATGCACGATATGGTTGTCGATGGAGGAGCAACCTTAGGTGTTTAATATAAAGGGAGGTAAGCAGAAAATGAGTAAAACAAGTGTTACTAAAACACGATCAATGCTGGATGCATATGAGCTGGGAGATTTCTTTCTGGCATCACCGAAGCGAACAATAATGGGTAAAGGTATTTTCTCAGTTGTTGATGAAGCGCCGAAGACTAAAAAACCCATATTAGGCCTAGCTGCACGGGTGGAAGAGGCCCTTGAACAAGCAAAGCGGGCAGGACATCCATATCCGATTGCTATGGGCGCAGTCCCTTTTGACTACTCCGAATATTCCGAAATAATCATTCCTAAAGAAGTGGACTTGTCTGGACCATTAGATATCACAGTAGAACAAAGGGGAAATTTTTCCTATATGCACCCTTATGAAATGCAGCCAATTCCGGAACCAGAGGAATATATGGACGGCGTTAACCAAGGGTTAGGGGAAATTTCCTTAGGGCATATCGACAAAATTGTTGTTTCCAGAGCTTTAGATTTTAAAACTGGGGAGCAAGTAGATGTTAAACAGCTTCTAAAAAATCTTGCGCAATATAACAAACAAGGTTATACATTTGCAGTTGATTTATCGGAAGAAAAAACATTAAGTAAAAAGAAGCGAACGGCAAATGGAAAACGTACACTAATTGGCGCGAGTCCCGAACTACTCGTATCAAAAAATGGCAAAACATTATTTGCAAATCCATTGGCAGGTTCTCGTCCTCGCAGTGATGATCCGGAGGAAGATCAGCGGAGAGCATTGGAACTGCTCAATTCTGAAAAGGATTTGTATGAACATGCTGTTGTTGTCGATATGGTCAGAGAAGCACTGACTCCTTTCTGTGAAACGATTGAAGTGCCAACTTTACCATCCTTAATTAAGACGGATGCGATGTGGCATCTTTCGACTGAAATATATGGAACATTAAAGCAAGCAAATACATCTTCTTTAGAGCTTGCTATCACATTGCATCCTACGCCAGCGGTATGTGGCTACCCAACAAGTTTAGCCCGTGACGCCATCTATGAAATTGAGCCATTTGACCGGGGTTTCTTTACTGGAATGGTAGGCTGGTGTGATGCGAATGGGGATGGAGAATGGATTGTAACGATTCGTTGTGCTGAGGTGAAAGAGCGTTCTATGCGTTTATTTGCAGGAGCGGGCGTTGTAGCAGGTTCGAAAGCGGAAGAAGAATTGAATGAAACAGAGGCGAAATTCAGAACAATGTTACATGCAATGGGCATAAAAGATTGAGTGACTGATCTAGGTATATTTATTAGAAAGTAAACAGGGAGGAATACACTTTGTTAGATGGATGTCAACCATGGCCTCACGAGGTTGCGGCCTTTTATCGTGAAAACGATTGCTGGCGAGGGGAAACTTTTGGACAAATCCTTCGGGAGAGAGCTGTAATTTTCGGTGATAACATTGCGATAACAAGCAGCGAAGAACAAATAAGCTATGCACAATTGGACGAGAGAGTAGATCAATTGGCTGCAGGTTTTCAAAGACTGGGTCTTAAAAAAGACGACAGGGTCGTAATCCAAATACCAAATACAGTAGAATTTTTTGAGGTTTGTTTTGCGCTGTTCAGATTGGGTGTACTACCAGTTTTTGCAATGCCATCACATCGATATAGTGAAATTCAATATTTTTGTGAGTTTTCAGAAGCAAAAGCTTATATCATGCCAGAACAACTGTCTGGATATGATTACCATCCCATGGCTAAAAAGGTACAGGAAAATACACCAACTTTAAAGCATATTATTACACTTGGTGAATCTAAAGAATTGGAGCGGTTAGCTGATCTATATATTAATGCTGATTATATACAGCCTGATGTATACCCGGATGACATTGCCTTTCTGCAACTGTCAGGTGGAAGTACGGGTCTTTCCAAGCTGATCCCACGTACACATGATGAATATATTTACAGTTTGCGCAGAAGTAATGAAATATGCGGACTAAACGAGCACAGTGTTTACCTGGCTACTTTGCCCATTGCACATAATTACCCACTGAGTTCACCAGGCGTGTTAGGCACACTTTATGCAGGAGCAAGGATTGTACTGTCATCGGGTCCAAGTCCGGATGAGACTTTTCCTTTAATTGAAAAGGAGAAGGTTACTATTACAGCACTTGTCCCACCGATAGCAATCATTTGGTTGGAAGCTATTAAAACTCGTTCGTATGATTTTTCCAGTCTGCAAGTTATTCAAGTTGGTGGTGCGCATTTCAGTCCGGAAACGGCCCGTCGCATCCAGCCGGCATTTGTCTGCAAATTGCAGCAGGTATACGGAATGGCAGAGGGATTAGTTAATTATACGAGACTTGATGATCCAGATGAAACTATCATTCATACCCAAGGACGTCCGATGTCACCTTATGATGAGATTCGCATTGTTGACGAAGAAGATCAAGAAGTTGCATTTGGAGAAGTAGGAGAACTGTTAACCAGGGGTCCCTACACCATTCGCGGATATTATAAAGCAGAAAGATATAATGCCAATGCATTTACTTCGGATGGATTTTACCGTACAGGAGATCTCGTCAGCCTAAATGAATCAGGTAACATTGTTGTGGAAGGTCGTGCTAAAGATCAAATTAACCGTGGCGGTGAAAAGATTGCTGCAGAGGAAGTTGAAGATCATATTATGGCACATCCCAATGTCTTGGATGTCGCGGTCGTCTCCATGCCTGACAAATATTTCGTTGAACGGTCATGTGCATTTATTATTCCATATGAGAAAACACTGTCTAAAGCAAAAATTAAGGAGTTTCTGAACGAAAGAGGTATTGCAGATTTTAAGATTCCTGATCGTGTGGAAATAGTTGATACTTTTCCACAAACACCTTTTGGAAAGGTTAGTAAAAAAGCATTGCGAGAAATAATTATAAAAAAACTAGCAAACGTATAAAAATAATAGATTGTTTTCTAAATGGTTGCTGTTTATGAAGAAACATATACCCTCACAAGCAGTGCGTATACACGTAGACTTTTAGAAGAAAGACCCGAAGTGCATGAGACGCCCATAGAAAGATGAGTATGCAGGCAGCAACAACTATGCGAAAGCAACCAAATAATAAAAGAAAAGGAAGTGTTTTAATGGGTATTCCTACTATCCAATCATATCTGATGCCAAGCGTATCGGAGTTTCCGAAAAATAAAGTATCTTGGCAGGTGGATCCGGACAGGGCCGTTCTGCTTATTCATGACATGCAACATTACTTTTTAAACTTCTATAATACAGAACAATCTCCGGTAACTGAACTGGTACATCATATTGAAATGCTGAAAAGAAAGTGTAAAGAACAGAATATTCCAGTTGTTTATACAGCGCAGCCAGGAGATCAGGATCTTGCAGACAGAGCCCTCCTTACAGACTTCTGGGGTGAAGGACTTGCAGATGATCCAGCTCAAACAGATATTATTAATGCGCTCGCGCCAGAACCGAATGATCTTATCCTTACAAAATGGCGGTACAGTGCATTTAAAAAGTCAGATTTTCTGAATGTTTTACAGGAGCAAGGACGTGACCAATTAATTATTTGTGGGATATATGCACATATTGGTTGCTTAATTACAGCTGCTGAAGCATTCATGTATGATATACAGCCTTTCTTCGTGGCCGATGCAGTTGCAGACTTTTCCTTAGATGAACATACCATGGCAATGGAATATGTAGCAAAACGATGTGCTGTGACCATTTCTACGGCCGATTTAATAAGAGCACTGCAAGGGGATACGGAAGAAGAATCAGACATGAAAGACACGTTTACATTTGAAACAATTCGTAAACAAGTTGCTGAAATGCTAGATGTACGGCCAGAGGAGCTTTCAGATACAGATGATTTAATCAGTATGGGACTGGATTCGATTCGACTGATGAGCTTAGTTGAACTATGGAGACAAGACGGATTAGAAATTAATTTTATGGAACTAGCTGAGAAAAAAACATTATCTGAATGGTGGAGTTTAATAGAACGAATGAAAGCAAAAGTATAAAACTTTAGGAGGTTGCTAGCTTATGTCTAACATGATGGCGGGGCATCAATCATTAACCGGTGCACAAGCCGGAATCTGGTATGCGCAGCAGTTGGAACCGGATAACCCTATTTATAACACAGCTGAGTACGTTGAAATAAATGGCAGGCTGATTCTGGAATACTTTGAGCAGGCATTACGACAGGCAATTGAAGAAGCCGACTCGCTCCATTCCAGATTTAGAGAAGATAAATCCGGACCTTGGCAGGATATTCGTGAAAAGAGAGATTTTTCATTGCAATTTATAGATGTAAGCGGTGAGGCGAATTCTCGTCAGGCCGCCGAAGTTTGGATGACGGCTAATCTTTCTAAACCGATAGATCTGACAAAGGATATGCTGTTTAAGCAGGCGCTGCTTAAGGTTGAGGAGGATCAGTATTTCTGGTATCAGCGTATTCATCATATTGCCGCCGATGCATTTGGATTTTCCCTTATCGTACAGCGCGTTGCGGGTATCTATACATCGCTCGTACAACACGAGCCTGTTGCAGGAGATAAATTGGGGGACTTCCAAGAAGTGTTGGATGAACATGCAACATACATTACCTCAGAAAAATACATACAAGATCGTACGTTTTGGATGGAGTGTTTTAGTGATCAACCAGAGGTAGTAAGCCTTGCTGATATTTCGCCGCGATTATCTAAAGAAATTATCCATGAGACAGGCTATTTGTCTGTAGATACAATGGATCAGTTGAAACAAGTCGCGCGAGCAAACGGTGGGAATTGGTATGAGGTTATTGTAGCAGCTATTGCCATGTATATGCAAAGGTTAACGAGCAGTGAAGATGTTGTCCTCTGTTTACCGATGATGTGCCGTATGGGGACATCTTCGGTAAGGGTTCCTGCAATGGTAATGAATTTACTGCCATTACGCCTAGCGGTACGTCCTGATATGAGCTTTTCAGAGTTAATGAAGCAAGTTAATCAGGAAATGAAACAAGTTCGGGATCATCAGCATTACAGGCATGAGACGTTGCGCCGTGATCTGAAGCTGTTGGGGGAGAATCAGCGCTTATTCGGTCCACAAATTAACATGATGCCGTTTGATTATGGATTGAATTTTGGCGGGATTAGAGGGACGACACATAAGCTTCATACAGGACCAGTGGACGATCTTTCATTGAATATTTATGATCAGCGTGACGGAAAAGGTGTGAGAGTCGACCTTGACGCGAATGCTGATATTTATCAAGTACAGGAAATAGAACTTCATCTTCAGCGTATACTGTATCTAATAGAAAATATTGCTAAGACAAATGCGGATTTGGCTGTTGCTAATATAAAGACAATTTTACCAGAGGAATACGATAATGTAATCAATAATTGGAACGAGACATATCAGAGCCTTTCTTATACAACTGTAGTTGAAATGTTCACAAGTCAGGTTATGCATACACCGTCGGCTGAAGCTTTGCGATTTGAAGGAAAGAAGCTATCTTATGAAGTGTTAAATGAGCAAGTGAATCGTTTGGCACATTTGCTCGAAGAACAAGGGCTTGGCCCGGAGAAGTTTGCTGCTTTGGCATTGCCAAGATCTGAAGATATGGTCATTGCCATGTTAGCTGTTCTGAAAACTGGCGCAGCCTATTTACCAATTGACCCAGATTATCCTTCTGACCGCATTGCTTATATGCTTGAAGATGCACAGCCTGTTTGTTTGCTGACGTATGAGGAGATACAACACGATTTGCCGGAAAGTGAAGTACCAAAGCTAGTGTTGGATAATCCAGTTGTCCGAGAAAAATTAGCTGCTTATGCTTATATCGACTTTTCTTGTAAACCAGTAGCACCACAGCATCCGGCATATATAATCTATACTTCTGGTTCTACAGGGCGTCCGAAAGGGGTTGTTGTTACGGGAGAGAGCTTGGTCAACTTCCTTCTCTCTATGCAGGATAGATTTAAATTAGATGGGATGGATCGGTTGTTGGCTGTTACGACAATCGCTTTTGATATATCCGCGTTGGAAATATTCCTTCCGTTAATTAGCGGGGCAATTTGTGTTGTTGCACAGAAGGAAACGATTAAAGATCCGGCTGCGTTAGCGTATTTGATTGAAGAAAATCATATCTCAATTATGCAGGCGACACCTACACATTGGCACGCCCTTGTTACCACCAATCCAGAAAAAATACATGGACTAAGGGTACTTGTCGGTGGAGAGGCAATTGCCGCTAATTTAGTAGAAGCATTGCATGACGTTGATTGTGAAGTAACAAATCTTTATGGACCGACAGAAACAACGATATGGTCTACAGCAATTACTTTGAAATCTGAGAGAGCGGCTGTTCCTTCCGTTGGCCACCCAATTGGAAACACGCAAACTTTCATACTGGATTCCGCGTTAATGCCTGTTCCACCCGGGGCGAGTGGAGACTTATATATCGCAGGCAAAGGGCTGGCGCGAGGGTATCTTAACCGCCCGGATTTAACTGCGGAAACTTTCATCGCTAATCCATACGGCGCACCCGGAGAACGGATGTATCGCACTGGCGACATTGCTCGCTGGCGACCAGATGGATCACTGGAGTATATTGGTAGATCGGACCATCAAGTCAAAATTCGCGGTTTTAGAATAGAACTGGGAGAGATTGAAGCGGTTTTGGCAAAAGTCGCTGCAGTCAATCAGGTAGTAGTTGTGGCTAGAGAAGATCAGCCTGGAGATAAACGTGTAATTGCATATCTTGTGCCTGAGGAAGAAGAAGTTATTGATCTTATTGAACTTCGTCAAACTGCGCAAACTCAGTTGCCAGCCTACATGGTTCCGTCTGCTTTCGTAACAATAGGCACATTTCCGCTGACGCCGAATAAGAAAATTGACCGGAAAGCATTGCCGGCTCCAACCTTTGAAAAAGGTGACTATAGTCGAGAACCAAGAACACCACAAGAAGAAATTTTATGTGATTTGTTTAAACAAGTGCTGGATGTTCCACAAATAGGAATTGATGACAATTTCTTTGATCTGGGTGGCCATTCCTTGCTCGCTGCTCGATTAATGAATTATATTCGTGAAGTGTTTGAGGTTGAACTTAGCATTGGTAAGCTTTTTGAAACACCAACAGTTGCAGGTCTAGTTAAAAAGTTGGCGCAAGGGAAACAAGTGAGACCCCCTGTTAACAGGACAGAAACTAAAGACATCATTCCACTATCATTCGCACAGCGTCGATTATGGTTTCTTTATCAGTTAGAAGGACCGAGCCCGACTTATAATATTCCGGTTGTTGTTCATTTATCAGGAAAATTGGAACAAGACGCGTTGCAGAAAGCGATCATTGATGTGGTTGCTCGGCATGAATCTTTAAGAACAATTTTTCCCGAACAAGCGGGTACTGCCCGACAGCTAATATTGGATGTAGAAGCTGCCAAACCGATGCTGCATGTACATCAAATAGAAGAATCGGAATTAACCGAACGATTAAACAAGGCTGTAAAACACTGCTTTAACTTAGCTGAAGAACCTGCATTTCGCGTAGAGCTTTTTAAAGTGGGAGCGAACAAGTATGTACTGGTATTGTTGCTCCATCACATTGTTGGTGATGGCTGGTCCCTAACCCCTTTGACAGAGGACTTGAAGGCAGCGTATATTGGCCAGCTTCAGGAAGAAGGAACACAATGGTCGGACCTACCTGTACAATATGCGGATTATGCATTGTGGCAGGAAAAGTTGCTTGAAAATAAACAGGATGAGGAATGTCTGGCTGAAGTGCAGCTTGATTACTGGGTGGAAACATTAGCGGACTTGCCCAATCATTTGGAGTTGCCAACAGACTATCCACGTCCATTAGAGTCGAGCTATCAAGGAGAGACATATCATTTTACGATTGATCCAAAAATGCATCAGCAGCTGCTTCATATTTCAGCAAAGAATGGGGTCAGCTTGTTTATGACACTGCAAGCAGGGCTTACTGCTTTGTTAACTCGGCTAGGAGCGGGCACTGATATACCATTAGGAAGTCCTGTAGCTGGAAGAAATGACGATGCATTAACTGACCTCGTAGGGCTGTTTATTAACACGTTGGTATTGCGTACAGATACATCCGGTGATCCAAGCTTTAAGGAATTACTTAACAGAGTGAGGAAGGTAAATATTAATGCTTATGAAAATCAGGATCTGCCTTTTGAGCGATTAGTGGAAGCACTTAATCCTGTACGATCCAGATCAAAGCATCCATTATTCCAGATCATGCTTGCATTACAAAATACACCTAATCCAAAACTTGATTTACCTGAACTTAAGAGTGATTTGTCTATTTATAGCGTCGGAGCAGCTAAATTTGATTTTACTTTAGAATTTCGTGAACGTGTGAATGAAACAGGGGAGGCCAATGGTTTAGACGCTTTTCTTGAGTATAGCACGGATTTGTTTACTAAAGAAACGATTGTATTGATGGTAAAGCGGCTCATCCGCTTACTAGAATCTGCAGTAATGGATCCTGACCAGTCGATTGGGCGTCTGGAAATATTGGAAAAGGAAGAAAAGCAAAAATTACTTATGCATGGAAATAAGAATCAGACTGTAGTAGAAGCATGCTTACCATCACAATTTGAGAAACAAGTAATGCTTGAACCGGCAAATATAGCTCTTATCTTTGAGAATGAGCAGATGACTTATGAATCTTTAAATCAAAAGGTGAACCGGCTTGCGCATTTATTAATAGAAAATGGCGTTGGTCCGGAGCAATTTGTAGCTCTAGCCTTACCAAGATCATTTGACATGGTAATCGGCTTGCTTGGCATATTAAAAGCGGGTGCCGGTTATGTGCCACTTGATCCGAATTATCCGAGTGAACGTATTGCATTTATGATGGAAGATGCAAAGCCGGTATTGGTCATCACGAATGAGGAATATATGGACAAGCTACCTGTCGGTGATTCCATACCATGCCTTGTTTTAGATGCAAAAGAAATAAATGAAAAATTAAGTGGACAGAAGGCTACTAATCCAACAGACTTGGAACGAATACAACCATTACAGCCGCTTCATCCAGCATATATTATTTATACATCAGGGTCCACCGGTTTACCTAAGGGCGTAGTAATACCACATCAAAATGTGAATCGCTTGCTTGGATCGACAGACAATTGGTTCCAATTTAATGGGGATGATGTATGGACATTATTCCATTCCTATGCATTTGACTTTTCTGTATGGGAAATGTGGGGTGCTCTTCTGTATGGAGGAAGACTTGTCATTGTTCCACATGAGATTAGTCGTTCACCTGTTGAATTTCTACAGTTACTTGTTAACGAAAGGGTTACTGTACTAAACCAGACACCTTCTGCTTTTTATCAATTAATGCAGGCGGATAGGGAGCAGCAAAAAATTGGTCAGCAATTGAAGTTAAGATATGTCATTTTTGGCGGGGAAGCACTTGAACTCAGTCGCTTGGAAGATTGGTATACAAGACACGCAGAGGATGCGCCAAAATTGATTAATATGTATGGCATTACTGAAACGACTGTACATGTTACCTACATGGAACTTGATAAAAGTTCGGTATCTTCCCGGGCGAACAGTATCATTGGAGAAGGTATACAGGATCTTGAGATATATGTATTGGATAAGTTTTTGCAGCCCGTACCTATAGGCGTCGTAGGAGAAATGTACGTATCCGGACCCGGATTGGCACGAGGTTATATTGGAAGACCAGATTTAACTGCAGAACGATTCTTGGCAAATCCATATGGTGAAAGAGGATCAAGGATGTATCGCACAGGAGATTTAGCCTGCTGGAAAGAATACGGAATGTTAGATTACATCGGGCGTGCTGATCAGCAAGTGAAAATCAGGGGATTTAGGATTGAGTTAGGAGAGATTGAATATGTGCTTTCCGAACATCCTGACATAGGGCAGGCAGCCGTCATGAGCAGGGAAGATCACCCCGGAGATCGGCGGCTTATCGCCTATATTATTTTAAAGGCAAATGCAAATAAAGAGAATACAGATATACGGCGCTGGACCGCAAAACGTTTACCTGATTATATGGTACCTTCAGCATTTATAATAATTGATGAATTTCCATTAACCCCTAATGGAAAGTTGGATCACAAGGCATTACCTCAGCCGGATTATTCAGCCGAAGCGACTGAGCGAGGGCCAAGAACTCCTAAGGAGGAAATGCTATGTGATCTGTTTATGGAAGTACTGGATTTGCCATATGTTGGGATTAATGATGAGTTTTTTCACCTTGGTGGTCATTCCTTACTCGCTGTACAGTTAATGACACGAATTAAAGAGGCCTTCGGGATTGAATTGAGTATTGGTAATCTGTTTGAGTCGCCCACTGTTGCCGGACTCGCTGAACGATTGGAGGTAGGTGACAATAACAGTGCGCTTGATGTTCTATTACCACTTCGTACAAGTGGGATTTTTTCGCCATTATTCTGTGTCCATCCAGCTGGCGGACTAAGTTGGTGTTATGCCGGTCTTATGAAAGAATTAAGTAGAGATTATCCAATTTATGGTCTGCAGGCACGAGGAATTTCTGAACCAGAAAGGCATCCAAACTCATTAGATGAAATGGTTGCAGATTATATTGAAGAGCTGCAAAGTATCCAGCCTGAGGGACCTTATTACTTGCTTGGCTGGTCATTGGGAGGGAATATCATTCAAGCAATGGCAACAAAGCTGCAAAAGCAGGGAAAAGAAGTCGCATTAGTTGCCATGTTAGATGCATATCCAAATCATTTTCTCCCAATTAAGAAAGCTCCTGATGAGGAGGAAGCGCTCATAGCTTTACTTGCCTTGGGAGGGTATGATCCTGAAAGCTTAAGCGAGGGGCCACTTGATCTTGAACATGCAATCGAATTGTTGAGAAAAGATGGAAGTGCATTAGCAAATTTAGATGATGTTACGATAACAAACCTGAAGGAAACATATGTAAAGTCCGTTCATAATCTAAGTGAATTTGAACCAAAAACGTTCACAGGTGATATTCTCTTTTTCCGTTCGACTATTACTCCTGAATGGTTCGAGCCTATTTCTATCAGTGCATGGGATCCTTATATTAACGGCAAGATTGAAGCATACGACATTCATTGCCGTCATAAGGATATGTGCCAGCCGGAACCATTGGCAGAAATCGGAGAAATCCTGTCTAAAAAATTAAGTGAATTACATCAATATACTCTAATAGATTCGTAGAAGGAGAGATAAATGATGAGCAATCCTTTTGAAAATTCGGATGGATCTTATTTCGTTTTAATAAATGAAGAAGGCCAATATTCTCTTTGGCCAGACTTTCTTGAAATTCCAGCAGGCTGGGATAAGCCTTATGGAGCAGCTAATCGTCAAGAGTGCTTAGATTATATAACATCCCGTTGGTGTAACTTAATGCCAAATAGCTTGAAATCAGTTGAAACTATCTACAACGGGAAGTAGTAGTGGAAAAATTTTCATGTTGAGGTTGCTGTACGCGTCGTATATGTATTGGCTATGTTTATGTCAGCCTTGGATAGTACGCAGCAATAGGGAGAGTGTTTCATGTTCCTCCTCCAGCCATGGGCACAATAAATATCGGCTATCTTATCAGTCTCGCTATGTTTCTTCCAGTAGCGGGCTGGATGGGTGACCGTTTTTGGAATAAAACGTATATTTCTAAGTGCACTAGGTATATTTACCATTGCATCAGTTTTATGCGGGTTCGCGTAAAATATGTCACGTTAAACCTATTTAGACTTCTTCAAGGTAGGGGGGCAGGTTTAATTCCTCCTGTAGGAAGGGCGACACTATTTAGAACATTTTCCAATGAAGAACGGCCAAAACTATCTTGGTTACTTATTATGCTGATTGCATTTGCACCTGCACTGTGGCTGGTGATTGGTGGATTTCTCGTAAGCGTTCTTTCTTGGTGGTGGATATTTTATATAAATATTCCAATTGGACATAGCTGATGTGAAAGGAGCAAATCGGTTTGGTTGAAGTATATATTTGTAAATTACCTGAAAAAACAAGCCAAGAGGAGTTAAAAGTGCTACTTGCACAAGCATCTTATGACAGACAAAAGCGTATACGACAATTTTTCCATCTTGAAGATGCGTATCGAACAATAATAGGTGATTTGTTACTAGATAATGTATTAAAAGAACGGACAGGTGCTAGATTGAAAGATATTACTGTGGAGAAAAATGCGTACGGCAAACCATTTTTGCCTAACTACCCTCATATTCAATATAATATCTCACATTCAGGTAATTATGTTGTCTGTGCAGTACACAACCAGCATGTGGGTATTGATGTGGAAAAAGTGCAGGTGTTTGATTTATGTATGGCTAAACAGCTTTTTACCGCGTTTGAATATCGGGATATACTCAATTCAAAAAATAGAATTCTTGCATGCTATGAAATTTGGACGCTAAAAGAGAGCTATGTTAAAGCATTAGGAAAGGGACTGGCAATCCCACTTCATTCTTTTCGGGTTAGAAAATCAGACAATAACGAGATAGAGGTTGTTGATATGGATAAAAATGAGAAGGTGCTAGACTACATGTACAAACAATACACGCTGGATACTGATTATAAGCTTGCTGTATGCGCACAAGATGCAGAAAAAAGTGATTTTGTTGAATACCCTTGCGAGGTACGTTTTGATATATTAAGTGAAAGAGTAAATTAGAATTTAAGTAGGCGTTAATGGATGGCGTAGTTGTTGTTCGCCAAAGCTTATCCTCTGCACCCTCCTGGAGGCTTGTAAGGAAAATGTCTGCGAAAAAGAGCGTTAATATCGTTGTCATATCAATTTTTACAGCCTCTTCTCGAGAGAATCGGGAAGGGGTTTAACTGTATTGAATCCTTTTTTTAAAAAGTCGAGAAAATCATTGATCGTGCCTGCTATTGATCATGATGTCATTTTTCCGTGTTAATCACCTTCAAGAAGTGTCACTAATTCCCTCTTTCTAATACCAGTAAACAGTAGCGTTCTGAATAAGGCATATTCCCTAAAAGCCTAAGAAAATACCGGGCCGTATCCTTTTTTCAATGAATTACACTTTTCATCTGCGCGATGGCCAGTGGAGAAGCCAAATTGTATAGGACCTTGCATCTTGCCGCTGGTTTCATAGCACCCTGGAGTTCCTCCCTGCGATTAGCGGTTGTTGGATTTCAAATTTAAACGGAATTTAACAATGAACTCACTTTTATTTAACTTTCGGTAATTAGTATAAGGGCAGGAGGTTGTTATGATGGCTGTTAATTCAGAGTGTCTACTTGAAACAGATACTGTAGCAATGGGGGAAATAAATATGGAACATATAAACTTAACCGGCAGGCAAAGAATGAATTTTTTTGAACGGTTAACAAAGTCATCGGTTTGGCCTGCATACGTTGGTTGTATTTACATCGAATAAAAGCAATCTTGGATAGTCTGGCATACGGGGAAGGGCTATGCTGCTTTACGTAGATGGAAAGCTTTTAAAACTAATAGGCTTCATATCTAAAAAGGGAGGAGAATGTCTTTTGAGCTTAATACATGAGAAATATGTAAGGAAAGAAAAAGCTGATAAAACTTATTTGACGAAAAGATGGGGCTATGTTGCAGCCGTTGTACTGTTGCCATATGCGATTTTGAAGTCGCTTTGGGCCTGGGGATCAACAATAGGACTTACAACAAAACAAGCTGTCCAAGATCTAGCGGGGTTTGGTGATACATTACAGGAAGGGCCTGCTTTCCTAAATACGTTATATATCTTCGGAATAGACTTTACAGCAATCTTGGCAATCTTGGCATCTTTATTTGCTTTAACTTTCGTGACTTCATGGGGGGAGAAATTGCCAAAATGGTTACTGATCATAGCTGGATGGTCAGTTGGGGTGTTGACTGTGCTAATTAGCTTCTTGACAGCCCTTCAATTTTTAGGAGTACTTCCAAAAGGGCACGCTGAAGGGCTAGCCATTTGGGTATATTTGATAACGTACGGAGGGCTGTTCTTGTGGGGTGTAACTCTGTTTATGGCAACTCTGTCGTTTCAGCAAAGGGTTAGAAACAAACAATAAATAAGGAACCGGTGTAAGTGGCAGGTGGCTTTCTCTGAACGAGCCCTTTGAACGGCAAATTGAATATACCGCCTTTATTTTAAAAATATTTCATTTAAACTTAACCCATACAACGATTAATCTTAAAAGCTTGAAATGAAGGCAAAGTATTGGCGAGTATCAGCTAAGGTTCAATATGCAGGTTTGAAGAAGGGGCTACAGATTCATTTGGTGACAAGCTAGAGCCTGTTACTTTCTCCGGTTCAAACTAGGTAAAATAATAAAGACCAATTTTATTTGGGATATTAACTAGGGAATGCATTGTGATTAAAAGACCTTAAGTATACATGATCAGTATGTGAAGGTCTTTTGCATATACAAAATAGAGTTTAAGTTGAAACATATACAATATCTACATATTTCTCAACTCATAAATTTTTTTCAAGGTATTTAGGTGTAGTGATTTATCTTCGGGTGACTCAGCGAATTTATGCCATTCTACAAGCCTGTATCCGAACATAGCAAGGATTAGTTCATAGATACAATGATCGGAGATATGGGCCACATCCGCATATTCCGAAAAACCTCTGTAATATGCTGGAATACATTTTTGGTAGTATTCAATCATATAAGAGATGTCTGGTTCATCCGTTATTAAACTTGCGATATCCTCGCCCATGTATCCCCAACCGGTGGTATCCCAATCGATAAGTACGATTTTCCCGTCCGCATAGAATATATTTTCCACCCAAAAATCTCTGTGACAAAGCACGATGGGGAGTTTTTCAATCTGACTAAATATCTCGTCCGCATTGCTATCTAAGTCTATGAGCATTTTACAGAGGTAATTCGGAATTTCGCAGTCATCAGAGCGTATATAATCATACAAAACATTCCATGACCGGTATCGCAAATAGTAGTTTTTCATATACTCAACCTTGCTTAAATTGGTCAAATTCTGCAATATGCTTGGTTGTTCGGTGTACATCCTGCCTTGAAATCGCCCTAATTCCTCGGCTATATGTTCATACATTTCTGGGGTTAGATTTAGGCCGGATTCCCCATCAATATACTCTATCCACAGTTGAATCTCATCACCATTTATTTCGGCGTGATAACACTCTGGGAAACGGAACGAATCGGAGAAGACCTTTTTGAAATCCGATGTATAGAGATCGTATTCCCTTCGCCATGAACCCGAATCACCATAACGCTCAAATTTTTTCTGTGTTTTCCAAACCATCTTATATGGCAGATTTTCACCATCGGAAGTTTCAACCATGCCTGTTACAAGCCGAACATCTCCTAGTGTCCCACCTTGCAACTCTTTGAGTCGATAATCTGCGCGGATTACCGTCTTATTAAACATTTTACTTAAAGCAAGCTCCAGTGTTTCGGGATTAACAAACTTCTCATCATGGTTGTTCATTTCTTATAACCTCCCTTTTTCCCCTTATGTCGCATGGCGATTGCCTTTTTCCGTGCTCGCTTATCCATGAGATAACCTGATTTATCATCCACAAATTTGTTTTCCCGCTTCTGTGCCTGGTAATGCTCCCAATGATCTGACGCCAATGATCCATCTGCAAGGGCGGCAAGGACTGCGCAACCCGGCTCCGTCTGATGGCGGCAATCATTGAAGCGACACTTTGTGAATAATTCCTCCACATCGTTAAATCCTGCACTGATGCCGTCGTCCGCACCGAATAGTCCAAGCTCACGCATACCCGGCGTATCAATAACCATTGCCCCTGAAGGGAGCATGAAAAGCTGGCGATGCGTTGTTGTGTGTCGCCCGCGGCTGTCAGCCTCACGAATATCCTTGACAGTCATCACTTCCTGATTCATCAAGGCGTTTAGCAGCGAGGATTTTCCTACGCCTGACATGCCGAGGAATACCACCGTTTTTCCTGGTTGCAGATATTCACTTAACTCATCTAAACCAATTCCCGTGTGACTGGAAACTGCGTGTACTGGTACATCAGGAGCAGTTTTCTGAACCTCAGCCAACGGTGCATTGTAATTTGGGACCAAGTCGGCCTTTGTTAAGATTACAACAGCCTGGCCGCTGCTCTGCCGTGTCTGTGTTAGGTAGCGCATGATGCGGCTGACATTGAAATCCCAGTTTAGGGACGATACGATAAATACGTAATCAAAATTTGTTGCTACGACTTGCTCCAGTATGGTTTTAACATACCCTGCTGCGTGTCCTGAATAGTCAGCACGGGAAAATTTCGAGCGGCGAGGCAGCAATTTAGCAATGAGAGAAGCGCCGTCTTCGTTGTATTGTAGAAATACAAAATCGCCAACGCACGGAAAATCCTCCCGAGTCACTGCTGTGTGATAAAAACTGCCCTTCAATACAGCCGTGACTTCTCCTTGTTCGGTGATGACGGTATATTGCTCTCGCTGCAGTTCGGTAACCCTTCCAGGGATTAAACCTAGTGGTGGTGTTTCGTCTTCGATATAGCCGTATTGTTTCAAATCAATCATTAAATTTATCCTCTCCTAAAAATTAATGTTGTTTTTGGATATAAACCGCAAACAAATAGCCTGCTAAGATGCTACTGTTGCGCTCAAAAGCCAAAAGTCGGCTTATAGTCAAAAAGGGATACGTCCTTCATTGTATCCCGCTAACAGCGTATTCACGAAAGATTGCTGTTTACGGCATAGCAAAAAAAGAATACAATCTCACTTCTATAGTTTGACTGAACCTCTTATGAGGGCTCAATAGAAAGTTTGATTATAAGCAAATTTTATCAGTCAGCTACTTCTCTCAAGCGATTTGAAGGTGGCCTCTTTTACAGAAAGAGTATTCTCTGCATATACTTCCCCGTACTTTCTAAAGCCAGGTATTATGGGTAACCAATTTCCTGATGATGGTAACTGCAAAGATTAGTGAATTAAGAATGCAGTGGAAAATGAGCTGGATAAATATCCTAATATACGGAAATTATAAAGAGTAAGGAAGTGATCCAAATTGGAGATGGTGACAAACAGCAGATCGCTGAACCTACTCATGCAAAATTCTAGCTTAATCTAGTCTAATGAAAAGCAAAGAACGCCTTTCTTTGTCTTAGAACATTTGCTTGTCGAAGGTAGAGAACCTCTTGCATTTTTATTGTATTTATATAGTATTTGGCGGAATCCCGGAGATTATTGAGGATATATAATGTATATTCGCCTCAAGAGAGATAGGACATCTATAACACAAATAATGCAGGAATATCATATGTGCTTCATCATAATCTTTACGTTAGACTAAACAGGTGCGAAAAAGGCCTGGCAAAATCGCTTTTCATTATTTATTTTATAAATAACCTCTATGCACCACCTCATCATCTTTTCACAGCTTACAAAGATGGTTGAAATTTTGCTCAAATGTAACGAATTAAGTTCAGTAAAACTTTTATTGGGTTATCTACTATTGCTTCAAAAAAACCTCGTATTATTTTATTGGTTTTACGTGTATATACTCTCTAATCGAAGTAAAGTCCACTCTGAACAAATCTAAAATGGGAGTTGTCAATTTAATATGAAAAAAGCTTCACTTGTTTTTTACGTTTCATTAGCGATTGTGGGAGGGTTAGTCCTCTTAGGCGTTATTATGCCTACATCGTTTGAAAGGATTACTAGTGTTGCACAAAGCTTTATTACAGATACCTTTGGCTGGTATTATTTGGTGTTAATAATGGTATTTGTTATTGCCTGTGTCTATCTATTTGTAAGTCCAATTGGTCGGATAAAGCTTGGTAAACCAGATGACGAGCCTGAGTTTTCAAGACCGACTTGGATATCAATGCTTTTTAGTGCAGGCATGGGAATTGGTTTAATCTTTTATGGAGCATATGAACCACTTAGTCACTATGCGATAAGTTCACCTACTGGGGAACTAGGTACTAATCAAGGTGCGAAGGATGCTCTAAGGTTTACCTTCTTTCATTACGGTATACATGGTTGGGCAATTTATGGAGTGATCGCGTTAGTACTTGCTTACTTTACGTTTAGAAAAGGTGAATTAAGTTTAATTAGTAGAACATTGAGACCGATTATTGGCAAACATGCAGATGGATTAGTAGGTCAAATCATTGATGTCATCGCGGTGGTTTCAACCGTTTTAGGGGTTGCGACATCACTTGGGTTTGGTGCGATGCAAATAAATGGGGGGCTTTCTTATTTATTTGACGTACCCAGCAACTTTACAATTCAAGCGCTGATTATTTTTGTTGTGACTATTTTATTTATGATATCTGCGTTAACTGGTTTGAGTAAAGGGATTAAAATATTAAGTAACGTGAATATGGGCCTTGCCGCCGTCCTTTTCTTGGCAGTATTTATTTTAGGGTCGTCTGTTTTCACTTTAAATCTCTTTGTCGATTCGGTAGGGGAATATTTCCAAAACTTCATTAATATGGGGCTACGAATGGCTCCGTTCGACAGAGAAATTCGTAGCTGGATTAATGATTGGACAATTTTTTACTGGTCATGGTGGATTGCATGGTCACCATTTGTCGGTGTATTTATTGCTAGGGTATCAAAGGGTAGAACCATCCGTGAATTTATTTTGTGTGTTCTATTAATTCCATCACTTATTGGCTTTGTATGGTTTGCGAATTTTGGAAGTGCAGCCATTACAACAGAAATGTCTGGGACGATGTCGCTATCTTCCTTGTTACCTGAAGAGACTCTTTTTGGCGTTTTTGAAGGATTTCCATTTAGTATCACGTTGTCGATTCTAGCAATGATATTAGTTGGCACGTTCTTTATAACATCAGCGGACTCTGGGACGTTTGTTTTAGGTATGATGACAGCTAATGGAGTATTAAATCCAGATAATAAAATAAAAGTGATTTGGGGCGTATTGCTTTCAATGACCTCTGCTGCGCTACTTTATTCAGGCGGTCTACAGGCATTGCAAAACACAATGATTCTTGCAGCTCTGCCGTTCTCGGTGATTTTGATCGTAATGTTGACTAGTCTCATGAAAGCTTTAAATCAGGAGGCAAAAGAACTGGGACTGGGAAAAGAAATTAAAAAGGAGAAAAAGAAACAAGCGGGAAAACATAGTGAAGAAGCCTCAAAAGTTACATAAATGAAAATGATGAAAGCCATGTATTTACTTTACTTAACTGATACATGGCTTTTTTAGTGAGAAATTGTAGATAAGGAAAAGCCATTCCGTTTATACTAGAATCTGAATGGAATACTGATTATAAAATACTTTAAAAAGTGTGGGGATACAATGATTGCAAAGACGGAAGAAGATTTTAATGGATTAAAAGAAATTGGTAAAATTTGTGGAATGATTCGCGATGAATTAGTTCATTGTACAAAACCTGGAATGACGACAAAAGAACTTGATGAAATGGCGAGAGAGATGTTTGAAAAAGCAGGAGCACAATCTGCACCAAAAGGAGAATACGACTTCCCCGGATATACATGTATTAGCATAAATGAAGAAGTAGCCCACGGGATTCCAGGGGAACGAATCATTCAAGAGGGGGACCTTGTTAATATTGATGTGTCAGGTTCGAAAAACGGTTATTTCGCAGATACAGGAATTTCGATTGTAGTTGGGAAAGGAGAGGTAATTTTACAGAAAATATGTGATGTTGCTAAAGAGGCATTCGACGCTGGACTTAAGGAGGCTAAACCAGGTTCGAAAAAAAGCGCGCTCGGAAAAGCTGCACACAATGTAGCAAAACAGCATGGCTTAACAGTCATAAAAAATCTTACTGGACACGGTATTGGACGCTCCATTCATGAAGCACCAGATCATATTTTCAATTACTACTCTCACTGGGATGATGAAATTCTAAAAGATGGTATGGTTATTGCCTTTGAACCGTTTATCTCTACATTTGAAGAGGAGGTTTATCAATCCGAAGATGACGACTGGACCTTCCTAACCGATGAAAGCTTTGTGGCTCAATATGAACATACGATTATTCTTACGAAGCAAGGGCCGATTATCACTACATTATGAACATTGCAAACACTGCAAAGATCCATCAGAAAAAATGGAGAGACTTACATTTTTTCTGATGGAAATAAAGGAGAATTCAATTTGGAACCAAAGTTATATGAAGGAGTTAGATATTGTTGCTTCGGATGAGAATTTAAAACTCTCTAAACTAAGACTTTTACACATTGGCCGTTCCCTTCACTACTTTATTCGTTACACCCAAAACATCCAGCAGAAAAACAAACACTGGAATCCCGATGATCAGTCCCCACACCCCGAAAAAGTTTTGTGAGAAGAGCAGGACGATAAACGTATAAAAAACAGGTAAATCTGTTTTTGAAGACATAAGCTTGGGATTTAATATATAAGCTTCTATAGCATGGATGACCATAACGGCGATAAATAAGTATACGACTTTTAGGAATCCCCCGATTGTAAAAGCAATGATTGTTAAAGGAACTAGTGAGATGATCACACCGGCAACAGGGATTAGGCCTAAGAAGAAAGTCATAAAGGCTAGCCCTATGATCTGTGGAAACCCAAGAATCATTAAGACAATGACTGTTAAGAAAGTATTGATGAGGGCAATGATGAATTGTGCTTCAATGACTTTTCCAAACGTTTGGGAAAACTTCTTACCAAAGAACTCAATTTCATTATAAAATGGAGCAATTTTACTGTTTTTAAATTTGTTCGTGAATTCGATTAAACGTGGTTTCTCAATTAGGAAAAATAAGCTTAATAATAATGCAATTAATACTTGGACGCTCGTTTTGCTAATATCGGAAAATGATCTTAATAAAAATGAAAAGCCATTTTCTATGTAAGTTGTAATTTGCTCGCTTGAAATAATTGATTCAATATAATTAACGATTATATTGTCATGCGGTTGGATGGAGAAATTTGTGATTTGTCTAATGAGCTGACTAATTTCTACTGAGATGATTGGCAAATACTTTACAATTCCAACTGTCAGCAAACCAACGATCATAGTGTACAGCAATAATACGAGCAGAGTGCGGTTTAAACGTATCCGAGCAATCGTAAATTCTACAAGGCCATTCATTAAAAACGAAAAGATAAATGTTAGTAGAATCAGATTCATCATGCTTCGCACACTAAAAAGAATAAATACGATTAAGGCAAAAATAATAAATCTCTTTACGCCCTTTTTTTGAAAAAAATCCGTCATCGCTTCCATATGAAATGCTTCCCCTTATACCCTAATTTTTAAAAATTTGTCAATATATTTAGTATCTACTTAAAGGGGAGAAAATACAAGTAAGACCATTGTCAAAATTTAAAAAAATAAACAGATTTTCTGAGCAGAACAAGGCTGGGACATAACTAAAATACTAGGCTTCAAAGACGAACAATGAGCGAAGTATATTTCGGTCCTATTAGTTCGGTTTTTCTTTGGTGAAAACACTTTTGCCCCGGCCTCGTTTTTAAAGATTATTATAGGTAGTCCTCGACGATTTTCTTTGTCCGCTCAATCCCTTCCCACATATCACCAGGTCCGTCATAAATGATGACGATAGGTCCATCGTAGTGAGCCTGTTTTAAAAGATCCAAACAACGTCTAAATTCATCTTGATCTGGTATTCCGTCCTTATCATATTGGGGTTTTGCGTGAATGGAGTCGCTATAAGGAATTATTCTCGCTAATTCATTGTATTTTTCTGCTCCACTCATATTTCCAAAATCCGTAATCAATCTAATCTGTTCATCAGACTGATTGACAATATAAAGGCAATTTTCACTTGTGCTTGAGAGAGTACGGAAATTCTCTGTTATGATCTTGACGCCTTTCTGTCCCGCATAAACAGCCAGTTCATGTAAATATTGAGAAACGCGAGACAAAGCATCTTGATCGTCAGCAGGGGCATCTCCCGCTACCACTCTTACACGCTCCGCTCCTACTTCTGCGGCTATATCAATCCATTCTTTAATAAGCTCCATATCCGCATCCACTCGTTGTGTATCCGTAGATGATAGATCTCCATAATCTAATAAAAGCGTATAAAGTCGCATGTTGGCATCCGTACAAGCCTTTTTTAATCTTTGTAGATAAAGGGAATCTGTAAAGGGAAAATGGAAATGGCAGAGCTCAAAAGCTGCAAATCCCTTCTCCTTTAAAATAGTCGGTAAATCCAATAGATCAATGACATTATCTTGCTGTTCTAGTTTGGTTATATGCTTTTTTTGTGCGTTGTCCCAAGCGGTCCAGCGTAGTGGTCCAAGCAGTCGATGTAAACTCCAAGTACTAACAGATAAATAAGACATAAACAAACCCCTTTCAAAAAGAAACTCTTTTGTAAAGATTCGTTCTAAACTCATGAATTCCTTTAAATTTATGAATATTCCTCACCTTAGACAGTATGCTTTTTTTATTTAAGAGGCCTCAAGTATGTTACGATTTAGGTAATTTCATATTTTATGTTTGGTGGGGATGCAAATTGAAAAAAACAATCATCGTTATTGCGATTATTCTTGGGGGAGCCTTCTTAATTTTTGTTCTTCCTGTTTTGGTAATAGGGTATATGATTTCCCATGAGGTTCAGAAAGTAAAAGATGAATATGGGTATTCAAATGAGGAAATTATCGAATATGTGGAGGAGGAACATGGATTTGTGGTAGAGGTGTTAAGCAATGAAGGTCGTGATCCAAGTAGCAAGGGACTGGTTGTTCAGGATGCGCGAGTTCGTCAAGTGGATGAGGATCAATTAGAATTTGATATCCAGATTAATACATTTGGCAAAATCAAGGGCGATAATTATAAGGAAATTAAGCAAAGGTTTGATCTCAATCTTGCTTATCAAAATTCCGAGTTGTTCCACGACCTTCAGCAATTGGGATTTACCAATCTTTCTTTTGGAGAGGAAGCAGATGACCCCGAATTTTATATTGCTTTGCCAACAAAACAGTATATGGCAGATCCAGAAACATTACAGATGCTATACGATGCCATTCCTTTACTTAAAAAGTTGCAGGCTGAAGTATCAAAAGAGGGATATGAATTTAATGAAGTGTCAGTCCATGGAGCCAATCTAGAAATAGGTACGTCTTACCAATCTCCAGAAGATCTAGGAAACAAATTCGCTGCAGATAATATTTCCCATTTCGAGTATCAGTTTATAGAGAATGACAGGGAACAAGTTCAAGAGATTTTACCTCAGCTGCAAAACCATGGCTTCAATAAAGATAACAATGATTCAATGTTGACATGCTATGAGATGGTAGAATATCAACAATGTCATGCTTATGAATTAACCCTACATTCGTACGAAAGCGCAGAAGATGATCATGATTCTCTTCAGTATGATGTTGAAAATGATAGAGACAATCTGTTCCAAGCAATCGAGGAAATCAATAAAGTAGAACTGCCAATTAAAAAGATCCGAGTAGACTCTGTGTATACTCCGGAAAATCCAGATGACCAGGTTTATACAGAGGAAGAACTGAGGGCAAGAGATGGGGTTGTACAATTCGCAAACAGAACGGTCGAAATTATCAACTTTGATAAACTAGAAACAGCGAAAGATATTGAATTTATTTATTGAGAAGAAAGCTGTAATTTGTAGCAAAGCCTATATTTATCACAGAAGACAACTATTATAATTCAACAAAAAACTACGGGGCTGAATTCAGCCCCGCAACAATCTTAAGCTATTCAGGATGACCAGAATCGTACTGCCTTCATGGCCGACTACTCCGAGCGGCAAAGATAGATCCTGCATGAAGTTCGCAGCAATGAGCATCACGATGATAGCAACGGAAAACACCATATTTTGTTTGACAATCCGGTTCATCTTTTTTGATAGACGGATTGTGTTGGGAATTTGGCGTAAGTCATTCTTCATGATTACAACATCTGCCGTTTCGAGAGCGGCATCGGTTCCTGCACCCATGGCAATTCCGACATTTGCCATCGCCAGAGCAGGTGTGTCATTTGTTCCATCACCCACCATTGCCACCCAATGGTATTTTTTTGTCAGTTCCTTGATCACTTCCAGTTTTTCATCAGGTAGGCATTCAGCTTTATACTGCTTTAAGCCTATTTCGTGTGCGATATCACGAGCGGTTTCCTCGCTATCACCCGTAAGCATAAATGTATCGATGCCTGCAGCATTGAGAGCTGATATGGCTTCTTTCACATCTGAACGTACTATATCTCTTAAGGCAAGCGCTCCGATAATTTCCCTATCTTGTTTTACAAACACAATCGTTTTTCCAATTGCCTCTAGACGAGTTGTGGTTAGAAATTCTTTAGCATCTTCCTTTCCGACAAAATCAGCTTTTCCGATATGATAGCGGGCTCCGTTTATCATTCCTTCTATGCCCCAACCGGGAACATCCTTAATCTCTTCAGCTTCAAGCAACGGGATCTCCGCCCTTTTTGCCCTGCTTATAATGGCTGAAGCGAGCGGATGATTGGAGTAGTGTTCTATGGAAACAGCGACCTGCAGAATTTTGTCTTGGTCCCATCCGTCGCGAGCGACAATATTTGTAACTTCGGGTTTACCGGCTGTTAGTGTACCAGTTTTATCAAAGGCAATCGCTGAGAGCTTCGCTAATCCTTCTAAATGTACACCGCCTTTAAACAGCACACCTTGGCGGGAACCGTTGGATATAGCCGAAAGGACCGCTGGCATTGTCGAGGCGACAAGCGCGCAGGGCGATGCGACAACAAGAAGAACGAGCGCTCGATAGATCGTCTCATTCCAAGACCATCCAAACAGGTAATGCGGTAAGAACATCATCAAACCAGAACCAATCAGCACAACCATAACGTAGGTATTTTCAAGTCTTTCAATTAAAAGATGTGCTGGCGGTTTTTCCTCCTGAGCGTTTTGAACAAGCTTGATAATCTTTTGAAACAGTGTATTTTCGTTTGTTTTGCTGACCTTGACGTGTATAACTCCATCGAGATTGACTGTACTAGCAAGGACTTCTTCACTTTCCCTTTTCGCCACTGGCATCGATTCCCCTGTGATAGCCGACTCATTGATGGAGGTTTTCCCTTTTACCACGATCCCGTCAGCTGGCATGAGTTCGCCTGGTTTGACAAGAATAACATCACCAACTGTCAAATCTTTGGCAAGTATGCTTACTTCTCTGCCATTACGAAGAACATGTGCTGTTTCGGGTTGAAGCGACATCAAGGCAGAAAGCTCATTTTTGCTTTTGTTCATTGTGTATGTTTCTAGTGCCCCACTCAGCGCGAAAATAAAGATCAACACAGCACCCTCTAACCAATAGCCAATAATCGCCGCCCCGATTGCGGCGAGAAACATAAGCAATTCGACGTTCAATGTTTTATGATTGATGGTTTCTACAATGCCTTCCTTCGCTTTTGCGAAACCACCAATCACGAAAGCCGCAATAAACAGGCTATTAATCACAAGGCCTGACATCACCATTGAAAGGCCCCAGCCTAATAGAATCAAGGCACCCGCGGCAAGCGCTGCAATCATTTCACCATGGTTTTGAAGTTGTTCTTTCCAATGAGTGTTCTTAGGGTTAGGGGGAATTGTCATAAATTGTTGTTCTGTGATTCCCATAATCATTTGCTCCTTTCTAATTGAGAATGAAATTCAAATTCATTAACCTTAAAAACGCCGAAAGCTGCCGCTAAATAGCGACAGCAATCTTTATTTAAAAACATTACAATATTATATTTGCTTTAATATAACACATATCTATATAAAAGAAAAGCAAATGCTAATAAAACAAGTGACTTCTTCAATGAGGTCTTTTTCTGAAAAGCCGCTTGACTTTATCCATAAGTGAATGGTAAATTTTATAATAGACCGACAGTCAGTCTATTATAAGAAAGAGGCGATGCTCTTGGAAAGTATCATTATTGTTCAAGACTTTGTGAAAAAGTATGGTGACTTTACAGCGGTTGATCATGTTTCTTTTGAGGTTGAAAAAGGAAGTATCTTTGCCTTTCTGGGGCCAAATGGAGCGGGGAAAAGTACGACAATTCAAACCCTTTGTACGATCCTAGAGAAAACTTCAGGTACGATGCTGATCGACGGCAAAGATGTTGACAGAGATAAAGATAAAGTAAGGGGGACAATCGGTGTTGTTTTTCAGGATTCTACCCTAGATAACAAAATGACAGTGGAAGAAAGTTTAAAAATGCATGGACATTTTTATGGTGTACCAAAATCGATAATCGGTGAGCGAATCCAATTTGTTTTGGAGCTAGTTGATTTGACAGATTGGAAAAGGGAAATGGTTAGTCGTTTATCTGGAGGAATGAAACGAAGAGTAGAAATAGCAAGAAGTCTTTTGCATTTTCCGAGAGTATTGTTTTTAGATGAGCCGACAACAGGTCTTGATCCACAGACGAGGGCTAATATTTGGGATTATCTTATCAAGCTGCAAAAGGAAAAGGAAATGACGATCTTCTTGACGACACATTATATGGATGAAGCAGAAATTTGTGATCAGGTTGCTGTCATGGATTATGGCAAAATGATTGCTTTTGATTCTCCTGCTGTTTTAAAACAAAAGTATACAAAGGATATAGCACAAATAACAAGCGTAGATACAGAAGGTTTAGAAACCCTTCTTCAAGAACATGAAATGAAATTTACAAAAAGGGGAAATACCTATTCTGTACAATTGACGGAGTTATCGAATTTAATTGCGATACTTGGTGAGCATCGCTCAGCCATTCAAGGGTTAGAAATAAAGAAGGGTACTTTGAACGATGTGTTTCTTGAATTGACAGGAAGGAATATAAGGGGGTAATTAGGTGAGGGTGATTGCTGCATTATGGGGGAGAAATGTAAAATTATTTATGAGAAATCGAACTCAACTAATTTTAATCTTTATTATGCCATTTTTTTACTTATATCTAATCAGTACCATATTTGAAAGTGCCTTTATTAGTAATCCAGAAAATTATGTTCTATCAGGTATTGTGATCATTGTTGTGTTTCAGACCTCACTCAATATTGCCACTTCAACAATCGATGACATTGTGTCTGGCTATATGAAGGAAGTCCTTGTTAGTCCGGTTAAACGAATCCAAATTGCTGCTGGACAAATATTATCGTCAACAACGATTGCCACGTTACAAGGGATCATTATCTTATTTATTGGCTATTTCATTGGTTTAAAATATACCCATATGATGACACCAGTTTTTGTGATTGCTTTTATGATTTTTGTCGGGCTTGTTTTTTCGGCATTTGGGTTATTTTTAGCGACAGCTGTAAAGAATTCCCAGACATTCCAAATTGCTTCGATGGCAGTCACGACTCCCATTACTTTTTTATGTGGTGTCTATGTGCCATTAAGCCTTTTGCCAAATGGTTTACAATTTCTGGCTTTATTCAATCCTATGACCTATGCAGCTGCTTTCTTTCGAACACTGAGCTTAGAAAAAATGTCTTTATCTGTAGAGGAGCTACTAGAGGAACAACTTGCTTTTAAAGTGAGTACATTCGTCATTACACCACAAATCAGTATGATTATTATTCTATTATTTGGTTTATTATTTTTATTCCTGTCAACTCTAGCTTTTTCTAAAGTTGATTTTTCAAGAATGAATCGTGCCAAGGGTCAAAAGGATATTTTTCAGCAATAATTATGAATAAAAAGGGGAGGTTAACATTTTATGAAGTGAGAGAGAGGAAGTCTCATCAACCATTGGGTTAGAAAACCAGGTTCTTCAATTAGAGGATACCTGGTTTTCTAGCTTTTCCCTTACCTTACTTGGGAGATCCTCCCATAATACTTCTTCCCACGTTTTAATATATTTTCCCTTCGCATCAACTCGGAGATAGGCTGAATCCCGCAATTCTCCTCCAGCATAGAAGGTGACTGTTCGTTCTTTTCCCGATTCATCAAAACCGGAAAGTGTATAATCATAACCACCTGGGGAACGAGGGGTGCCCTTTTCCGTTATTTGCACATAAACATCTTTCTTCGGAACAAGAGGATTAAATTGATCTGTAACCTCATTATGAAAGATGAGAGAGGCGGCCACTAATCCTCCGACTATTATGAGTATACTAAGTAAACCAATGTGCCAGCTTTTCATTCGCTCCATTCCTTTCTCTCCTTGTTTAAGCTAAGTTTAGCAAGGAGTGTCACAAAAGAGCGATCTAGATTGCTTACACATAAATTACATTTTTGTAAGATTATAAGAGTTCATACCTAGATCAAAATGGAACTGACGGTGTTTGTTCAGATAGCCATTTTTCCTCCTGGTAAGCCATTTCCCAAAAAGCTAGCTCATACTCTTTAGCGATAACAAATTGTTCCTTGATTTTCTCCTTTTCTGCCACGCTAGCAGTGGCAACAACGTGGTTTAGCAAGTCAATTTGCTCTTGTGTGGAGCTTTGGAACCATTCGCTTGCATAAGTTTCAATCCATTTTTTGTAGATCGGCTCATTCGAAGTTGCATGCTCATATGTTTTCCCAATATCAGCATAAAGCCAATAGCAAGGTAGCATTGCAGCAATCGTTTGGGCAAAGCTTCCAGAAAAAGCGGCTCGGTATAAATGCGATGTATAGGCATAGGCAGTTGGAGCTGGACGAAAATGTTCCAGTTCTTCTTTCGTAATATTCAGGACTTTGGCGTGTTCTTCGTGAACTGTAAGCTCAGCCTGAGCGGTCAATTGAGCCTTTTTAGCTAAAAGTGCAGTATGGCTAAAGTCGTCTGCTTGTGCAGCCGCCATCGCGTGAATTTTTCCGTAATGTTTTAGATAGTAAATGTCCTGCAGAATATAATATTTAAATTTTTCTAAAGGTAAATCTCCTTGGACAACCCCTAGGACAAAGGGATGCTTTAAGCTAAGTTCCCAACTGTGTTCAGTGGCTTGTCTTAATTCCTCTGTAAATAGCATAAAAAAATCCTCCTCTAATGCATCGTTTCCGACTGATGGGAGAAGGGTGGTTGCTTTCTTATCCAAAGAGAATGCTCTGTTTTCATAACTAATACACATATCCTCTAAGAATGAAAAAATTCCACTTCCCTCCGCTGGTATTAACCAGTTCAGGTTCTAAGGGTCCTAAAGAATACTTTAATCTCAGCCATAATGGCTCCCCTAGTAGAAACAAATGATTTAATTTTTTTAAAATTTCTATTAATATTATCACACAAAATATGAATGTCAAATGTCAGTTAATGATGATCTAGGAGGAATAGCTTTTAAAAGAGGAACAAGGGTTTTTCTTAGCCTTATTCCTTACGTTAGACCACTCGATAGCCTTTATCGTGTTTTCTCGCAAAGCTCTCATCGCTGGATACAAGATAAATAATTCCCTCAATAAACCCTACAACAGCGGGGATATAGGTCCAAAAGAAAACTAGGTAAATCAGCCCTTGAACCCATTTTCCTATATAAAATTTGTGCGCGCCAAGAGAGCCGAGGAAAATCCCAAGAAGTCCAGCAGCTACTTTACTTTTTGTGTATACAGGTACACCGTGATGTCCGCCAGTAGCACTGGATGAACTGCTGGAGGCACTTGAACTTGCGCCTCCAGCATTCATAAATACCATTGGTTGCTGTTGATTTCGACTGGAATCTTCAAGCTTTTCAACCTTTTTTTTATTCTCATCAAATAATTCCTCAAGGCAAGTCTTACAATAATTTTTGCCTTTAATCTCGGTATTACATGATTCACAGATAAATTTTCCACAACCAATACAAACGCCGACAGACGGATTCTCGTTATGTAAATAACAATTAGACATAAAAACACCTCCCTTTCCAATAAATGTATATTAAGTCCTAGTTCTATTTTACTGTTAACCGATTAGAAAGTAAATGGAATAATTGCCGGTTTTAACCAAATTAGAATAAGGCATCTAGAATGTACTTTACTAAAATTTATCGTTGTCTGGCTCCTTTTAAAATTCAGCGTCTCGTCAAACTGGTTGTTTTAACTTTCATGCCTTATCAGCTATAGATAATAGTTTGAGAGAATGAAAAAGTGGATATAGATGGGTAATGAGAATCAGAGGAGGATCCAAATGTTAAGTGATAGGGACTGCGAAAAATTAGCACTTGAAGTCGTGGAATGTATTAACAATGAAAAGTTTTGGGAAGTGAATGATCTCTTGGAGGAGAAGCATCCCTATAATTTGAGCGTGATCTTTCAAAGCTTACCAGAAAAATATAGAGCGCCATTCTTAGATAATTTGGACGTTTCAATGATCGCCAGTATGATGAAAAAACTTGGCACAATGCAACAAATGGAAGCATTGGGGAAGATTGGTCCTAATAAGGCGAATAAGGTGTTAGCTCTACTCGATGGGGATATTCTAGCTCATCTGTTAAAAGTATATCCAGACGCCCGCTTAAAACGTTATTTGTCAGGATTAGGGACAGGACAAGCTGACTTTATCCAGAAGAAATTAGGATTTCCAGATGGATCTGCAGGTCGTTTAATGAGTAATCAATATATTGCTTTACAAGATTCTATAAATGTAGAAGAGGCTATTCTTCAGGTGCGCGAACTAGCCTTTTACTCTGAGTCTTTACAATATATTTATTTACTCAATAAATATAATCAATTAACAGGCATTATCGCTTATCGGGATTTAATTATCGCTGCACAAGGTGAAAAGCTTGAAGACATTATGAATAGACAAGTGATTTGTATATCAGCTTTAATGAAACGAGCAGAACTTGCTCGGTATTTACAGCGATATGACCTGAGTGCTTTACCAGTTTTGGATGAAGAAGGGTGCCTTATTGGGGTTATTAAGTTTGAAGATATTATCAATGTACTCATTCATGAGGCACGTGAGGATTATGGTAAGTTTTCGACTGCTAGTAAAGAAATTGATTTTCAGACCAAGCCCTTGACAGCAACGCTTCGTCGTTTGCCCTGGTTGGTTGCTCTTTTATTTATTGGGCTTGTTTCGGGAAGTATTATTTCGAAATTTGAAGGAACGTTAGAACAAGTTGTGGCCCTGGCTTTTTTTATGCCTCTCATTGCTGGTATGACTGGTAACACTGGCACACAGTCACTTGCTGTTGTTGTAAGAGGATTAGCTGACCAAGAGGTTGGATTGAAAAAAGCAGCAAGGCTTCTATTACGAGAGGCTTGGGTTGGTGTGATGATAGGGATTATCTGCGGATTATCCATTGCTCTAATCGCCTTTATATGGCAAGGAAATTTGTATCTTGGCATTGTTGTGGGAGGCTCCTTATTACTAACCTTAATCATTGGAACTTTAGCTGGTACGCTCATTCCCTTGGTATTATACAAGTTTGGCATCGATCCAGCGGTTGCCTCTGGCCCACTTATTACTACGATCAATGACATCTTCTCGTTATTCATTTACTTTTCAATCGCTTCTTTCTTTTTGGACAAACTCATTTAGTTAAACAATAGCGAAAAGGAGTTATGTGAGCATGCCCCATGTACTCCTTGATGTAAACCAATGAAATTAAAAAAGCTAGGGCAAAATGGTATATTACCAAATCTTTTGCCGAAGCTTATTTTTAATCCTGAAATGGTGTGGCATAAAGGATATACCGATCAGGAGCATTTCCAATGTAATGAAAGGGGTAGCAGGTTGTCACTGTGAGCATTTCTTCTTCGTATTCATCAGGTCTGATCACAGAAAGATCATCTTCTGGAACAATTTCTGAATCTTGAATTGTATATTCAAATGAACCATAGGGCATTTCAACAATAAAGCGATCACCAATTTCTAATTCGCCAAATTGACGGAATACGGTATCGCGATGCCCGGATAACACAATTTGACTTTCCTCTCCAGGGTAAGATGTTCCTGGATAATGGCCAACCCCGCGTTCAAGGTCTTCCTCATCAACTCCCGCTATAATGGGTAGTTCCTTGTCTAGAGAAGGGATTTTTAGAATGCCAATGACATCTCCTTGGTCTGCTTGGAAGTCAACAGTCTCTATTTTATCTGCTTGTGAAGCTGGCTGCTTTTGACTGGATGAGGTAATTCTCTCTTTTGCTTCTTGAATCGCATTGGCTTGTAATCGATCTGCTTGCCATATTTGCCAAACGCTAAAGAGAATTAAAACGCTGCCTCCTACAATAAGCAAGAGAGGAAGGATTTTTTTCATCTAACAATCTTCCTTTACATTTGAAATGGTAAAAAAGTAAGTACGACTTGCCAGAACGATAGGTAGTTATGTATATTATACATGTTTATCGTTTCAATGTGAATCAAGAAAAGAAGTGGTACACTAGAGAGAGAAAGGACTCGAAAGTGTTCATTTCCGTAATCGTTTCCAGTTAGATCAGGAAGGTCTGTTTCTCTTGCCAAAAAACTATGGAGAGTTTGCTGGGAAGAAGATCTAAAGATGATTTGAAATAGAAGGGTTTGAGAGATAATGAGTAAGAGAATAGCAGCTTTTGGAGAAGTCATGATGCGATTGCAAGTACCGAACTACGAACTATTAACCCAAGCGAACACCTTACAGTACTCCTTTTCAGGTACAGGTGTAAATATTGCAGCAGCACTGGCACGTATGGGTCATAAAGGATATCTTATTTCTACCTTACCAGAAAATGCATTAGGAGATGCCGCATTTAGTTATATTAGAAAATTAGGTATTGAGACTGATTTTGTCCAGCAACATGGTCCTTATATCGGCATGTATTTTTTAGAAGATGGTTTTGGAAGTCGTTCGAGTCGTGTGACCTATTCAAATCGTCAGGAAAGCAGTTTTAACACAGCCTCAGAACCCCTTTATTCATTTAAGGAAATAGCTGGCTCAATTGATCTTGTTCATTTTTGTGGTATTACTTTAGCTATGAACGATGAAGTGCGCACCCAGATGAAGAGGTTAGCTAGAGAGGTAAAAGCAGCGGGGGGAACGGTTGTATTTGACTGTAATTATCGTCCGTCACTATGGGGCGATAATGGGTATGAAATGGCAAAGCCTCATTATGAGGAAATGTTGGAACTAGCAGATATGGTGATGATGAATGAAAAAGATGCCATGCTGACACTTGGTATGGAGACCAATCAGCAGGACCGTCAAACTCAATTAGAGGAGTTGATCCCAAAAGTGGCGCAGAAGTATGATATCTCAATGATTGCTGGAACCCATCGGCATATTCATGATCATCAGCTTCATACTTTGAAAGGCTTTCTATACAAGAATGAACAGTTTACCTATTCAAAATTCCTCCAATTCTCAGTATTAGATCGAATTGGGGCAGGGGATGCTTTTACAAGCGGAGTGATCCACGGTATGCTCCAAAATGAGTCCCATCAGTGGATCGTTGACTATGCTGTTACCGCTGCTAAGTTAGCCCACACTATTGTGGGGGATACCCCTTTATCTACGGAACGAGAGATTATGCAAGCAATGGATCATGGAGTGGGTGATGTGGAAAGATAAAAGGGATACACAAAAGTTTATTAGACTGTTTTAGACACTTCTTAACACAATGATTGAATATAGCAAAGTACTACAATAAACATAAGGATTGGTTTAATAGATGGGGATAAGTTTTAAACGCTTTTTTAGAGAAGAGCTGTCCATAAATGAGATTCAAGTAGCTATGGATCGCGGGGAAATTACTTCAAAAGAATTAGTAATGTATTATTTAGATAGAATTGCAAAATATGATCAGGCTGGGCCTAACATTAATTCCATGCTTGAAATAAATCCAGAAGCGATATTTATGGCAGAAGCGCTCGATAATGAAAGAAAAATAAAAGGGGGTAGGGGACCTCTACACGGTATACCGGTTGTACTAAAAGATAATATAGAAACAAATGATTCAATGCATACAAGTGCAGGAGCAATTGCTCTAGAGAACCATTTAGCTAGCCAGGATGCATTTCTAGTGAAAAAGCTCCGTGAAGCCGGTGCGGTTATATTAGGTAAGACAAATATGACAGAATTAGCAAATGGAATGTCTAGCGAAATATGGGCAGGATAAGTTGGAACGTAGAGAGGGTTTTCCTAATACACTAAGAAATCCCGAATATTTAAACGCAAAAGTAGAGGATTTATATTTTTCTCAAGAACAAGGAATTGATTATGCGCTGAAAAAGTATGGACTTGATGCCATTCTATTCCCGTCATATATTGGGTCAACAATAAGTGCAAAAGCTGGATATCCATCCATAGCCGTACCAGCTGGTTATATGAAAAGTGGAAGACCTTTTGGTATAACTTTTGCCGGCACTGCTTTTAGTGAAGAAACCTTAATAAAACTTGCATTTGCATTTGAACTGGCAAGTAAGCTGCGGAAAGCTCCCAAGTTTTATAAAAAATGAATTTTCCTTTGTGTAAAAACCTAGAATTATCAGTGGGGCATAAGAAATCCCCACTGATTTAGGATCACTTAGTTTGTTCAACCTGATCTTCATTGCGTAGTATGTTATAGGCCCAATTTACTTTTTCATCCGATGGTGTTTCTACACCCTTTAGTTTATATTCGATTCCCATAGCCTCATATTTATAAACGCCTAATTGATGGTAAGGGAGGATTTCAATTTTTTCAACATTGTTTAAGCTATGAATGAAAGTGGACAACCGTCGCAAATCATCTTCATTATCTGTCCAGCCGGGTACAAGAACGTGGCGAACCCAAATAGGTTTTTGTTTTTCTTCCAAATAGTGGGCAAAATCAAGAATATGTTGATTGGATACACTGGTTAATGCTTTATGCTTTTGTGGATCGATTTGCTTTAAATCTAATAATACAAGATCTGTTACTTCCATTAGCGCATCTAGTGAGCGCATAAATCTTTCTTTTCTCGTGAAACACCCTCCTGAACTATCGATACATGTATGGATCCCAAGTTTTTTACATTCAGTAAATAACTCTGTGATGAACTCTGTGTGCAACAGCGGCTCACCCCCACTTACTGTCACCCCTCCATTTGATGCTTGTAGAAAGGGAAGATAGCTACGTATGTCCTTCATTAACTCGTCTATGGAGATTTCTTTCCCTTCTCCTCTGCCAAAAGCCCAAGTGTCTGGGTTATGACAGTATAAGCATCGTAATAAACAGCCTTGTGTAAAAATGACATATCGTAAACCAGGGCCATCGACTGTCCCGCAAGACTCTACAGAGTGAATCCTTGTTTGCACTTTCATCCTTCTAACCCCCTCTTCAGTAAAATCGAAAATAGATCTGACACGTCTTGGATGCATAGGCGTGATAGACATTGTCTTCCTAATCTAATGCCCCCCACTTTTGTTCTGCTTTGGGAACTTTAAAATTCTTGGCTTGTGGATAAGTTGTAATCTTGAGTTTTGTCATCCAGCTCCAGCGCCCAGCGACTAGCAAACTTTCAGCTTCTTCCTACGATAAGTCAACATCGGCTCATGTTTCGCCGTGTATCCTTTATCTCAGGCATACAGGATGTATGTCAGAACAGCGTTGCGCCAGGACGGCGCGTTTTTAGCTGTTCATCCTTACTATGAAAGTTTGTACGTCGCTAAACGGGCGCATGCGCTTTTGTTCTTACATCGTTTCATGGAAGGTGCGGTTAATGACGTCGATTTGTTGTTCCCGTGTTAATTTTATGAAGTTCACCGCATATCCAGATACCCGAATCGTTAATTGCGGATATTCTTCAGGATGCTCCATTGCGTCTAGTAATGTATCTCTGTTGAAGACATTAATATTTAAGTGATGACCTTTCTTCACCATGTACCCATCCAGAATAGCAGCAAGGTTTGTATTTCTTATTTTTTCTTCTTTTCCCAGAGCTTTTGGCACGATGGAGAAAGTATTGGAAATACCGTCAAGGGCATAATCATAAGGTATTTTAGCAACAGAGCTAAGAGAAGCTAGAGCACCTTTCTGGTCTCTTCCATGTAACGGATTTGCACCTGGTGCAAATGGCTCTCCTTTACGTCTGCCATCTGGCGTATTTCCAGTTTTCTTGCCGTATACAACATTAGATGTAATCGTTAGTACAGATAAAGTTGGAGTCGCCCCCCGGTAAGCTTGGTGCTTCTGGAATTTGTTCATAAATGTTTTAACAACTTCAACGGCGATTTCGTCGACACGATCATCATTATTTCCATATTTAGGGAAGTCACCTTCAATATCAAAATCAACGACAAGACCATTTTCGTCACGAATCGTTTTTACCTTGGCAAATTTGATGGCACTTAAAGAGTCAGCTACAACCGATAATCCAGCAATCCCTCCGGCCATTGTTCTTATGATATGTCGATCATGCAAGGCCATTTCAATCCGTTCATAGCTGTATTTATCATGCATGTAATGAATCACATTCAATGCATTCATATACAGCTTTGCGAGCCAATCCATCATTTGATCAAACTTCTCCATGACTTCGTCAAATTCTAGGTATTCTGTTGTAATCGGAGCGAATTCAGGGCCAACCTGAAGATTTTTCAATTCATCCCTTCCGCCGTTGATAGCGTAGAGCAATGCTTTAGCCAAGTTTGCACGTGCCCCGAAGAATTGCATTTGTTTTCCAATTCGCATCGCTGAGACACAACAAGCAATCCCGTAATCGTCCCCGTAATGTTCCCTCATTATATCGTCGTTTTCATATTGAATTGAACTTGTTTGAATGGACATTTGGGCACAGTAATCTTTAAATGCCTCCGGAAGTTTTGGTGACCATAAAACCGTTAAATTAGGTTCAGGAGCTGGGCCAAGATTCTCTAAAGTATGCAAGAAGCGAAATGAATTTTTCGTGACTAGTGGTACGCCATCAAGGTTGATTCCGCCAATTGATTCTGTTACCCATGTTGGATCCCCACTAAATAACTCATTATAATCAGGAGTTCTTGCAAATTTTACAAGTCGTAGTTTCATTACAAAATGATCAACAAGTTCCTGAGCTTCTCTTTCATTCAACGTTCCGTTCTGCAAATCTCTTTCAAGATAAATATCAAGAAACGTAGAGACACGCCCTAAACTCATGGCAGCACCATTTTGTTCCTTAATCGCAGCTAAATAGGCGAAATATAACCATTGGAAAGCCTCACGTGCATCCTGAGCTGGTTTGGAAATATCAAAACCATAGCTTTGAGCAAGCTCTTTTAATTCTTGCAAAGCCCTAATTTGTTCGGCCGTTTCCTCCCGCTCTCGAATGATTTCTTCTGTCATTGTGCCATCATTAAGCATTAAATCCTTTTGTTTCTCCTGGATGAGGAAATCGACACCGTAAAGGGCAACCCGGCGATAATCACCTATAATTCTCCCACGTCCATATGCATCTGGAAGCCCTGTGATAATGCCCGCTTTTCTAGCCATTCTCATTTCAGGAGTATAAACGTCAAAGACACCTTGATTATGAGTCTTTCTATACGTTGTAAAAGTATCATGGACTTCGTCCGCCACCTTGTAGCCATATGCTTCAGCAGCCGCTTCCGCCATACGAATACCGCCATAAGGCTGGAGAGAACGTTTAAAAGGCTGATCCGTTTGAACGCCTACTACTTTTTCTAAGTCTTTGTTTAAATAACCAGCTCCATGAGAGGTGATAGTTGAGACAATCTGGGTATCCATATCTAGAACGCCGCCATTGTCTCTTTCTTGTTTGGTTAGGTCCATAACCTGATCCCATAGAGTTTCAGTTTCCATTGTCGGCCCCTCTAGAAAATCGCCATTGCCCTCATATAAATTATAATTAAGCATGATAAAATTTCGAACATCTACTTCTGATTGCCAAGATCCTTCTATAAAATTTTCCCATTGTTCCATTATGAAACCTCCTCAATTTGTGAAATAGTGAGCAAAAAAGGGAAGAAATGTTTGTGAAACATTGAACAATTGATTCATTTATAGTATACCATATCTTGACGAAAAAAGGGGGAGCATTTATTACATTCCTTATGAAATTTTTTTTTGATGTCTAAGAACTTTTTGGTGCATACCGTAGTCTTAAAAGCATTTAATTTTAAATGATTTAATAAAAAATTATGAAATGGGGTTTACAAATAAGGGGAGAGAGCGTATAGTATAATTAAAATTTGGACTAGGGAAACTTATTGTCATATAACTAACAAATGAGGATTCACCCAATAAAATATATATAGGAATGATCAAGAGGTGAGCGTGATGGAAACAGCAGTAAGGAAATCCATATAGATGAATAACAACTTGGGTTAAAGCTGAGTGACAATCATATATAAATACATTTTAAAATCATTTCAGAAAAATGTTAGATGAATCATACGAAAACAGAAGTATGAAGATAGGCTAACTTATAGAGGGAGTGCATAGACATGACGTCTGCCTTAAAAGTAAAAAAGTTATTCGTTTCTTATCACGGGACGGAAGCTTTACATGATATCAGCTTCACTGTTGAGAAGGGAAAATTAGTTGGAATTATCGGGCCTAATGGAGCAGGGAAATCAACGCTCCTTAAATCTATGCTTGAATTAATTTCTAAAGATTATGGAGAGGTCGAAGTATTTGGCCAACCGATAAAAGCCGTTCGGAAAAGAATAACGTATGTTCCGCAACGCTCAGATATTGATTGGACATTTCCTATTAATGTGATTGATACGGTCCTTCTCGGCACTTATCCAGAACTAGGAGTTATTCGTCGTCCGAGGAGAAAACACAAAGATTGGGCGTATGAATGTCTTGAAAAAGTGGGAATGGAAAAATACAGTAACCGCCAAATTGGAGAACTTTCGGGGGGACAGCAGCAACGTGTTTTCATGGCAAGAGCACTTGCTCAGAAAGCCGACTTGTTTTGTTTAGATGAGCCATTTGTTGGAATTGATGCAACAAGCGAAGAAACAATCGTGAATATATTAAAGGATTTAAAGAATGAGGGGAAAACCGTGCTTGTCGTCCATCATGATTTAAATAAAGCTTCCACTTATTTCGATGATGTCATCTTATTAAACAAGGAATTGATTAAAGATGGGCCTGTAGAAGAAGTGTTACGTCCAGAAATAATGATGAAGGCATATCAATCACAGCTGCCTTTCTTATCTGCGGAAGGGGTGACAGTCTGATGGAATTTATACACGCCGTGTTTGAATATGGTTTTTTGCAAAAGGCATTATTAACTTCAATTATGGTAGGGATTATAAGTGGAGTGATTGGAAGCTTTATTGTTTTGAGAGGAATGGCCTTGATGGGAGATGCTATCTCACATGCTGTATTACCAGGTGTAGCGATTTCCTATATGTTAGGTGTTAACTTTTTCTATGGAGCAGTTATTACAGGCATACTCGCGGCTCTAGGGATCGGTTTTGTTAATAGTAATAGCAATATAAAGAATGATTCATCGATTGGGATTGTCTTTACCGCCTTCTTTGCTCTGGGGATTGTGCTAATAACCTCCTTAACAAGTTCGACAGATCTATATCATATTTTGTTTGGTAATGTATTGGCCGTCCGTTCTTCTGATATGTGGCTAACATTAATCATTGGGATTATTATACTAGCTTGCGTGTATCTATTTTATAAAGAACTTTTAATAAGTTCGTTTGATCCAACCATGTCGGCAACATATGGGTTACCAAACCAATTTATCCATTATTTTTTAATGACTTTGTTAACCTTAGTGACAGTTGCTTCATTGCAAACAGTGGGAGTTATTTTAGTTGTTGCCATGTTAATTACACCTGCTTCAACAGCCTATCTTTTAACTAACCGGCTGTCGACGATGATCTTTTTAGCAATGGGCTTTGGGGTAATTGCAGCTATTGTTGGTTTATACCTAAGCTTTATACACAATTTATCTTCAGGTGGTTCGATTGTTCTAGTTTCAGCAGCATTATTTGTCATCGTTTTTATCATATCACCCAAACATGGAGTGCTATTTAAGAAGCTGGCAAGCAATAGAAAAAGAAATGAAGTTCGAATGAATAATGGGTAACATGGCATCCTAAGCATTCGTTACTTTAGAAAGCAAGAGGAAGATCTACATGAACTGACTTTTACCCATTCAAAGGGAGAAGAAATATTAGGGGAAATGAGGAGATAATTCAATGAAGAATGTTTTTAAACTAGGGATTACAGCGTTAATGGCACTATTGTTGATAGTGGGTTGTTCATCTAACGACACTGGTGCAAACGATGGATCGGATACTGGAGATACTGCAGATTCATTAAAGGTGGTTACCACCTATTCAATCCTTTACGATATGGTACAGGAAGTAGGCGGCGATCGTGTTGACGTATACTCTATTGTTCCGATTGGGCAGGATCCACATGAGTATGATCCACTACCTGAAGATGTTAAACAGACTGCAGACGCGGATATGGTTTTTTATAACGGTTTAAACCTTGAGGAAGGGAATGGATGGTTTGACCGATTACTTGAAACAACGGATAAGGATGGGGATGATTCCTCAGTCTATGTTCTCAGCGAAGGAGTCGAACCGAAATATTTAACGACTGAAGGACAAGAAAATGAACAGGATCCTCATGCTTGGCTAAATATTGAAAATGGAATTAAATATGTAGAAAATGCCCGAGACATGTTGATAAAAGAAGATCCAGAAGGTGAAAGCTATTATACGGAAAACGCGGATAAATATATTGAGGAATTGCGAAAATTACACGATGAAGCCATCGAACGCTTTGAGGGCCTTCCTGATGAACGTAAAGCATTTGTAACAAGTGAAGGAGCCTTCAAATATTTTGCTGACGCATATGGTCTCAATGGGGAATACATTTGGGAAATCAATACAGAGGATGAAGGTACGCCGGACCAAATGAAACGAATTACTGACATTGTCAAAGAGCAAAACATCCCTGCTTTATTTGTAGAAACTAGCGTTGATCCTCGAAGCATGGAGGCTCTTGCGGATGAAACAGGAAAAGAAATAAAAGGAAATCTGTTTACGGATTCTTTAGGTGAAGCCGGTGAAGATGGGGACACTTATTATAAAATGATGGAATGGAATTTTGATACCATTTATGATGGGGTAAAGGAATAGTTGCTAAAATGGAGAAGCGAACAAGGGGTTTGTAGATCTTAATGTATCTCTGAGCTATAAACAACTCTAATAAAAAAGGGCTCTCGTATCATAGTGATATGAGGGTTCTTTTTTAAAAGATAAGAAAGCCTAGCCTTAAGATTGCCCTAAGGCTAGGCAGTTGTTGTCTAGCTGCAGGCGCCATCGGCTCGAGGCTCGCAGGAGCGAGTCCATTGGTGTTGCGACGTACAGGATGTACTAGTGCAGACGAAGCGAATTTAGCCGATGTTCTGCATAATAACCTGAGCCACTGAAAGGCAAAGAACGCCTTTCTTTTCTTGACTCAGAACATTTGCTTGTCGCCGATAGGCGGGCGCCTTGCGCTTTTCTTATAATGCTGTCCATATACTAGTAAACCTTTATGTAATCGATTTTATTCAAGGTGTCTTTCGTCCACCTCTTCTGTCCCCACAAGAAATTCTTCAATCTCTTTTGATAAAACATGATGGTTCTTATCAAAGTAATTTTCGCCATTAAAATAAATTGCATGCTTCTCTGCAATGGGAGAAGTCGAATACAAGATAAAAGTGAACGCTTTTGATTGCGGATCTTCTTCCTGATAAACAATGGTGTCATCTGTTTGGTTTGATTGTAAGATAGCAATTAATGTTTGTAATTCCTCGCTTTGTTCAATTAACTTTTTAAAAAGAAACTGATTGTAATCAACCTCTTCATAAACCTCTATTTTTTTAAACGCTGGCGGATCACCTTGTTCAAGTATACGTTTATCTGGCACGTATCCTTCCTTCACATAGATCTTAAATCCATTAATGTTATTCGAATCTTTAACCGCGATCAGGTGAGAATGATTAATAACGGAGTATAATTTCGTTCCTGCTTTTAAATAGGCTGCATCACCATTTTTAGGAGTGTATTTTGTGTTTTTAACATGGTCTTTTAACTTTTTCTTAATTTCCCCAATTGGCTCCCCAATAAAATTGGGATCTGAAATTTCAACATACTGAGTTGCTAGGTATTGATTACCTTGAAATTCTAGAAAGTCTGTCCACTCAATATTTGTCTCAGAGCATCCCGCTAATAAGATGAGGATTGTGAATATGAACCATCTCTTCTTCATAGGCAATTCTCCTCCTATTATATAGACGTTTATTTTAAATAAATGTTTCAGATAAATGGAAAAAAACTGCACTTTTTTTTTATGATCAGTTATGTATGACTTTTATTTGAACGTTGAGACTATAAATAGGAGGCTGAATACAACATGAATAATGTCGCATCTTTTTCAGAGAAAAAGCGAGAAAAGCAGTTAACTTATGAAAGGAAGTTATTACGCAATCTTTCAATAGATGAATTAAAGAAAAGTGTTCTTCAGCATATAAAAACTGTTGGAGTAGGAATGTTTGGTGACGATGGGGTAGAAGAGGCGTGCTTTGATATTGCCATTGAAGCGTACTTAAACGGAGGCGAATACAGTCGTTTTGTTCTCTATGGGGAAACATTGGAGATGATTAGCAATCGATGTGGAGAAGATCGGGTACATTTTATGAACACCTTATACAATTTTTGGCTTTATTGGGATTATGGGCAAAAGCTTATCGAAGAAAAGTCTACCTATGCTGCTTGTGAACAGTTTATTAATGAGTGGTGGAGGAGAGGCTTTCAGCAAGGGGAGCAGCGTTACAAACTTCGCCTACATTAAAGTTCTAAAAGAGATTCTTGTCCCATAAATTAAAAAAAGAGGATGTTCAAAAAGTCCGGTAAAAATGACACTTCGAGATAAAGGATCTTCGACTAAGCACCGAAACGCCTGTGTCGAACGTCGAAGCCACCACACGCGCGCAAGTTCATTGGCTTGTTTCTCCGCTGCTTTCTTCGTGCGATGCAGGTTCAGGGTAGCTTTCCTCGTGCTCATGTATCAGGATAAGGATCTTCTACTAAATCCGCCCACGCCCTGTGGGCAACGTAGAAGTCAGCACGTCAGCGCCTTTAGCCGACTTGGTCCTTTTTATCATCCTTTTTGAACTTACATTAGGAGAAAGTATGAAGGAGTTTTGGGGATGAGAAAAAGTCTAAAAGTGGCCTTATTTTTTATCGGAGCGGCTGTATTGTTTCTTTTATTGCAATATAAGTTTATACCAAAGGATTCCTTTGATGCTTGGAGCTTACCTTTATCAGGGAAGATTATTTATTTAGATCCAGGCCATGGTGGTCCAGATGGGGGAGCAGGAGATTCAGAAGCATTAGAAAAGGATATTGCATTAGATGTCTCACTGAAACTGCGTGATTACCTTCAAGAGCAGGGCGCTTTAGTATTAATGACAAGGGAAACAGACAATGATCTGGCTGGTAGTGATGTAAAGGGGTATAGCAGGAGAAAAACAGAAGATCTACATCAAAGAGTGAAGCTGGTGAATGAGTCAAAGGCAGATCTTGTCATTAGTATTCATCTGAATGCTATTCCGTCACCACGCTGGAGTGGTGCCCAAACATTTTATACGCCACATTATGCAGCGAATAAACGAGCTGCGACTTTTATCCAAGCCGAATTGGTTGAGACTTTAGAAAATACGGACAGGAAAGCAAAGATCATTGAGAATGTATATTTATTGAAAAAAACTAAAAAGCCAAGTGCATTAGTGGAAATTGGTTTTTTGTCTAATCCAACAGAACGAGAAAATTTACTTTTAGATACGTATCAAGATAAAGTTGCCTTTTCAATCTATAAAGGTATTACTCGCTATTTTACAGAAGAGCCATCCCTTGAATCAGACATGTAAGGATGGAACTAAATTCATTACAACAATCGTCACACGTTTGTGACCACGTCCTGCAGGCCTCGATAAAAATGATACTGCGAGCGAGATAGGGTACCGACACGTTGAACGTTGAAGTCACCACAACACGCGCAAGGATGTACTAGCATTACCGACAGGATGTCAGCATAGTCGCAGACTTGGTCCTTTTTTATGCACCTTTCTTTCTGTTATTTTCCTCTCAAGCGTATAACAATCTGATCAAAGTGAAGTATGTTATACTGAGTGTAGAAAGCGAATCCACAAAAAGGAAGGTGCCAATTTTGGTTACGAACGAGCAAGCTATTGAAATACTGAATAAAATGGAAGATCCATTACTACATAAAACGCTTAAAGAGACAAATGGGATTCTTGAGGTGAAAATCAAAGAAGAGAAATCTCATATTAGTGTAAAAATTGCGCTTGCCAAGACAGGAACGCCTGAACAATTACAATTCCAAATGAAAATTGTGGAGGCTTTGAAAGAGGCAGGTGCAGAAAGTGTTGGCATTCGTTTTGATCAATTAACTGAAGAAGAATTGGACAAGCATCGGGCTGCTGGGGCGATTCCAGGAGAAGAACCTGGAGGATTGCTGTCTCCTAATAGTTCAACAACCTTTATTGCGATCGCGAGTGGGAAAGGCGGAGTTGGAAAGTCAACTGTTTCCGTTAATTTAGCGGTTGCTTTAGCACGTCTCGGGAAAAAGGTTGGTTTAATTGATGCGGATATTTATGGCTTTAGTGTTCCAGATATGATGGGAATCGAAGACCGTCCAAAATTACAGGGAGATCGAATATTACCTGTTGATCGCTTTGGGGTCAAAGTCATATCGATGGCCTTCTTCGTAGAAGACAATGCGCCTGTTATCTGGCGTGGACCTATGTTAGGGAAGATGTTAAATAACTTTTTTACCGAGGTGGAATGGGGAGACCTTGATTATTTACTGTTAGATTTACCACCTGGAACAGGCGATATGGCTTTGGATGTGCACACAATTTTACCAAGCTGTAAGGAGATTATTGTGACAACTCCACATCCTACTGCTGCTTTTGTTGCTGCTAGAGCCGGTGCTATGGCTTTAAAGACAAACCATGAAATTCTTGGCGTGATTGAAAACATGGCCTATTTCGAAAGTAAGGTGACTGGAGAAAAGGAATATGTCTTTGGTAAAGGTGGAGGGGATAAGCTGGCTGAAGAATTGCAAACCGAGCTTATTGGCAGACTTCCATTACAGCAGCCTGATTGGAATGAAGAAGAATTTGCTCCATCGGTCTATGCTCAAGATCACCGAATTGGTAAGATTTATTATGAAGTAGCTGAAAAAGTGGCGGACCTTTTAGAGGAACGTTGAATTGCCTATTTTTAAAACGAGCCCCTGACGTCCTTCATAAAAGGATGATTAGGGGCTTCATGTTTGAGCTTGGAAAAAGGATGCCAGCTTAGTTAGGTGTCTTCCTTTTTACTGTCGTTCCCTTCTTCTCCCGCTTTTTTCGCTTCCTTCTGTAAAATATCTTCAATTTTGGCTTTATATAAAGGACTTTCTAATGTTTCCGAAATGACCTGTTGTAAATGTTCACGAAATTCCTTACTTTTAACGACTGTGGCATATTCCTTTTGCAACTCAGGATCTTTAAGAACATCAATAAATAATTGTTGATATTGTGGATCCTTCATTAAATCTGTAAGTAACTTTTCATGCTCTGTCTTCAAACTTTTGGCCATTGCCTCAGCAAATTTGGGGTCTTGAAAGGATTTTTTCCAAAAGTCCTCCGCTTTTTTGGAAGTCAATGCCTGCTCAATTGAAATCTTGACAATATCTTCATTCATAATCAATTGTTGCTTTATATCTTCATCACTAATAATTTCTTGGATGGCTTTTTTTCCGTCATCTGTTTTTAATATGTCTACAATCATCTTTTTCGTTTGATCGTAGTCCAGTTTTTCATTCCCTCCATCGGCTCCACCACAGGATGCTAATAAAAAAACAGATAGTATGAGGAGCAGAAAGACTCTTGTTTTCATGAGTGAGGAACGCTCCTTTCGTGAATGTAAAACGGTAAATGGATCCCCATTTTCCCTTACCTTTAATATGGTGGTTTGTGAAGATTTTATGCACAATCTGTCCAAACATAGCTTTTTTGCGCGAAGACTGATAAAATCGGTGTGATAAGGATATGTTATGGAGGATTAAACAGTGACGATACGCAACCTGATTAAATTTTTATTTAACTCCCTTTTACTGGGCGGTCTTATAACAGGAATTTTAGGGTTTTTAATTCGCTGGAATGAATTTCAGCCATATTTTACTGAGGTGAAAATCGGTGCCATTTTATCTACATTTATTTGGCTAGTTGGTGTTGGCTTAATCTTCGCTGTTGTAAGCCAAGTAGGATTTTTTGCTTATTTATTTATTCATCAATTTGGATTAGGTATTTTTCGGTCTATTTCATTATGGAATGCTGTCCAGCTTGTGCTGATTGTATTTGTCTTATTTGATCTCATTTATTTTCGCTTTCAAGCTTTTGCTGGAGCAGGGGAGAGTATTCTGCCCTATGTGGGATTGGCCATCTTTCTCCTTATAGCCGCATTAATTGTTGCGTACTTTAAAGCAAAAACGACCAACCGTGCAACCTTTGTGTCGGCACTCTTCTTTATGGTCGTTGTTACGATTTTAGAATGGCTCCCAGTATTACGAGTGAATGAAGTCAGTTGGGTTTATTTAATGATTTTTCCGTTGATTGCCTGCAATGCTTACCTCATTCTAATGTTGCCTAAATACAATAAATTATCAGCTGAAGAACGGAAAAGAAAGTCGTCTCAGAAAAACACTGTAAAAACTGAACATAAGAAACAAACACAAAAAGCGAATCGCTAATCGACTCGCTTTTTGTGTTTTGATAGGCGCCTTGCGCTTCTCTTATGGAACGAGCTTTGTTTTGACATTGCCATTGGTAATTAGGACGGAGAGATTAACTAAATCGTCTTTTTCTTTTAAGATCGATAAGATTTCAGGTAAGGCATCGGCAGTTTGTGTTGCTGCATCAGAAGCGTGCATCAAGACGATATCTCCTTTTTTTGCCTTTTTTACATTCTCGATGATTTCCTTTGTACCGGGGTTTTTCCAGTCTTGTGAATTTACGCTCCAGTGTACGACTGTTAATTCCAATTGCTCAGCTATTTTCAGTGTGCGTTCATCAAAATGACCTGTTGGGGAACGGAGAAGTGTTACTTCTTTTATCTCCTGTTTCTTTAAAATTTCAATTGACTTTAACATATCTCTTTTCACATCTTCGTCATCCAGTTCGGTGTAATCCTCATACGCGTAACCTAGGCTTCCGATTTCGTAGCCTAACTCAACAATCCGCTTAACCGTGTCAGGGTGTTTCTCTGCCCATGCCCCTGATAAAAAGAAGGTGGCAGATCGTATCTCCTTCTCTTCTAATACGTCCAGTATTGGCTCAGCTTGTACATCTCCCCAACCAATATTAAAGGTTAAACCAATCCCTTTATCGCCCTTGTATATCGCCTTTGGCCCGTCCTTTGTGCTAAATACAGGAATATATAAAGAGGATTGGGAGAAAAATAATACAGCTGTAAAAAATGAGATTAAGACAATAAACATTCCTTGTTTTACTTTTCGACCATTGACTGCTAAAAAGAATTTCATCTTCTTTCCTCCCTCATGCCCGTCCATTATCTAATCTATGCATGAGAAGTCGGTAGATATGATTATAAAAGTGATGAATGGAAAAAATAAAAAGGGTTGAAAAAAGTGGAAAATTGGTTATAATAGAAGTTGTCTATTGAATAAACTATATTCCGCAGTAGCTCAGTGGTAGAGCTATCGGCTGTTAACCGATCGGTCGTAGGTTCGAATCCTACCTGCGGAGCCATGCTTCCATAGCTCAGTTGGTAGAGTGCATCCATGGTAAGGATGAGGTCACCGGTTCAAGCCCGGTTGGAAGCTTACTATATAAACATTGATTTGAAGCGATTCTTGGTTACTCCAGGGGTCGTTTTTTCATTTGTAATCGATAGAATCGGGGCGATCACACTCATGCCCCGAATGGATTATAAAACCGACTCCCGTCATGAAAAGTAATCATTAGTGAAAGAACAAACGCAATTCCTACCAATATAAGCGTGATATAATCAATCCGTTTAAAGGGGCGGGCGCTGTACCAAGAGCGCTTTTTGTTTTTTCCAAAACCACGAAGCTCCATTGCATTGCTGACGGTTTCGATGCGGTCCAGGCTGGATAGAATTAACGGTATGACAATGGAAGCGATGTTTTTGACACGCTTTCCTAATTTCTCTTTGCGCGACATATCGATTCCACGGGCTTGTTGGTTGATGGAAATGTTGTGAAAGTCACGTTGAATGTCAGGGATATAGCGTAAGGCTAAGGCCACGGCATATGAAATTCGATAACTGACGCCGATTTTGTTCAATGAAGCTGCGAATTCACTTGGATTTGTCGTGACGATAAACAAGATGGCCACGGGAATAATTGTAAAATATTTTATTGTAATATTGAATTGATAAAATAGCTGCTCCCACGTTACATTATATCGTCCAACCAATTCAAACCATACATGGCTTGTCCCGTAAATTTTAACCCCTTCTTGTGGTGAAAAAATATAGATGGCAATATTATTCAGTAGTAAAAAAGCCAAGATAAAAATCAATATAAAAGAGATTTCACGAATTTTCACCTGTGACGCGATAAAAATTGCGATACTTGCTATCAATAAAAATAACAAAACTCGTGTATCGTATGTCAGCATGGCTGCGGTCGACCAGAGAATGAAACAGATGAGTTTTGTGACACCCGTCAGCCGGTGAATAGGAGAGGGACGATCGATATATCCAAGCATTTCTACTGCCATGTTTTTCGAACCTCCTTATCGAAGGTAATAAATCTTCTAACGAATTCTCTTGGTTCATGAATTTCCGCTTTAACAGCAAGATCGAATAATGAAGTTTCCTTCAGATTTGCCTTTTTGATTATTTCTCGGTCTGTAAGAATATTCGCCGAAGTGTCATCAGCGATCTTTTCTCCATCAGCAATGACAATCGCGCGAGGTGTGTACTCAAGCATTAAATGCATATCATGTGTGATGATTAAAATGGTGACGCCTTGTTCATTTAGTTCCATTAAAAATTCCATGATTTCTGTATAGTGTTTGAAGTCCTGACCCGCGGTTGGCTCATCTAAGATTAGGAGTTCGGGTTCCAACACCAATATAGAAGCGATCGTGACACGCTTCTTTTGCCCAAAGCTGAGAGCAGAAATCGGCCAGTTGCGAAAGGGGTAGAGTCCACATATTCGCAAAGTTTTTTCAACACGTTCTTTGATTTCATCTTCAGGTACACCACGTAAAACTAATCCTAATGAGACCTCTTCAAAAATCAGATGCTTTGAAATCATTTGGTTTGGATTTTGCATGACAAGTCCTATTCGCTCGGCACGTTCTTTAATCGTATCATTCGTAATATCTTCACCTTGAAAAAGAATTTGGCCGGAAATCGGTTTTATAAAGCCACAAATAAGGCTGGCCAAGGTTGATTTTCCCGCCCCGTTTTTCCCCGCAATACTGATCATTTCACCTTTATCAATGGAAAAGGAAACATGACGAATCGTTTCCTGGATGGGTGAATAACGAAAACAGATATCATCTAGTTCTAAAATGGTCTCCGTTTTCGCCTTTTCTTCAGGAGGATGGGTTGCTTTGAACCATGTGAGCAGCTTGTCCTTATCAACGGTGAATGTATTGATATGGGATGGCCTTGTTTCTGCAGTTACTTCAGACCCAGCATATTTGGCCGCTTTTACATAAAGTGGTTCACGAATATTACATTCTTCTAGAATGGAAGAAGCGAGTAGTTCATCAGGAGTTGAATCAGCTACAATTTTCCCTTCGTTGACAACGATAATTCGATCGACATGACAATCAAGGACATCTTCAAGACGATGTTCAATGATGATGACAGTAGTATCTGTTTCCTTTTGTATCTTATCTATGAGTTGAATCGCATGTTTTCCGGTAGCCGGATCTAGATTGGCGAGTGGTTCGTCAAATAGTAAAATATTAACATCATCTACCATAATTCCAGCAAGGGACACACGTTGTTTCTGTCCCCCTGACAATTGATGGAGCGAAGACTGTAAATAACGATCCATATCGACCATTTTGGAAACATCTTTTACAATAGAGACCATTTCATTTTGCGCACGGACATCATTTTCAAGAGCAAATGCAATATCCTCGCCAACTGTCAGCCCAATGAATTGCCCATCAGGGTCTTGGAGAACTGTTCCGACCATTTTGGATAATGTAAAAATATCGAGGTTATTCGTTTCTTGCCCCATTATTTTCAAATTTCCACTCATGTCACCTTTATAAGAAAAGGGAACTAACCCATTGAGACAATGACCAATCGTACTTTTACCTGAACCTGAAGGACCAACAATCAATACTTTTTCCCCTTCATAAATCGTTAAATTGATATCATGGAGGGTGGGATCAACTTGAGTGCGATATTTAAAATTAAACTGTTCGAATTGAATAACGGGCTTTTTCATTTTGATCTCCTTAAATACATTCAAAATGAGGAAATCGAGTTGCGATTTCCTCTCTATCATTTATACATTCTTTTTTAAGATTCCACTTTGAGGCTACCGCTCTTCACCCTTGTTTTAGCATAGGCTGCTAGTAGGATCGTACCAAGGACAGCAACCGTTACGATATTCGCAAGACCAGCGACAATTCCTTGTGTCCATACTTTGTTGGCTGGTTCTGCATAAATTAGTATATCGAGTGTAGGGGCAATAAGACCCCATCCAATAATTTGGGCAATGGCTTGAATAATATTAAAAGAAATGATTTTCTTTTTGCCAAATTCTCCGGATTCAATATTGATTCGTTTTGCAGCCAATCCAATTGTCAAACCAACAAAAGCAGAAACAATGACCCAGCTCCACCAAATATTACCATACGTGAGTGAATCCTGTAAGGCGTGCCCGATCAATCCAATCAGGCCTCCCGCAATAGGACCGAAAACAACCGCCATTAAAGCTAAAAATGCATACGCTGTATTGATCGATGTATTCGGGATTCCTGTTGGGATGGAAGCAAATCGTCCTAAAATAGCAAAAACGGCCGCTCCTATCCCAATCGCTACGATTGTTTTAATCGCTAATTGTTTCCCCATTTTTCCTTCTCCTCCTCCACTTTCTTTGCTCCTATTATCCCTGATTATATATGACTTTTGACACCTTGCGTAGTGAAATTTTCCAATTTGCCCCTGTTTCGATATGATACGCTTTGGCGAATGAACCTTGGTTGATGGCTATTCCAAGATTATCGAGTGAATTTACATATATTAATGGTTCACCTAAATGGCTATCCGCAAAAGAACGCCCATATGTCATGATGTTTTTGTACACTTGACGCGTATCATTTTGAATCGTCACTTCGAAATTATCTCCATATTCGATGCCTAATTGCAGGAAGAGTTTCCGGCTAATATTGGTCCATAGATTGCCAAAACGAATATCAAGAATATCAATATTTCCAGTGACTGAGGTCTCATCAATAGCCGGCTCATATTTTCGGAGTCCAATGATTGAATCCACGGGAACTTCTGGACCAACTTCCTCAAGTGAAATAACACCAGAGGCAAGTCTTGCTCCTGTATAGGCATAGACATCCCTTCCGTGAAATGTATACGATTCCCCAGATTTTGGTAGGCGATTGATGGTCTCATCAATTATTCTTACTTCAACAATCCCAGTAGTATCTTTTATATGGGTTAAGGTTCCGTTATCAGGAGTGACGATGTATTGACCTTCAGTGGTTTTCGCAACAACGCTGCGGCGGTCTGAGCCAACTCCTGGATCGACAACCGATACGAAGACCGTTCCTGCCGGCCAATATGTGATGGTTTGATAGAGGCGATATGATGCTTCCCATATATTATATTGCGGAATGTCATGAGTTAGGTCAAAGATTCTAAGTGTCGAATCGACTGAAGTCGCCACACCGTACATAGCACTGACGGCACCATCACTTAAACCAAAATCTGTTTGAATCACTAAACTGTTTGTCATTGTAAATTCCTCCATCTGAATAAAAATGTTTTAGAAAAGCAAAAAACCACGCCCGTATCTTTATGAAAAGATAAGGACGTGGTTAAATTTCACGTGGTACCACCTTAATTCACCGTTTGCTCACACAAAACAGTCTCTGCAAGTACTGGAGCCTAAATACAATCATGGCTCGAAATACTGTGGTATTGATAACGAGTACCAAATCTCGTCGGCACCTAATAATCCATAAGGACGTTCAGCTCGCAACTCAGAGGCCATTGTTCAGATCGTGATTTTTGCTTCTTTTCAGCTACCGAAGCTCTCTGTGTAAAACCCGTAATCCTACTTCTTCTCTTCATCGTCTTTAAAAAAAGTTAAGTATGGTTGATTGAAATTGATTATAAACATAACAAATAAAAAATGCAAGAGGGAAATTGAAAAATATTTTGGTTGAAGACTGATGAACTAGGGAGACAATCCCGGATATAATCAGTCGCCTATTTTATTTCACATTTCCATAATACGGACCAACACCATTCTGTCCCCCCATCTCTAACAATTGAGAAACGGTCACGAATTGGTATCCTTGGGATTCCAACCAGTCCAGTAGCTGAGGCAGGGCGTCAGCGGTTGATGGGTGGATGTCATGCATTAGCACAATGGCACCAGATGCGATTTCTTTTTGAATTTCGCTGATCACTGCATTGGCATTCTTGCTCTGCCAATCGAGTGAATCGACCGACCATTGAATGAGTGTGTCCCCTTGATTGGCGACATCATTGATCACTGCATCGTTGTATGCCCCGTAAGGTGGACGGACGAAATAGGGGCGAATTCCTGTTGCCTGTTCAATACTGTCAGCGGATTGGCCGATTTCGTTACGGATGCTTTCTGGATCAAGCTTAGATAAGTCGGCATGATCCACGGTGTGATTGCCGATTTCATGGCCGGCTGCTGCAACTTGCTGGGCTATTTCAGGATACGCCTCTACCTGGTTCCCAATCATGAAAAAGGTTGCCTTGGCATCATGCTGTGCCAGCGTTTCTAGAACCCTTGGTGTTACCTCTGCGCTCGGTCCATCATCGAATGTTAGGGCCACATACTTGCCGTCACTATTATGAGCGGGCGAATTTTTTTGTTGTTTTGCTCTTTCTTCTGCCTTCCGTTTCTCCTGCTCTTTGCGCTGCTCTTCCTCCTTACGAATTCGCTCCTTTTCTGCTTCAATGGTGTCATTCATTTCTTGCTTTTGTTCAGCCGACATATTGATAATCTCGGAAATACCGTCGGTGAAATTCAGATATAATTTTTCGTTTGGAATCGGTGCTTTCAAAGCTGAAGAATCATTATCACCATCGATATACAACGTGAATGCCTTCTTGTTAATGGTCCAGTTCCAAGCAGACGAATCATTGAAAAAACGATCCAGCGCTTCGTCACTTACAGGGGAATCCTGTAGAGAATCTTTCATCTGTTTACGAAGTGTTTTCATTGTTGCATGATCCATTTTTAAAATATCATCCAGTTCCAGCTCTCGCTCCTGCTTGACATCAATGTTAAACACCTTTGTTTCGGTATGCTGATCAGACTCCTCCCGGGTGAAGATGAAGCTGTACGAATCGCTGGCTATTTGTTCAGTTTTTACACTGATCTTGAGGGAAGGGGCTTCTTTTTTGTTATCATCTGATGTGTCTGCAAATTTGTCTATGAAACTATCTTTTTGGCTATCAATCCAATCCCGTAAAATGTCGTTCATGGCCGTGCTTTTTGTAGATGGTCGCTGAATCCGTATTTGATAATCATCGTTTATCTTCATTTCGAATCCTAAGCTGATGTCGGGATACTTACTCGGTAACTTATCTTTTAATTGTATATCTGTTTGCCGATCGGGTAGGTTTGCAATAGTTTGTGTTTGGCCACTCGCCAAATGGCTTATTCCAGTTAAAAACAACCCCATAATAGCAAGAATAACAAGCCAACCCAACGGTTTAATTCTCCTTAACATTTTGACGCCCCCATTATGTATCTATCAATCTCTCTTTTTTCTCCTTAAATTCAACGTTATTCGACAAAATTTAGTTATAGTGAGGCGACTTTTCCAAAAAACTGAAAAAGTTAATCCCATATGGGAGTGACCCCCAATTAAATTGGGGCCACTCCACAACATATCAATGTTATTTGTCTTTTATCCCGCATTAACGGGCAGTAATCCCCCCACCTCAAGCCATTAGAGAATACGGAGAAGCATAGGTGGGGATACACTGCCCGTAAAAGCCCGATTGGTTCAACTAACAATCAGTAGGGGATGAAAGAACCCCCAACTGATTGAAGGTTCACTTTATCTCTAACCATCCCATACAAAATCCGAAGCATTCTAGCTCTGGTCCTTTACTCAAAATGTACCGCCATATTGAGCGCAGTCATCACATCATCTGTTTGATCGATCGTATAAACTGTCTTATTCCTTTGCCACATGATGTGGGTGCCGTTCTGATCGGCATCCAGATGGGCATAGCCGTTTGCTTGAGGGATTGGCAATGCTTCTTCCGTGAGATACTTTACTACTTCTTTTGCAAGCAATACATTATTTTCGGATTGCTCTGTACTACTCTTGAGAGAAAGGGCCCAGCGTCCGACGTTCCAACTTGTATGCAGGCTGCCAGCTGCTCCTTCTTGATACCCAGTCATCCCATACCCAAGGTCAATCCTCTCACCGCCGAGTTCACTGAAATTCTCGTAGGCAATCGCCTCATCAGCCTCTTCCTGGGTGTTGTATTCCTTGATCGTTACACGCCCGACTACCTCTGCTGGATTATCGTTACGATACAGTTGCTCGTTGTTGATCGGGATCGTCCCAGTATGTTGGTAAAATACAATCTCAGCATTTGTTGCATTTGAATTGGTGGTGGCAGTTAGATGGTAACCATCCTTTAGTGGTACTTCCGTTGGTAATTTGATGTCCAAGTCCGTTTCCATCTGTCCTTTCACCACATTCATAATCTCTTCCTGTGTCAAAAAGCGCTCCTGAGATCCATCTGAATCGTCTCTGTCATTTGAATCACTGCTCTCAGGTTCTTTTTGTTCATCTGAAGCATCTGGCTGATTTTGGTCATTTTCATTATCCTGTGAATTGTCTTTATTCTTCTCTGCTTCAGAATTTTGGTTGTCTTGAGCAGTTGAGTCATCAGGATTGTTTGCTGGCTCCTTCCTATCTTCCACTATATGCGGTTGAATGTCGCCATTGCCATTTGGCGTATTATCCATGCTATCTTGTCTAGTGAACATATTCAGTGCAAGCGTCGTGACGATTGCTACAAACATCAGTGCAGAGAAGGCTGGTATAAATCTTCGCTTAAACCATGAAGTGGATTTGTCTCGATCCTCATTCATTTGGTTGATAAGGCGCTGCCGGACTCGCTGTTGTCGGCGGGACCCCCATGTAATATCACGATCCAGTTCCTTTAACTTCTCATCCAGATTGCTATTATATTTCATTCGTCGCACCACCTTTATGGATTTCGTTCGCAAGTGCCTGAAGCCCACGGGACAATGTTGTCTTAACCTTAGTTTCCGACCAGTTCAAAATCTCGGCTGTCTCCCGGACAGAAAATTCCTCGACTTTCCGTAAAATAATGACTTGTCGATAATTTGCTTTCAATAGAGAAAGTGCATCATATAATTCTTTGGAAGACTCCTTGATTTCGACCATCGCTTCCACGGATGGCCCAGGGTCTTCCCTAGTAGTAAAAAAATCCTTTATCATCTGGATGGGCTTATTTTTGCGGATATGATCCACAGTCAAATTATGTGCGATACGATATAAGAAAGTTTTTGGATAGGTTATTTCGTTCCCCTTTTTGACATATGTGTATACTTTTATAAAAGTATCTTGCGTCAAATCTTCTGCTTGCTGGGGATCTTGAATCATTTTTAAAATATATTTGAATAGCGCCATGCTATATTTGTCATACCACTCGATGATTTGATCCTGGTGTCTAGCATTATCTTGCAACGATATCTGCCTCCCCTCTGGAAAATCTCCACATGTTCCTTGTTTTTAATCTCTTTATTGTTAAGACGGTTAAACTTAGTTTTGGTTGCAGAAATTAGCAAACTATTTTTAATGATTTTGGAAAAAATAATGTGTCCTATGATAGGTATTGAGCTGACTTATGAATTTAGCTAATGAGAAATAGTAATTTGAATGTTGGAGTATACGTTACTTTTCTATGTGAGAACAGAGGAGAGACTAATGGAGAGATTGGATACTTCTTGGCTAACTTAGCTAGATATATTTTTTGAAAATAAAAATTTCCTTTTTTTGCTTGACTAAATTCTCACTTTCCACTATACTCTTTTTTGGGTCGTTAAAAGCCTGTTCAACAAAACTAAATAGAGTTAGGCCCCTTGGTCAAGCGGTTAAGACACCGCCCTTTCACGGCGGTAACACGGGTTCGAATCCCGTAGGGGTCACCATCTAAATAAGTAACACAAGGAAACGAAGAGAGAAGGAGCGAGCGTACATCAGTACGTGACCGACTGATCGAAAGAGTTGACGCAGTAAGCGCCGCTCATCGCAAATCCCGAAAATTGGGAGGAGCAAGCAGAACAAGGAAACGAAAGAGAGAAGGAGGAGCGTACATCAGTACGTGACCGACTGATCGAAGGAGTTGACGCAGTAATGCGCCGCTCATCGCAATTTTCCATGGAGGATTAGCTCAGCTGGGAGAGCATCTGCCTTACAAGCAGAGGGTCGGCGGTTCGAACCCGTCATCCTCCACTCAATATGTGCTACATTTAAATGAGCGCAATACCTTTTAATGTAGCGATCTAGCTCCAGCGCCTAGCCCCGAGAAGCTCACAGGATGTGAGTTCATCGGCGTTGCCACAGGACGTGGCGACCTTAGCCGATGTTCTGATTAATAACCTGAGACAATAAAAGTCAAAATCGTACTTTTCTTGTCTCAGAACATTTGCTTGTCGGGGCTGACCAAGGCGCTTGCGCTTTTCAAATGGTGGGGTAGCGAAGTGGCTAAACGCGGCGGACTGTAAATCCGCTCCCTCAGGGTTCGGCGGTTCGAATCCGTCCCCCACCACCATTTTTTATTTGCATGAATATTTTCTACCCGTATGGAGAAGATACATATATCATCGTTGGGCTATAGCCAAGCGGTAAGGCAACGGACTTTGACTCCGTCACTCGTTGGTTCGAATCCAGCTAGCCCAGCCATGAGCCATTAGCTCAGTTGGTAGAGCATCTGACTTTTAATCAGAGGGTCGCAGGTTCGAATCCTGCATGGCTCACCAGTTAAAGTTGTCTTGAGAAACTCAAGGCTTTTTTATTTGCTTTTAAAAAGACGATCTTATATAAAAAATAGACGAGTAGCAATCTTCCAAGGATTGTTACTCGTCTATATTTGTTGTAAGAGCGTGATATTTATTTAGAAGCTTGTCCAATTGATCACTTGTATGAACAACACGTTCGTCCGCAAAAGAAAAGGTTAAACCGAGTTCAATCATTTGTTGTCTTTGTTTTTCAATTTTATTTAGCAAATCTGCTCTCCTTCCCATATGTATCACCTTCCCACTCATTTTTTGTTATTTTTTGTATTCCCAATTTTAGTTAAAATTAAACAAGTGGCGATAAATTTGGTACTATAAGGGTAGTGTGTGCCTATATTTTAATAAATATGAAAAAAGGTGTTTTTTTTATTTTAGTTTGAAACCTTTTTTTGTGAGATACGTATACAAGGATAACCGCATGAGCGGGGGGTAAATTAGGGATGGATTTGATTATCAACCAACGGGTCAAAGAGGTTTTAAAAGGTGATCGGGAAGCGTTTGGCGAAATCGTAGAATTATTTAAAGATAAGGTATTCCAGCTATGTTATCGAATGTTGGGAAATAGGCATGAGGCAGAAGATATTGCTCAGGAAGCCTTTGTCCGAGCATATGTCAACATTCATAGCTTTGACCAAAAGAGGAAATTTTCGACATGGTTATATCGGATTGCCACAAATCTTTGTATTGACCGGATTCGTAAAAAGAAACCCGATTATTTTCTTGATGCAGAAGTGGCGGGAACGGAAGGTCTGACTATGTACTCGCAAATTGCGGCTGAAGGAAAATCCCCTGATTCCGAAGTGGAGACGCTGGAGCTTCAAGAGCTTGTTCAACGGGAAATAATGAAATTACCGGACAAATACAGAGTTGTCGTCATTTTAAGATATATTGATGAGCTTTCTCTGAATGAGATAAGTGAAGTTTTAGAAATGCCACTGGGAACAGTGAAGACGCGGATTCATCGGGCGCGGGAAGCGCTTCGTAAACAGCTGAACAATTTGTAGGAAAGGTGAGAAGGAAATTGAAGGCGTGTCCTAAAGAAATCGTTCTCTATATGCATGATTACTTAGATGGTGACCTGCCTTACGAGAAGGAGCAAATTTTAAAGCAACATTTACAGCAATGTTCTAGCTGTCAAGCTCATTTTCAAGAGCTAAAAAGGACTATTGCATATATACAAAGTCCGTCAAATTTACAACCTTCAAGTGATTTTGCTAAAAATGTGATGGCTAATCTCCCTAAGGAGAAAAGCGGTGCGGGTGTTAAACGCTGGTTCCGTCATCATCCGCTTCTTGTCGCAGCCTCACTATTCCTTGTTTTGATGGCTGGGAGTATTTTTAGCATGTGGAGTGATGATCAAAGATTTTCAGTGACAAAGCAAGCTAATCTAGTTGTTGAAAATAATACCGTCGTCGTTCCAGAAGGAAAAGTGGTGGATGGCGATATTACGGTTAAGAATGGCGATATCCGGATTGAAGGGGAAGTAAAGGGGAATGTAACCATTATTAATGGTGAGAAATATATGGCATCTGCTGGAAATATTACAGGAGATGTAGAAGAGATCAATGAATTATTTGAATGGCTTTGGTACAAAATGAAAAGCGGAGGAAAGTACATCGTTCATCTGTTTGAAAGTGATTAAATGGGACTGTTGGCAGATCAGCAGTCCTATTTTTTTTTGAACCACTCTCTATAATGGAGATTAGCAAATAATCTATGTTATAATGTATAAGCTATAATACATAGTATAATGGAGAATAAACACCATTTTGAATAAACAGATGGAGGAAAGATAATGCCGTTTGCCGACCTTCCCATCCTAAAATATTTAGCGCAAATCGTTGATATATTTCTTGTTTGGTTTGTTGTCTATAAATTGATCATGGTTATACGTGGAACAAAAGCAGTTCAACTGCTTAAAGGTATTTTTGTGATTATTATTGTTAAATTATTTAGTGACTTTTTCCATTTGAATGCATTGAGTTTAATGATGGACACGGTCATTACCTGGGGCTTTTTAGCCATCATTATTATTTTTCAGCCTGAATTAAGACGTGCCCTAGAGCAATTAGGGCGTGGGAAATTTTTTGCTAGGAGTGGAATTCAAGAGGAAGAGGAGCAAAAGCATCGTGTGGATGCCATTATAAATGCAACAAATTATATGGCGAAAAGGCGAATTGGTGCTCTCATTTCGATTGAAAAGGAAACGGGCATGGGGGATTATATCGAGACGGGAATTCCAATGAATTCTACCTTAACCCATGAATTATTAATTAATATCTTTATTCCGAATACTCCTTTGCATGATGGAGCTGTGATTATCCAAAGAACAAAGATTGCAGCAGCAGCTTGCTATCTACCTCTATCCGAAAGTCCGTTTATCTCGAAGGAGTTAGGCACGAGACACCGGGCAGCATTGGGAATTAGTGAGGTGACAGATTGTTTGACCATTGTCGTTTCAGAAGAAACAGGTGGTATATCTGTGACAAAAAACGGTGAGCTTCTTCGTGATTTGTCGAATGAAAAATTCAAGGAAATTTTAACGAAAGAGCTTATTGATGATCCGAAAACGAAAACAACCTCCCCATCAATCTGGAAGAGAAGGGAGAAGACAAAGAATGGATAATTTTATGGAAAACCCTTGGTTTGTTCGTATTATCGCTTTGTTGCTAGCTGTTTTCCTTTTTGTAACAGCTAATGGTATTGGAGGGAAAAATAAAAATTCTACCCCGAATAGTATGGAGAACAGTGATGTCGATACGATTGTCGATGTTCCTGTTGAGGTATATTATGACTCCGAAAATTTAACTGTTTCTGGTGTTCCAGAAACAGTTGAAGTAAAATTGGAAGGGCAAAGGAGATTTGTTGAAGCTGCAAAAAGGCAGCGTGATTTTACAATCTATGTGGATCTCTCAGATTTAGAAATTGGGAAACATCGCGTTCCTATATTATATAGTGATATTTCGGACAAATTAAAGGTGACAGTTGACCCATCGTATACAGAAGTGAATTTACAAGAAAAGGTCACAGAAGATTTCAGAGTGGAGGCCGAATTTAATCGGAGTATCTTGGCTGAGGGCTTTGAAGCAGAACAACCAGAGGTAAGCCCCAAAACCGTTAAAGTCACAGGGGCCAAGGATGTTATTGAAAGAATCTATTATGTAAAAGCGACAATCGATGCGAGTGGCTTGATTAACGATACAATAAAAAGAGAAGCAAGGGTCACTGTACTTGATCGAGAGTTGAATAAATTAAGTGTAACTGTAGAGCCAGAAACGGTTTCCGTGACAATTCCTATTACGAATCCGCGGAAAACTGTCCCGATAAAAATTAATAAAGAGGGAGAAGCTCCTGAAGGAATCGATATTAAAGCTGTTAGCACGGTGACCCCTGAAGTGATGATTTTTGGGACAACCGACGTTTTAAAAGAGATTGACGAGCTGGAGGTATCCGTGGACATTAGTAATATACATGAGGATGCTGAAATTGAAGTGCCGATCGAAGGACCTGAAGGAGTAAATAAAATAACGCCGGAGAATATTCTAGTTAAAGTAACAGCAGATGAGCAGAAACATGAAAAGACTTTTAATGACCTCCCGATTGAGGAAAAGGGCTTAAAATCAGGAATGGATTTTGAACTAGTATCACCAGCGAAGGATTCTGTAAATTTAAAAGTGCTTGGTGAGGAAGAAGATATAGAGAAGGCGAAAAAAGAGCAATTCCATGTCACGATGGATTTAGCGGGCCTGAGCGCGGGCACTCATGAGGTTGACCTTAAAGTGGAAGCACCTGAGAAAGTAGAATGGGAACTATCACAAAAGAAGGTAAAAGTGCGAATAAGAGATAAAGAAAATGGATAATTCATTTTCTTCAGAAGGAGCGAGAATCAGAATGGGTAAATATTTTGGAACTGATGGAGTAAGAGGGGTTGCAAATAGTGAACTTACACCAGAATTAGCATTTAAGTTGGGAAGATTCGGTGGCTATGTTTTGGCTAACCAAACAGAACGCCCTAAAATTCTCATCGGCCGAGATACCCGGGTTTCAGGCCATATGCTAGAAGGTGCCCTTGTATCTGGATTATTATCAATTGGGGCAGAGGTTATGCGTCTAGGGGTCATTACGACTCCTGGAGTCGCCTATTTGACAAAGGTCTTAGGGGCACAAGCAGGAATCATGATTTCTGCTTCTCATAATCCTGTTGCAGATAACGGTATTAAATTTTTTGGACCAGATGGCTTTAAATTATCAGATGAACAAGAAAGTGAAATTGAACAATTATTAGATGCTGACGATGAGCTACCTCGTCCAACAGGTGCGTCATTGGGAGTGGTCAATGACTATTTTGAAGGTGGACAAAAGTATCTGCAATTTTTAAAGCAGTCAGTTGATGAAGACTTTACAGATATACATATCGCATTAGATTGTGCCAATGGGTCTACGTCATCTTTGGCAACTCATCTGTTTGCGGACTTGGATGCAGATATCTCGACAATGGGTTCATCTCCGAATGGCCTTAACATCAATGATGGAGTGGGTTCAACCCATCCGGAAGCTCTTGGTGCCTTTGTGAAGGAAAAAGGAGCTGATATCGGTCTAGCCTTTGATGGAGATGGCGACCGAGTTATTGCGATTGATGAAAATGGACAAGTCGTAGATGGAGATTATATTCTCTATATTTGCGCGAAACATATGCAAGCAGAAGCACGTTTGCAACAGTCAACTGTTGTGTCAACGGTTATGAGCAACCTAGGCTTCTATAAGGGGCTGGAAGAGCTGGGGATCCAGAGTGTTCAAACAGCTGTGGGTGACCGTTATGTAGTAGAAGAAATGAAAAAGAATGGCTATAATTTGGGTGGAGAACAATCAGGCCACATTATTTTCTTGGACTATAATACAACAGGTGATGGACTTCTAACCGGTCTTCAGCTTGTGAATATTATGAAGCTGACAGGAAAACCATTGTCAGAGTTAGCAAAGGGCATGCAGAAGTTTCCACAAACACTGATCAATGTGCGTGTAAAGGATAAATATCATGTAACTGCTAATGAGAAGGTCAAAGCAATTATAGAAGAAACAGAGGCAGAAATGAATGGAAATGGCCGTATCCTTGTCCGTCCATCTGGTACTGAACCGCTGGTACGGGTCATGGTAGAGGCAGCAACAGAAGAAGATAGTGAGGCATTCTCAAATCGGATTGTCGCTGTTGTCCAGGAAGAAATGGGTCTTCCAGCAGAAGAATAGATGAAAAGGTTGCGAAAAAGCTGACGGTTAGCATTTTTCGCAGCTTTTTTGTTGCTATCGATAGCGAGTTGGCGGAGGATCAAGCAATTTTAGGATTGAGTAAGCCTGTTGCATATGAAGACGCATAACATATTGATTGGCTTGTAATAAAATCATCGCCTTCGTGTAATCCATCATTTCCTTTGCTAAATCAGCATCACGAATTCTTGATGCTGCTGCAACCAGGTTTTCTTCCATTGTGGAGACATTATTATAAGCATGCTCTAATCGATTCGTATAGGCACCCATTTTAGAGCGTTCAGAGGAGACTGTTTGAATCGCTTTGTCGAGAGCATCAATGGCTTTATCCGCGTCTTCTCGATTGTTGATAGAGATATCGTCCAAATTGAGGGCTCCCACATTCATATTTCCAAAGGATAACTCAATCGTTTGCCCGGCATTGGCCCCTGCTTGAATGTGTACACTGGTTCTAGAACCGTCTAATAACGGCATGGTATTAAATTCGGTATCTCTCGCAATCCGGCCAATCTCCTCCTTTAATTGGTCAAATTCAGTAGCAAGTGCTTCCCGATCTGCGTTTGTTAATGTGTCATTGGCTGCTTCGATACTCAGCTCGCGCATTCTTTGCAGGATAGAATGGGTTTCGTTTAAAGCGCCTTCAGCTGTTTGTAACATTGAAATGCCATCTTGAATATTTCTTCCAGCCATCTGTAAGCCGCGAATTTGAGCGCGCATTTTTTCAGAAATTGCGAGGCCGGCGGGATCATCTGCAGCTCGATTGATCCGCATTCCTGTAGAAATACGCTCTAGTGCCCGTTGGGATACCGTTAAATGGCGATTCATCTGATGGACGAGCGATAACCCTGTACTATACCATTTCCCCAGCAAATAACTCCCTCCCTTATACATGTTCTATTGTTAATATCGGCAGAGAATATGAATTTTAAAGTAAAGGCATCATATATAGATATTAGTCGGCACGGAATCAGCGTTTTAAAGCAAAAGCATAGAGAATCGGCTGGATTCTCTATGCTTTAGTCAAATATTTTTATCCCCAAACTTCCTTAGCAATGTCTACAATAAATTTAAGTTTTTCCCATTGCTGTTCTTCGGTCAATTTGTTCCCATGATGGGTGGAGGCGAACCCACATTGTGGGCTTAGGCATAGTTGTTCTAATGGAACATATTGAGAAGCCTCTTTTATACGCGCAATAATTGCATTACGATCTTCTAATTCTCCATTTTTGGAAGTGACTAGCCCAAGAACGACTTGTGCTCCACCATTTGGAATATGATCAAGTGGTTTGAAATCACCCGAACGATCATCATCATATTCTAAGAAGAAGCCATTCACTTTTTCCTTGGCAAATAAAGTTGGTGCAATTAATGCATAGCTTCCTTCAAAAGCCCAGTTAGAACGATAATTTCCACGACATAAATGAGTCGTTATCACGAGATCTTCCGGTTTTCCCTCTAACACCCCATTGACTACTCGTAAAGCTAAGTCAATTAAGTATTCACGAGAAAACTCTCCATCATTGAATGGGATATCTGGTGAAGATAAACCAGCGATATAAACATCATCAAATTGTAGATAGCGGCAGCCTGCATCATAGAAGGCTTTTAGCGCATCACGATAAGTTTGGATCACATCTTTAGCATAGTCTTCGATATCTGGGTAGATCGTCACATCCCGAATGCCCTCATTAAATAATTGGTTAGGACTTGGAATCGTTTGTTTAGCGACTGCACGTCCACCGACAATTTCATTAAATTCAATAAAGTCCTTCACATGAGGATGATCAGGGTTAAAAGAGACCTTTCCGGTGTTTCGTACATTATATTTTTCGGTTTCTTCTTCTCCATTAAAAATATAGCCAACTTCTGGCACATAGCCTTCAATGCCAGTAAGATGTTCTTGAAAATCTGTATGCCAGAAACGGCGTCTAAACTCACCATCTGTTACAAGTTCTAGGCCTGCTTCAATTTGTTTATCAACAATACGTTTAATTTCTTTGGTTTCAATTTCATGTAATTGTTCCGCTGTAATGGTTCCAGCTTTAAAATCCTTTCTCGCTTGATGAATGCTATCTGGTCGTAATAGACTTCCTACATGGTCCGCTCTGAATGGAGCTTTTGTTTTTGTAATAGTTGTCATGGTTTGTTATCTCCCTTTAATAAGTTTGGATCGTTACTTCAGCTCTTGGCAAAAGTTTGACTTGCTGCTTGAAAGGCTTGTTTTACATCAGCGATTAGGTCATCAGCCTTTTCTACACCAACTGAGAAACGTAATAATCGTTCACATACGCCCCTTTTGATTCGTTCTTCTCGTGGGATATCTGCATGGGTCTGAGTCGTTGGATACGTGATAAAACTTTCAACCCCTCCTAGACTTTCAGCAAAGGCAATGAGCTGTAAATTTTGTAGAAAAGGGTCTACCCATTCACTGTCTTGAATCCGGAAAGAGATCATTCCGCCTTTCCCGGCGTAAAGAACATCTGTAATAAAGTCCTCGTTTTCTAGATATTTGACGATTTCTCTCGCATTTTCTGTATGCTTTTCCATTCTGAGATGAAGTGTTTTTAATCCCCTCACGAGCAGCCAAGAATCAAGTGGTGATAAAATTGCTCCTGCTGCATTATGGTTGTTCGCAAGCTGCTCGCAAATCTCTCCACCTTTTGCGACTAGAATCCCAGCCACAACATCATTATGTCCACCGATATACTTGGTCGCGCTATGAACTACAATGTCAGCGCCTAATTCAAGTGGACGTTGATAGTACGGTGTTAAGAAAGTATTATCGACAATCAATAATAGGTCATGTTTTTTCGCTAGTTTCCCGCATTGTTCAATATCGATTTCCTGCATTAATGGGTTTGTGGGAGTTTCGATGAGCAATGCTTTTGTTTTCGGTGTAATGAGCTTTTCCGTTGCTTGCAGATTATCAAAATCAGAGTAAGTGGTTTGAATCTGATAGGATTCTTCGTATTGTTTGAGTAAACGATACGTACCACCGTATAAATCAGTGCAGGCAATAATTTCGTCGCCTGATCGGAATAGGGAGAGGGCTAGTTGAATGGCTGCCATCCCCGAGCTACAGGCAAATCCAGCATCACCGGATTCGAGATTCGCCATTCCTTCTTCTAGTACAGAGCGAGTAGGATTTTTCGTCCTCGAGTAATCATAACCTGTGGAAAGACCAAGTCCTTGGTGTTCATAAGCAGTTGATAGATAAATAGGTAGATTGATAGCACCAGTTTTTTCATCTGTGCGGTTTCCTAGTTGTGCAAGTTTTGTTTCAATATTATTGACTGGCATAATCTTCATCCTCTTCTAAAAAAATTAAAGACCTTCTTGTGATAAGAAGGTCTTCATAATTGAAAACGAACTTCTTATCTTCTAGGTTTGAAAACCTATTGGAATTAGCACCATTGCCTTATAGGCCGGTTGCTGAGACATCAAAGGGCCAATCCCTCCGTCTCTCTGGATAAGAAAAACACTATATAATTTTTCGAAAGGTTTAATGATTTATACTTTAGTACATATTTCCGAAAAAGGCAAGGGTTTTTTCTATTCATCTCAAAAGGAATTTTAAATGGCTAAGAATGAAGGACTAGTTTCGCTTATGTTAAAATAGAAGAAGTGGAAAAGGAGGGCTCTAGATTGAATTCAAAATGGCATGAACGTTTTTCAATGGATGAGTATTTCTATGGCAAAGAGCCTAATTTGTTTTTAGTACAGGCGACAAAGCAATTACCTAAGGGGAAAATTCTTTGTATTGCCGAGGGAGAGGGGCGGAATTCGGTCTTTCTCGCCTCCCGAGGATATGATGTAACCGCGTGGGATTTTGCCCAATCTGGGATTGAAAAGACGAAAAGATTGGCTGAAGATCGCGGCGTGATTGTCAACACTGAATGGCATGATTTAGCTGACGTAGCATGGGAAGAGGAAGAATGGGATGCGATTATACATATATTTGGGCATTTCCCAACTCCTATTTTTGAAAGGACAGTAGAGGGTATTCGTAAGGCCTTAAAGCCTGGGGGCTATTACGTAAGTGAATTATACACAAAGGAACAGATTGAATATGGAACGGGCGGTCCTAAGGAAATTGAAAATCTTTGCGACCCAGCAACACTATTGAGCCGATTTTCAGATTATTTTATCCAACATTTTTATATTGGTGAGGTAGAAAGAATTGAGGGACAGGGACATACAGGTGTAGCGCATGTTGTCCAAAGTATTTTTCGAAAAAGAGGTTCTGCTAAAGTAGAGAAGAATAAATTCTAGTTTGTGATGAATAAAGATAGTGTGAAGAGAATGACCTACTTTTTGAGCGGCTATCTGGAATAGCCGCTTGTGTATGGAAAGGATGGAACAAATGAATGTAAAGGAAACACTGCAGCCTATTACGACAGCCTATGATCCATGGGAAGCGTATATGGATGTGAACGAATTTGGGGAGATGGTGTTATCCAATATTGAATTTACGACAACAACGCTATGTAATATGCGCTGTGCTCACTGTGCAGTTGGCTACACATTGCAAGATCGTGACCCTGATGCCTTACCGATCGAATTGCTGTTAAAACGACTTGATGAAATTCCTCATCTTCGAACCCTGAGTATTACGGGTGGGGAACCAATGATGTCTAAGAAGTCGGTGCGGGAATATGTGCAACCTCTTTTGGAATATGCGCATACCCGAGGAGTGAGGACGCAAGTAAATTCAAATTTAACTCTTCCGTTTAGCCGCTATGAATCAATTATCCCCTATTTGGATGTCATGCATATTTCACATAACTGGGGAACGGAAGATGAATTTGTCGATGTAGGCTTTGCGAATATGGATCGAAAGCCATCGAGAGAAAATCGTGGTAGGTTTTTAAAGCAAATGTTTGAGAACGCAAAGAAATTATCTGAAGCGGGAGTGTTAGTTTCTGCAGAAACGATGTTAAACAAACGGACCTTTCCTTATCTCGAAAAAATCCATAATGAGGTAGTGGAGATGGGGTGCGCCCGCCATGAAATCCATCCAATGTACCCAGTTGATTTTGCTAGTAAACTAGAAACATTAACTTTAGCTGAAATGCGGACAGCGATTGAGTCTCTATTAGATCATCATGACCAATCGACTTGGTTGATGTTTGGAACTCTTCCCTTCTATCCATGTAGTGCTTCTGAGGAAGATCTCACGTTATTAAAACGATTATATCAATCGCCCAATGTGACAATCCGAAATGACCCGGACGGGCGCTCACGGCTTAATGTGAATATATTTAATGGGGAGATCATTGTAACGGACTTCGGAGATGAGCCATCGTTAGGGAATGTACAAACCACTTCCTTGCCCGATGCTTATGAAACATGGATGAAAACAAAAACAGCAACATCATTAAATTGTCATTGCCCTGCAGTAAAATGTTTGGGCCCTAATCTACTTGTGAAAAATACGTATTATCAAGATGAGAATTTTCAAGAAAAGGAAGAGAGAATCACCTCACAAGGTTAAGATTACCATTTATTTTCCTCTCCCAATAAAAAAGAAAGGCAGGATATCAATGGTTTTTGTTGAACGGTAACAACAGGATCATTGAAGAGGAGGGGGAATGTTGAAAAAGTTGAACTTGTTCTTGCTGATGTTTGTTCTGTTTAGTGCGCTTTTTGTATATGGATTGCCTATCCCAGTGCAGGCTTGTTCTTGTGCGGAATTACCAGAGGTAGAAGAAGGACTTGAACAATCAAAAGCTGTCTTTTCAGGAGAGGTTTTAAATATAAAAGAAAAAGTGAACAGATCGGGATACAGATACAAATCAGTTTTACTTCAGGTAAATAATACCTGGAAGGGTGTAAAGGAATCACAAGTCATCATTTCAACAGGTCTAGGTGGTGGCGATTGTGGGTTTGATTTTGCAAAGGGACGGGAGTATTTAGGTTACGCATATAAGTCGGACACAGACTTGTATGGTGCCGATACATTATCGACGAACATTTGTGACCGAACAAATACAATTCATGCCGCACAAGAAGATTTAGAAATATTAGGTGAAGGGGAAAGTCCGACAGATAAGATCAGTCTAATAGAAAAAGAGAACGAAAGGGAAAGTATACCAAAAGATATTGATCATACAGAAAATCAAAAAGAGGGGAAGCGTATTCCCTTCATTATCTGGCTGCTAGCTCCAATAGGTCTGCTATTCCTTGTAGCTTTGATCTCTTTCCTATTTCGGAAAAGGGAAAACTGATTAATTTAAAAATTTTAGGTTGAAATGATAAAAAAGCAGGGAGATGCTATGTCCTGCTTTTTCTTATTGGGGCATTTGCACAAATAGCCCGATTAAGGAAACAATGGGGATGCTTACAACTAAAGCAAAACCAATCATTGCAAAGGTCATCACTACATTTTTCGTTTCCTCGACAACATCTACCTTTGTTTGAAGAAAAACAAAGGTAGGTCCAATCAAAATGCAAAAGAGAATAATGATGAAAGGGGCGAATAAATCGCTCATAGCTTGAACAGTTTGCATCGTTGCAAACCCACTGAACACGAGTATAAGTGGAATGACCTCGCTGATTGCGATTCCGATAAAAAACTTTGTTTGTATTTCCGCTTGTTTTTCAGGTTTTTCCTTTAGCTTATCCAAATGAAGTTTGAACGTAATAATAATACTAAGTACTGCAATAATCGAAGCGATCGCAAATAAATATGGAGACAATAGAATTCCCCCCTACATGAATGGATATATATATCATTACACCCTAATAATGCCACTCTGTAAAGGTTTATTTTGAATAAGCAGAGAAGGTTCTCTTAAGCAAATCTTGACTAAAATGGAGGACCGTGAAGTACTACGAAAAAAAGAATAAATTTCCCTCTAGTCAACAACCTCTTTTGGTGGTAAGATACCTCTTGGTTTGATTATGAAGAAGGAGGGCTGATGACAATGGAGAGAACACATACGAACGAGAAACAACTTCATTTATTGCATCTTACTTGGCCCATTTTTTTAGAGGTCTTTTTATTTATGTTTATGGGGATCGCAGATACATTAATGCTGAGTTCATTATCAGATGATGCCGTCTCTGGTGTAGGGGCAGCGAATCAGTATTTGCAAATCGCCATTTTAATCTTAGAAGTCGTCGGGAATGGAGCGGCTATTGTCGTATCTCAATATCTCGGTTCGAAAAGATATAAAGAAGCAGCAAAAATTTCTGCATTGGCAGTTACGCTTAATTTGTTAGTAGGGATTGCGATTAGCATCGGTTTTCTCATATTTTCTAATCATATGATGACAGCGATGAATTTGCAGGGGGATGTGCTTTATTATGCCACCCATTATTTAGGTATTGTAGGAGGAGCCATTTTCCTGCAAGCGATCATTAATTCGTTAGCAGCGATTGTTCGTGTCCATGGCTGGACGAAGCAAGCGATGCTTGTATCATTAGGGATGAATATTATCCATATTGCTGGTAACTATGTACTGATTTTCGGGAAATTTGGTTTTCCGGAATTGGGTGTACAAGGAGCGGCCATCTCCTCAGTTGTCAGCCGTTTTCTTGCGCTCCTTGTTTTCTTTTGGCTTTTATACCAAGCTTTGGATGTGCGGATTAAAATACGCTATTATATGACACTGTCAAAAGAATACGTCATGAAAATCTTAAAAATTGGTGTCCCATCTGCCTTTGAACAAGTGATGTATCAGGGATGTCAGCTCATGTTTCTTTACTATGCGACATTTCTTGGCGCGGAGTCATTAGCAGCGCGACAATATGCGATGAATATTTCGATGTTCACCTATTTATTTGCGATTGCGATCGGGATGGGTACCTCTATTATTGTCGGTCGACTAGTCGGAGCTAATGAAAAGGGGCTGGCTTATACACGGGTGTTGAGTAGTGTAAAGTGGTCGGCAGGCATTACGTTTGGAATGGTGCTGGTGGTGATGATTTTCCGGAAACCCTTGATGGGTGTATTTACTGATAATCCCGAGATCATTGAGATAGGTGCATCTGTATTATTACTAAGTATCATTCTGGAAACAGGACGTTCGATGAATATAGTACTCGTAAACTCTTTACGTGCTTCAGGGGATGCGAAATATCCACTCTTTATTGGCTCTTTTTCGATGATCCTTATGAGCTTGCCACTCGGTTACTTCCTGGTATTTCATTTAAATATGGGTATTGCGGGCATTTGGTTAGCCATTGCAGCAGATGAATGGACACGAGCTCTCATCTTCTTCTTCCGTTGGCGCAGCCGAGCCTGGGAACGACATTCACTTGTAGAACCAGAGGTGACAGAGAAACCGGCACCGATTTAAAAGAAAAGTAGTTAGCAGGATTCGTATAAAGGATTGATGAGATATGAATCCTACCATATCTAGTTAGAAAAATAAAAACATGGGTCTTATGTTAGTACAATAGACGGGCCTGTCCAAAAAATCGGAAACGCCAAAAGGCATCACTTCAGCCTCTTGCTGTGGGGTCTTTAGCTGATGCCTTTTCCGCAGGCGTGTCACCGTTTTTGGAGGTTTTCTTAACATTTACTCAAAGAAGGATGGAGAATTTTCCATCCTTCTTTCGTTGTTGAGACTTATTGGACAGTCCTGCCTATTTTTTAAGAATTAAAACATCAAGAATGCTTGAAAGAGGGCAACTCTTTTACCAGATACGTTTGAATGAGTTGCGCAACCCCGTTTTCCTCATTTGTTGCTGTAACGGCATTAGCAGTCATTTTAACTGCTTCTTGGGCATTGCCCATCGCGATACCTAGACCGGCGGCACGAATCATTTCCAGATCATTCAAACTGTCTCCACAGGCGACCACCTCGTCCATTTGAATGTCAAGGAGCTGGCAGATCTCCCGAATCCCACTGGCCTTGTTGATTCCGTGCGGATTGATTTCGATATTACGCGGGCTAGAATTGGTCAATTCATATCGGCCCGTTGCTGCCAGTATTTCGTGCATTTCCTGCAGACAGATGGGATCATCGCAATGAATTCCGAATTTGAGCCATGGATCTCCCTCGGGTCGTTCCAGCTGATCCGTCCAATCCATTGAAGTATATACATGATTCACAGTATATGCCCAATATCTGCATTCCTTCTCCTCTGCGAGCACTTGTAATTCCTTAATCCAGTCATCCTTAAGGGTATGACGAACCAAAAGTGATCCGGGAGCTGACCACACCTCACTTCCATTGACGGAGACAAGAGGGGATTCCAGACCAAGCTGTTCTACATAAGGATTGATACTCTGGACTTCCCGTCCTGTTGCGAACATAACTACAATTCCACTTTGTATTGCTCGATGTATCCATTTAAAAGTCTCCTCGGATATTTCATGGTTACGATTTAAAACTGTTCCATCCATATCTAGAGCGAGTAACTTATACTTTGCCAATATCCACTTCTCCTTCCATGTTCATGTTTATCCCATACTTAGGACAGTAATATCCCTATCTTAAAAGCGTTAGAGAATATGGAGAAACGCATGTGGGAGATAAACTGCCTTAAACTAGTTCCAGCGCTTAACTAATTTACGATTTCTGCTTGGGTAAGTCAATATCGATTCACATCGTGCCTCTTGTATTTCAGGCCTGCTGGATGTAGCGCCAGCCTTATTTTTTAAATGTGTAAGTCGTTGGACAGGTGCTTCCGCCTTTTTGAAGTAACATCCCGATTGGTTCAACTAACAGTCAGTGGGAAACCCACTGATTGAAGTTTCACTTTATTCCCATATTAACTATCAGTCTATACAATCTGTCCATGACCTTCAAACGGATAATCGATTGTAATACGTCCCGCTTGGCAGTCGCCCACACCACTGTATAGATCTGCTTTGCCATCCGGCCGCATTACAATACCCGAAGTAAATACACAATCTATTAGAGCTGGCATTTTTGCAGGCCCTGGAGGATAGCATGGGCGGCTGCCAATTAGATGAACATCAGTGGCTTCGCGTGTCTCAGGATCGAAGATGAAGGACATATTAAGATAGACCTTCACTTCTTCTCCTTGAGCATCTGTATCTCGGTAACAAATATGTCCAATGATGCCGATTTTTCCGCTATCTAGCAGGTAGGCTTGGTTGACCCCGCCCCATTCTCCTTCTCCGAAGATTCCATCGATGTATGGGGCATGTTCAATGACATCAGCCGTAAGCTGATCCAAGTTGTCGATTACCGTAAAGCCAATCATGGATTCACTACCATATTTCCCACGCGTTTTCTCTCCGCGTGGTCGAGAAAACACGCCAATTTTTCCATCTGTCAATTCAACCAAGCGAATATCCTTCATTTTATTTGGACCGGTTGTAAAATAATACAAATTACTAAGGTCGGTCCCACGGTGGAAATATCCGAAGTAGGTATTCACACGTCCAGCTTCATATTGAACATGGGTGCCGCCCATAACAAGCTCGTCGCCAATCAAACTGATATAAGGGTCTTCAAGTGTATAAATCATACTATCCGGCACTAGAGTCCATTCATCCTGACCGCTTTCCTCAAAGAGGCGGACCCAAGAACGCGCCCATTCTTCGCGCCGTTCGACTCGTCCAAACAGATAGCGCTTACCATCTCTTGAAAATGGGATGGAGATGTTGTAGACGTCAAACCCCTCTACCCCGCGAAAGGTCAGGGTCGCACTGTCATAAATTTTTTTCACTTCTTCAAAGTGGATTCTTTTTTCAAGTAAGGACATTTTATTTCCTCCAACTCTCTTTTTTTTTTCGATTCAATCTTTAGCTTGGTATTCTTCGAATTGACGTTGATATTCAGCGACAACCTTGTCGAGTCCAGCCTTCTTCATTTTATCAAGAGCTGCTGGGAACGCTTTGTCGTATTCCTGTACACCCATATAGATAGGTGTGATGCTGGCAGATGCCTCTGAGATAATGTTTGTGTATTCGGTTCTAACATCAGTAGGATCAAAGGCAAAGTTTGCGGCGACGCTGTTGACGGCATCCGGATTTGCCTCAAACAACACTTGGTTATTTTCAGGAATGCTGTTTTCCAAATCGAAACGCATAAAGTTCACGTTGCCATTCTGGGATTCGGAGCCTTTATAACCTGGACTATCATTATTGTCAGGGTCATTGATGGCTTGTATGCCTTTGTCCCCGTCTTTGTTGTAATGCTTGCCTTCGATGCCATACTGAACAAGATCGTAGTTTTCTTGACTCGCAAGCATCCAATCCATAAATTTCACTGCTTCCTCTGGATGCTTACTGTTCGTTGGAACGGCATTGCCGTTTTTAAATGTAAGTGGTCGCAGATATTCTTTATCAGGATTGAACCAAACAACTCCAATGTCATCCACTGTTGCATCAGGATTATTCTTTTTGAGCGACTTGAGGCTGCCACCCGTACCTAGATTGACAAACCAGTCCCCATTGTCAAGTTGTGCTGAAACCTGTTCTTTCTTCATAACCAGTATATCAGGATTTGTGAGACCTTTTGTGTATAACTTTCGCATGAATTCGGCATCCTTTTTAAATTCCTCCGTCTCAATCCAGGATTTAACTTCTCCATTTTGATTTACGTAGAAAAATTTATCCCTGACAGTAAACGGAAATGAATCGTACGTGCGATGAAGAATTGTTGTATGGAGGCTGACTGGGTCGAAATCTGCACTTGTTCCGAAATATGGTTTATTGGCGCCCTCCCAATTCTCCATCACCGTTTCCCAAGCACTAATCAATTCATCAGGAGTAGTTGGTTCCTCAAGATTGTTCTGCCGAAGAATGTCCCGACGAATGTTAAACTCACCCTCACTTGCCATTTCCACCCAGTAGGAGGGAACAGCATAGTATTTATCATCGATTTTGGCTCCGTCAAAAATGTCATCTGGAATATGTTTTTTTAAATTTTCTCCGTATTTCTCAATCGCATCACTGATATCAGCCAGAGCGCCACGGTTGTAGTAGCTAGAGAATGGTGTGCGATCCTGCATGATATGGAACAGATCGAATTCTTCGCCGGTTGATAGCATTAGATTTAGTTTCTGGTCCCAGGCATCACTCGGGATATAGACTTTTTCCACCTCGACGCCCACGCTGTCTGCAGCTAGCTTTTCATTAACTTTTTGGAAAACTTCTGCATAATCCTTTTGTTCGGTACCAGGTACGACGTATTTAATTTTTACGATTTCCCCATCTGCCTCTACTCCCTTATCAGTCGTAGCGTTTGTTGAGCTATTGGAGTTGTTGCTACTACAACCAATGAGGGATGTAATGATAAGCAAAATCATAAACATTCGTGTAATATTCTTTTTCATATAAAATTGACCTCCCTAAATTTTTGTATATAAATCCCGAAGGATTATATCAGCTTTTAACCGATCCAATGACAAGTCCCTTTACAAAATATTTCTGTAAAAATGGGTAAAGGAAAATAATGGGTCCGATTGTGACGATGGCAGTGGCCATCTTGACTGATTCAGATGGCAATGTGACATCATCTGCTCCACCTAGCATAGTCATCTCATTGATCATACTAATCTCGGATTTCAATTGTAATAGCATAAATTGAAGCGGATACAAATCCTTGTTATCGATTAGCATGATAGCATTCCACCAGTTGTTCCAGTACTCTAGTCCGTAAAAAAGCGCAATTGTGGCTAGGACGGGCTTGCAAAGCGGAAGATAGATGCGAAAAGCAATTGTAATGTCATTTGCCCCGTCGATGGTTGCTGATTCTCTTAATGAATCCGGTACCCCATTCATGAAGTTGCGTACAAGAAAGAGATTAAACGGACTGAACAGAAGCGAGGGAATAATCAGCGCCAGAAGATTGTCTGTAAGCCCAAGGGATCGGTTCATTAGATACCAAGGAACAATCCCAGCTGAGAAAATCATTGTAATAAAAAAATAGAGTGCTAGTGTATTGCGGAATTTCACGTTTTTATTAGCCAAAGTATAACCCGCCATGCCTGTGATTAGGACGGCAAGAAGGGTGCCAACAACGGTAATGAAGATCGAAACCATGTAACTTTGTATAACTTGGGACCCGCCGGTAAAAATGACCTCGTATGCATACAGAGATAACTTTTTAGGAAACAGGCTATAGCCGTTCTTCAGAATCGAGTCTTCATCTGTAATGGAGATCATCAGCACCAGTATCATCGGAAATAGACACATCGCCGAATAAAAGGTAATGCCAATATACATGATTGCTTTACTGATAGAACCTCTTCTCATTTCTACGCCTCCTTATATACATTTTTAAGCACATAACTATGCTTCCATATGTGGCATGCTGCCAAAAGCAAATGGTGTTAATAGAGAGCCCCATCCTTGAAATATTTTCTCGTAATGGTGTTGGTGCCAAAGACAAGAATAAAGCCGACCACGGATTGAAATAGACCGACTGCCATGGCCTCGGAAGGATCACCGATCTGGCGCAAGGAACGGAACACGTAGGTGTCGATGATGTCCGTCGTCTGATAGAGGGTTCCGTTATCCCCAATCAAAGCGTAGATCATTCCAAAATCACCGTACATGATCTTACCGATGGAGAGGAGAGTTAAAATCACAACCGTCGGCATCATCAAGGGAATGGTAATTTTCTTGCACATCTGCCATCGATTTGCCCCATCAATCTGGGCTGCCTCGTACAAGGTTTCATCAATTCCGGTAATGGTAGCTAGGTAAATGACGGCACTCATTCCTGCTCCTTTCCAGACATGCATAAGGGTCAGGATCCATGGCCAGACATTCGGTTCAGTAAACCAGTTGATGGAGGGTATCCCCAATATATTTAACAGTTGGTTCACAATGCCCATATCCATAGAAAAGAACGCGTAGACCACATAGCTAATAATGATCCAAGAGATAAAATTAGGGAACAGCATAACGGATTGGCTGATTTTGACGAACAGTTTCTTTCGCAGTTCATTCAACACTAATGCGATGATGATTGCCATCAGGGTACCAAAGGTAATGAACAAAATGTTCAGGAAGATCGTATTAAAGGTAACCGTGAAGGCTTTATTGGAACGAAAGAAAAACTCGAAATTTTTAAAGCCGACCCATTCGCTATGGAAGATTCCTTTTGTATAATCAAATCGTTGAAAGGCGATCAACATATACGGATATGTCATATATCCAAAAATAAAAGTGTATATCATGGCCGGTAGGACTAATAGGTAAGAAGTACCGTTTTTTTGAATATCAAATATAAGTCCTTTTCGCTTACGTGGTCTTTTTTCTTCTTTTTCAAATCTCTCCTTGGTTGATATTGTTTCTTCTGTTTGTGTTGTGAGTTTCATTATTGTTCAACCCCTTTCATATTTTGAAGTCTGTGATTCTTTCACTCTCCTTCACAGCGTTCTTACTTCTTCCATCGTAGGGTGGAGGCCCTTTCCTGGTCAATTTCAAAAATGCAGAAAGGCTTTCACAATGTGACGAAAACCTTTCAAAAAAGGTACATGACTTTCAATTTTGAATAAAGCGGTACTTTTTTTACCATTTTTGCTATATAGTTTAAATTGTTATCTCAAGGGCAATGGAGGAATCTTCATGCGAGTTACTCTAGGACGATTTACCCGCTACAAAACGTTCCAAAAACTCACAATTTCATATTTTTTACTTATTTTCATCACTGTCAGCATGCTATCAGGGATTCTCTTCTATTTATTTTCCAACAGCGCCATCAAGGAGATTGATCGCAATTCCAAGGCGATGTTGTCACAAATTAGCTACGCATCGGACGATGTCTATAATCAAGTCATGACGATCGGTAATGCCCTAATCAACGAACCGAAGGTGATCTCCTTTCTAAATGACAATAGGGAAGATAAGACGAGGAATTATCATGTCTTTCGACAACTATCACAGATCAAGAGCGCATATCCGAATATTCATAGCATAGGGATATACCGTCCTTCTACTGATACAAATGTGGATACTTCTGGACTACCGTTTGATCCATCCTTGTATACGATCAGCGCCGAACAATATATGGAGTTTTATCCGCGTACACTGTCTATCAAAAATATGAATAACAATCGTCCGTTTCAATTTTTGACGTTTTTACTCTATCCGAACTATTCGCCACTTTCATCCGATAATCCACTTATTTACATCAATGTGGAGGAGCAGTCTATCCTGATCACGATTCGAAAAATTAGTAAAGCGGATTCGGCCAACAATGTGTTCGTGATGAACAAGGAAGGAAAAGTTCTGTCCCATACAGATTCAAACCTTTTTCTAAAGGATTTGTCCCAAGAGGACTATGTTCAGCGAATCCTCAATGATGAGAAACCTAAACATAGCTTTACTATGCCGATTAATGAGGAGAAGCACCTTGTTACATACGTGAAGTCAGTGGAAATGGATTGGTATTTTGTAAGCGTTATCCCCTATGAAAATCTAATTTCTAATATTCATGAACTACGAATCTTTACTCTAATGGTGACTGCAGCTATTGTGCTTGTAGGCCTATTGTTCTCTGTCTTTTTAACCCAAAACATGTATAAGCCTTTATCATCTCTTTTTGAAAAAATTAAATTAAGTTCTCCTTCTTCACTGAAATCCTCTGTCATTGATGAATACCAGATTTTATCGGAGGTTTTTACAACACTAGAGGAGAATGAAAAAACAATGAAATTTGTCATTAATCGATCTTCAAGGACGATTCGGAAGCATTATCTTCAAACGATTCTGAAGGGGTATACTCAAGATATCGCCGCCCCGGAAGAAATGATTCGGGATATAGATAAACAGATATCTGGTCCGTATTTTTGCGTCATGTTGTTCAAGCTTGATGATTTGGAAAAAGTAAAAGAATGGGTTAGCACGGACCAACAGTCCCTTTTGCGCTTTGCTCTCGGAAACATTGCGAACGAGTTATTGGGGAAATTTGGAACCTGTGATCTCTTAATTACAGGCGAAAATGAGGTGGTGGTGGTCAGCCAATATGAAAGAAATGAACACCCAGAGGAATTAAAAACCGCTCTGCGAGACGTACAAAGTTTTCTGAGGCACTATTTTAAGTTGACAACCTCAATCGGAGTTGGAGAAATAGTGTGTGGTAAGAAAAACATCCAACATTCTTATAGTTCCGCTCAACAGTTTGTGAAATATCGACTTATATATGGAAATGAATCAATCCTAGATGCCTCGACAACGCGCTCCCATCTCATGACATCCTTGAGCTATCCGACTGATTGTGAGAAAAAGTTGATTGAGGCGATTCAATCTGGGAAACCTGAAGTGATACGGGAAAGAATTGAGCAATTTACTGGGGTGATTTCTACAGGCTCATACAACCAGGTGATTACGTATAGTACCCAACTGTTACTCTCGTTGCTAAAGCATTTTGATTATCTGCAATCTTTGCCGGATACGAACTTTAATGATTATCTTGATGCAATTATGGATATTGAAGCTGCGGAGAGGATGGAGGACATTGAATTAATTGTCAGTGACTACTGTTCAAATATATGTTTCTTGATAGAAGAGAGAAACCATTGGATCAATGTGCAAAAACATAATAGCGTCATCGAGAAGGTAAAGAACTATATTCAAGAACATTATGCAGAGCCGAATCTATCTCTAAAATTCGTTTCCAACATTGCAGATCTCTCACCAAGATATCTTGGCAAGTTATTCAAAGAGTCCACACAACAGTCTTTCAGTGAGTATCTTAACCATACGCGGCTTGAGATAGCCCGGGAACTCTTGCTTACTACAAATGAGACAGCATCTAAGATTAGTGAATCGGTTGGAATGCATAATATTACGTATTTCTCCACCCTGTTCAAGAAAAAGTATGGAATGTCCCCCGCCACTTACCGTGAGCAGCACACATCCATCAGAAAAATAGAATAGGGGTAAGGTCATGGGAAGTGATACTTTGACAAAGTAGATACCAGTTTGGGTATACTTAAACTGTTATACTGGTTAAACCGATCCAACCTATCACAATGAAGCAACAATAAGAGAATAAAAAGGAGGTTAAGACAATGCTAGCGACAATAAAGCAAGTGAACGATGGATATATGGCTCAATTTGAGCGTCACTTTCAACATTCTGTGGACAGGGTTTGGGCGATGCTGACAGACAATCAAAAGTTGAAGCTTTGGTTTCCAGAATTATCAATTATAGAACTACGTGAGGGAGGAAGCATTCAGTTTGATATGCAAGATGGGACATATGAAGAAATGACCATCACCTCTTATTCTCCGCAGTCTATTTTAGCCTTCACATGGGCGGATGATCTAGTTCGCTTTGAGCTATACGAAGAGTCTGCAGGCTGTTTTTGTATTATGAAGGAAGAGCTTCAAACGATTACAGAGCATACCCCGCGAGATCTTGCCGGTTGGCATGTATGCCTTGATGTAATTCAAGCCTTATTAGACGGGCGGGAGATCGAGACAAGAAAACAGGAATGGGAGAAATGGTACGAGCAATATCGGGAGGCTGTGCACAAGCTGAGCTAAAATGGAATTGAAGATAGACTAAGGGAGGGATAGCCTGAATGGCTATCCTAATTCTTGTCCTGTGACGACGATATAAACAATCAAAAATATGTTTAACACAATGATGATGGCTGTGCAAATCCAAGCAAGAACTTTGATCCACGTACGATTAGCGAATTCCCCCATTTTTTCCCTGCTGTTTGTAAAAACAACAAGCGGGACAACGGCAAAGGGAAGTTGCAGGCTTAAGACTACTTGGCTCCAAAGTAAAAGATCAGCTGTTCCACGTGAACCCGCAATCCAAGTAACAACAAATGCAGGTACTACGGCGATTAGGCGTGTGATAATTCGACGAAGCCAAGGAGAGATTTTTAACTGAATAAAGCCTTCCATCACAATTTGTCCTGATAGCGTTCCAGTTATGGTTGAGTTCTGTCCTGATGCTAGAAGAGCAACAGCGAATAAGGTACTGGCTATCCCAATTCCAACCGTCGGGCTTAAAAGTCGATAGGCTTCTTCAATTTCTGAGACTTGAATTCCTTTTCCATGAAAAGCAGCGGCTCCAAGGATTAAGATCGCTGAATTGATAAGAAAGGCTACTGTCAAGGAAAAGCTAGAGTCCATGACAGAGAACTTGATCGCTTCTTTTTTTCCAGGTGTTGTTCGTTTATATTGTCGTGTTTGGACTATTGCTGAATGTAAGTACAGATTATGCGGCATCACTGTTGCTCCTAAAATTCCGAGTGAAATAAATAGCATTTCTGGGTTCACAACAATCTCCGGATCAGGGATATATCCTTTTAAAAGAGCGGAAATTTCTGGTTTAGAAGCAATCACTTCAAATACGAAGACAGCGAATATCGTGACCATTAACACTATCACAATTGATTCAATAATACGGAATCCCTTTTTTTGTAATAATAATAGTAATAAGACATCCAATGTTGTAATCAAAATACCAACAAGCAATGGGATACCGAAAAGCAAGTTCAAGGCAATGGCTGACCCAATGACTTCAGCTAAATCTGTCGCAATAATAGCAAGCTCGGTTAGAATCCACAGCACAAAAGAGAGCTTTTTACCTGTTGCATCTCGTGTTGCTTGAGCCAAATCTCGTCCTGTCACAATCCCAAGTTTAGCGGACAATGTTTGTAAAAGAATCGCCATTAAATTAGCAATGAGAATAATGGACAGTAATGTGTAACCAAATCGCGCTCCACCTGCAATAGAAGTGGCCCAATTACCAGGATCTACGTATCCAACAGCCACGAGTGAACCAGGACCGGCAAAAGCAAAAAACTTTCTCCAAAAACCGGCATTTTCCGGGATGCGGACAGAGTTATTCACCTCTTCTAAGCTACGATTAGAACTATGCTGCAACCAACCACGACGTGAGTTTGATGATGGATCATGTTCGTTCAAGTTACCACCTCATAAAATATGCGATAGGGAAAGTAACTTTCCTTAGGGCAAATGTTGTAGTATAAATACCTTTAGACGGAATTTCTATCATATAGATATAATACCCATTTAATGCATTTTTAACATTTACCTTATAAGATTTTAGTGTGGAGAGAAGTTTGTGGTATAAAAGGGGCTGCGAGGAAATCCCCACAGCTCGGGAACTTTTGGGGCAGGCAATCTCTTTCTTAGCAAGTCCTCTTTTCGCCAATGACTCGTATTCTTTTATAATCAGCCAGCCAATGCCCATTTTGGAACATCGTTGCCTGTAGATGTTTTTCCGTACCTTCGATAAGCTTGTCCTTTTCGTCTGTGGTTAATCCCTTGAAAAGGGAATCGCCAAACATATTAAGCCATTTTTTTAATCCGTCTTTCCCCTCCAAAGGAGTTGGACGATCAAAATGCTGAGCAAAAGTTACGTGGAACCCCGCTTTTTCCATTAAAGTTGTATATTCTCCAATGCTAGGGAAATACCAAGGAATTCGCCTTTCCCCCTCTTTAATTCCATTCTTTTGAAACTGAAGAAGTAGAGCATCGACAATTTTTTGTACATTGCCTTTTCCTCCAAACTCTGCGATCAATCGTCCGCCGGGGACTAAGGCTTTATATATAGAGGAAAGAACTTCTTCGGGAGGTTGAATCCAATGCAAAGTAGCATTAGAGAACACTGCATCAAACTCGTCCTGGTAGGGGAGGGAGCGCGCATCCTCTACTTTAAAAGGAATATGGGGATATTTCTCTTTTGCTTCCGCAATCATGTTGCTGGATTGATCGACCCCAAAGACTTGAGCCCCTAAATCAGTAATTTGCTGGGCTAAATCCCCAGTACCACAGCCTAGATCCAAAATTCTCTCTCCATTTTGCGGGGCTAATAATGTTATAATACTTTCCCCAAACTTTGATACAAACGAATGACTTTGATCATATAGTTTTGAATTCCATGCATCATGAACGTTTTTCATCTCTATTCCTCCTATTCCCATTTTGTAATGATATTATATCGATTAAGTTCTATAATGAAAATAAACAATTTTAGCTGTAATAAATAACAGTTTGTTATCGGAGTGGATGTATCGTGGAGATAAAATGGATAAAAACCTTTTTAGCAGCCGCTGAATATGAAAACTTCAGAAAGGCATCAGAGGAGTTGTATTTGACACAACCTGCCGTGTCTAAACATATTAGGCAATTGGAGAAAACGCTCCATACAGCTTTATTTAAAAGGGAAGGGAAAGGTGTTAATCTTACAGCGGCAGGTCTTATATTTCTCCCGATTGCAAAGAAAATCTCGGAAACGTTTGACCAAGGAATGGATGACTTTGAATCATGGAAACAAGGATACACCCGTAAACTAACAATGGTAGCGGCACCGCAAATCGCGTCATCCTTTTTGCCCACATTATTGCGTTTATTTATGGAGCAACATCCAGAGATAGAAGTTATGATTCATGTTTTGAAATCATATGACATTGGCGAAGAAGTAAGCGCGGGAAGAGCAGATATCGGATTAACAAGAATTCAGCCGATCCAGTCAAATATACGTTATGAAATGATTCATGAAGAGAGAGTGCTTTTAGTAGGAAGTCCATTTATGCCACAAAAAGATAGTGAGAATGAGACGAATGCTCTCCGGACTTATCGACTGATTACAGATAATCACCCAGACTATTGGGATGACCTTTTACCGTTAATTAAAGGTTTTTATCCTTATGTACAGACAATGCCGGTTCATCAAATAGAAGGAACGAAGCGATTTATTAAGGAAGGACTTGGTGTCTCTTATTTACCTTATTCCATGGTTAAGGATGAATTAGAGCTAGGAGGGTTGAGGGAGATTCCATCTATTCATATCCAACCGCCGACTTCTAAAACTTATTTGATCTCGAAGGTGGACACGGAGGAAGCCCAATTGTTTTCTCGGTTTTTAAAAGTGATGGTGGCCAGGCTATAACGTGTGGCATAATTTCGAAAGGTGGTCTTTAAAGTGATAAAAGCGATAATATTCGATTTAGACGGGACATTATTGAATCGACAAGCATCTGTCGAAAGGTTTATTCACCATCAATATGAACGGTTATATGAGTCTCTTTGTCATATACCAGAGAAACAATATATATCTAGATTCATAGAGCTAGATGATCGTGGATATGTATGGAAGGACAAGGTCTATCAACAAATGGTTGAGACATTTTCTATTCAAAAAATAACTTGGGAAGAGTTATTAGCGGATTATGTTAGTAATTTTCATAAGCAGTGTGTCGCTTTTCCCAACCTAATTCCGATGCTTGAACAATTGCAAGGTAGACTTTCACTTGGCATGATCACGAATGGAAAAGGGACATTTCAGCTGGAAAACATCCGGGCTTTAAACATTGAAGCTTATTTTAGCTCGATTTTGATATCTGAATGTGAAGGGATCAGTAAACCAGATCCAAAAATTTTTCAAAAGGCTGCCAATGAATTGGGATTGTCTCCAAGTGACTGTATCTATGTAGGAGATCATCCCGCCAATGATGTCAAGGGAGCGCAAGCTGTTGGAATGAAGGCGATTTGGAAGAGGGATCCCTATTTTAGAGAGGCGGAAGCCGATTATATAATAGAGGATTTAGAGGAAATACCCCTTCTATTAGGGGTTGGGGAGTAGAATGCTAGAAACTCGAGAAGCTGTGCTTCAATGTATTCGACAAGACACTTGGATGATGGAGATCTTAAAAAATGCTAAAAGCTTAGAACTGCCTGATTGGTGGATTTGTGCTGGATTTGTCCGCTCAAAAATATGGGATCAATTGCATGATTTCTCTGTCCGTACTCCACTTGCGGATATCGACGTGATTTACTTTGATCGATCGGATCCGAATGAGCGAATTGAAAAGGAGTATGAAAAAAGGCTAGCAGAATTATCTTCCCATATCCCTTGGTCTGTTAAAAATCAAGCAAGGATGCATCAGGTAAGCAAGATGTCTCCATATACTTCGAGTATTGATGGAATGGCAAAATTCCCAGAAACGGTAACAGCTTTAGGAGTCAAACTCGATGAAAAAGGGGAAGTTGTATTAACGACGCCATGGGGTTTAGACGATGTGCTGAAAATGGAAGTCAGACCCACAAAATATTATACAAAAAATAGTGGTAGGGAAGCCATCTATGCCCGTCGTATTGCTGCAAAAAATTGGTCGCAGACTTGGCCTTATCTAAAGGTTTATGATACAGCTGGAAAACTCATAAGTGACCAATAGGATAAAAAACGATTAGAGATCTCTACAGATTTTGGTAAATTCGAAGAACAAGTAGGGTATTTCCTTGCAAAATAAGGAAAGGAGCAATTATGAGCAGATTGCTCCTTACAGAAATATTTTTACTGTTCTTTGGTTTCCTGTAAAAAGGCTTCTTCCTCTTCCGAACTCAAAATGCCTGTTGCTTCTCCAATTGTGCCTCCCTGTAATTGCCAAATCGCATTATGGTCTTGGTCCACTTTAGAAAAGTCGTCTTCTCGCCATCGTTCTAAAATTTCCCTATAAACATTCTTATTCTTTAAATCTGCTTTATCTAAACCTTGCCATAACCAGTCAATACGCTCAGAAGTAATTTCATAAAAACCCCACTTCTCATCAGCAATGACTTTTTGATGGGACATTTTATGAAGGTAATTTCGATAATCTTCGTCTGTTAACTCCTCTTGTGTACTATTTTTTCCGAAAGGATTGGGAGCCTCTGTGTCCACTTTCACAACTTCCTCCTCTTCAGAAGTTGAAGCAGCACGGACCTCTGTTCCTCGCCTTTCCTTGTTTGTTTTATCTGCTGATTGAGATGAATCTGTGTATACAAGGATAACGAAAATTCCCACCATAACAACGATAAGTCCAATTGCGGACCAAACGATTTTTTTATACACGCAATAATCCTCCTTTAGCAAAATAAAGTATAATTGCATAATCAGCTTTTAAAGGGTTTCTTCTTATATTCGGTATAAATCATGAATTACCTGCAAAATATTAGTACTCGAAAAATAGAGGATCTAGCGTTATAATACTATAGTTAAATACTCAAACTTGAAAGAGAGTGTTACGTATGGGACGTAAATGGAATAATATTAAAGAGAAAAAGGCACTTAAGGATAAAAATACAAGTCGGATCTATGCGAAATTTGGACGGGAAATCTACGTAGCGGCAAAACAGGGTGAACCAGACCCAGAGGCAAATCAAGCTTTAAAAGTCGTTTTGGAACGAGCTAAAACATACAATGTACCGAAAACGATTATTGATCGTGCCATCGAAAAGGCAAAAGGTGGTTCAGAGGAAAACTATTCAGAGCTTCGTTATGAAGGCTTCGGTCCAAATGGATCAATGATTATTGCTGATGCTCTCACCAATAATGTGAACCGAACAGCATCCGAGGTTCGATCAGCGTTTGGAAAAAATGGCGGTAATATGGGAGTAAGCGGTTCTGTTGCATACATGTTTGAACCCACTGCTGTATTTGGCTTTGATGGGAAAACTGCTGATGATGTATTAGAAATTCTAATGGAAGCTGAAATCGATGTTCGCGATATCATCGAGGAAGAGGACACAGTGATCGTGTATGCGGAGCCAGATCAGTTTCATGCTGTACAAGAGACTTTGGAACAAGCGGGCATTACAGAGTTTTCTGTTGCTGAATTAACGATGCTTGCTCAAAATGAAGTGTCTTTGACAGAAGAGGACCAAGAGCAGTTTGAAAAATTGATTGATGTGTTAGAAGACTTGGAAGATGTTCAACAAGTGCATCATAATGTAGCATTGGATGACTAGTTCTGAAAGGCTGTTCAAAAGGTTCGGATTTATCCTCTTTTTGAACAGCTTTTTGTTTTCTAGTCCTCACTGGAATCTCTTATTTAAGTGGACAATAAGGTAACGGTGAATAAAAGCAGCGTGATGACGCATAAAGACAAAGTACGACGAATAAACTCCGTTCTATGATGGATAAATCCCCTCAGCTTCCACAATAGTGAAAAAATACGCCTCAATAACGTGGATATCTCGCCAAATTTCTGTATCATTAGACAAATCCGATTTTGTAAGCGATAATTTTTATATAGAAGTTCGACTTCCCGATTATGGAGGTGCTACAAAGATGAAAAACGAACAGGAAAATAAAAATCAAATGGAAGATCTGATTAAATCTATATATGAAGCTTTAGCAAAAGCAAAAATCCCCGGAAAGGTAAAAGATAAAATCCGTGTGGAGTTGGATCATTTAAAATCTTTTACATTGGATGCACGACCTGCTCGCTTTGCAATTGTTGGGCGGAGAGGAGCTGGAAAGTCTAGTCTCATTAATGCGATTTTTAGTGAAAAAAGAGCGGAAATCGGTGATGTCAAGGCGCGAACAGGAGCTGGGAAGTGGCATCGTTATCAATCAGATGCTGGAGCACTTGAAATATTGGACACACGAGGCTTAGGAGAGGCAGATGATCCGGAAGAGGCTTTCTCGAAAGACACTGCATTCGAGGAAGTACAGTCCTCAATCAAGGAAAAATGCCCGGATGCGATTTTATTTTTGAGTAAGGCAAAAGAAGTGAGCTCACGGATTGATGAGGATTTGTTGCAATTATTAGAATTGAAAAAGACGATTCAAGAGGTACATGAATTTGACGTACCGATTATTGGGGTTGTAACACAAGTCGATGAGCTAAGCCCAAAATCAGCGGACAAGCCACCATTCGATCATCCAGTCAAACAGGAAAATATTCAAGAAGCGATTCAAGTACTAGAGGAGAAATTGCGCGAAGCTGTTTCGAATCCTGTGCAGGTTATCCCTGTCGCTGCCTATATGGAATTTGATAATGACGAAATTGCTTACGATATTCGTTGGAATATTGATCGCTTATTGGACTATTTAATTGAACAGCTGCCAAATGAGGCACAAATGGTACTAGCGAAATTATCCAAGATAAAGTCCGTGCAAAAAAAGGTTGCCCGGCGGTTGGGAAAGAGTATAGCCGGTATAACGGGGGCGATCGGGGCTAGTCCAATTCCAGGACCTGATCTGCCGATTATTACTGGCCTACAAACAACGATGATCGCTTCGATAGCACTAATTTCCGGTCAAAAACTCGGAAAAAAATCGGTTGTAGAATTTATGGGCGCCTTAGGCCTTAACGTTGCGACTGGGATTGTTTTACGTCAGATAGCCAGACAATTGGTGAAATTTATTCCCGTTGCGGGAAGTGTGATCTCTGGGGCCATTGCAACAGCTGGAACCTACGCTTTATGTGAGGCAGCCATAGCTTATTTTATTGATGGAAAATCAATGAAACAGGTTAAGGAAACCTTTGATGAAGAATTTGAAGAGAAGAAAAAGGAACAATGAGCTAGATGAGGCGGTCCTTGATTGCCTCATTTTTAATTTCTGAATAGGCGAAAAATCAGGAGAAGGGCTCAAGAGAAGAGAGGATAGTGAATTTGGAGGTGGGCAGATGACTTATTATGCTTATTTTGCATCGCATGCACCGTTATCAACGGAAGCAATTGGATATCAGCCAATCCGTGAAAATGTTTATGCTTCTGAGCTTGATTTTACGGGGTTATGGTTTGAGGAAAATATGGATGAAACCACTCAAAAAAGATATCCATTTTCGAAACTTGTGCGTCTTCGCTATCAAACAAGATGCACTTCAAATCATTTACCGATAGAAGGAAACTATCGCCCCAATCATCCATTTTGCAAGAAAATTTCTGTTCTCCTATATGAATATATTTTAAGGGCTTTAGAAGATAGTCCTATTGTAGTTTATTATATTTCATTGGATAGCCATGAGAATGAAGAGTTTAATACGGTTAAAACGGTCCACTTATCGGAAATTCAAACTCATGAGGACCTCCATATCAATGATCGCGATTGTTTGCGAATTATTCGTGACGATCCGATTTTAGAGTATTTAGAGGATGAATCTGGATTTATCTATGTAAAATCACCCTGAATATATACAAAGGTATCTAAAATCAGATAGAATGATAAACTATTCTATGGAAAATGGTGAATAATTTCTAAGATCTTAAAGAAGGAGTTTTGAATAAGATTGGATATCCCTATTTTATATGAAGATAATCACCTACTTGCCGTTGAAAAACCGGTCAATATCCCCGTACAGGCAGACCAAACCGGAGATCCGGATTTATTGACTATGTTAAAAGCAGATATAAAAATTCGATACCAGAAGCCCGGGAATGTATATTTGGGGCTTGTGCATCGACTGGATCGCCCAGTCGGAGGTGTAATGGTATTCGCAAAAACGTCGAAGGCTGCTTCAAGATTATCAGACGCCATTCGTAGGCGGGCTTTTGATAAAACGTATCTAGCAATAGTCAGGGGAACCCCGCAGGACAAACAAGCCAAATTGCTACATCATCTATGGAAGGACCAAAAGAAAAATCAAGTGTATGTCGTTCCAGAAAATGACGCACGAGGGAAAAAGGCGATACTGGACTATAAAGTAATCGGAGAGGCAAAAGGTATGAGCCTTTTAGAAATCAAGCTTCACACTGGCCGTCCTCACCAAATTAGAGTTCAACTCTCTACTATTGGCTGTCCTTTATACGGAGATCAGAAGTATGGACAAACCGTGAACAAGCCTGGTCAGCAGATTGCTCTTTGGGCATCTGAACTTGGATTTGAACACCCAACGACAAAGGAATGGGTAAAAGTATCGCAAGCACCGCCTCATCATTTCCCTTGGAATACATGGGAGTATCAACAACAATCATAAAAACGGGATACCCTCTTCATTCAGGGTCTCCCGTTTTTCTCTTTGTCTCACATTCTATATGCAAGCAGGACTCTTAGAATACTCGGCAAGCTAAAAAAGGAAAGTCAGAACAAGAGTATAACAAAGACAACAATATAAAACCTCCCCATATATTAAGTTAAGAGACCTAGTATGATATACTTATGTTGTTAGTCTCATATAATATAGTACAAGTGACCCACATATGTAATTGTCTTGCTAAACAAGTTCCATTCAAGAAAACGGTAATTTCTAACTAAAATAAAGCTCATGTGATTCGACGTAAAGTGGAATTTATTGGAAGGGCTTACAAATATTTACATCTCTATATTCAATGAAGAACTAAATGGTGTTTTAAGCAATAAGTTTAAGGGGGTGGAATAGTTGCTTCAACCAAAGGTGCTTATTGTAGATGATGACGATGATATTCGCAGAATGCTTCATATGTATTTGGTGAAGAATGGCTATGATGTTTTAGAAGCTAAAAATGGTGAAATCGCCATAGCCCTTACGAAAGAGGAGGAGCCCGACATTTTAATACTGGATGTTACGATGCCAGGTATGGATGGGTTTGAAGTATGCAGAATAATTAGACAGAAGAGTGATGTTCCCATTTTATTTTTAAGTGCAAGGGAGGATGATATTGATAAAATAGTAGGCCTTAGTATTGGAGGAGACGATTTTGTTACGAAACCGATTAGTCCCCCTGTTTTCATTGCCAAAATTAAGGCCCATTTGCGCCGTAGTCAGCAGATAAATGATTCAAAAACGGATTTAAGAAAGCAAAAACTTTATTATCCTGGCTTGTTGATTGATCCAGAGCGCTATACGGTGAAAAGAAACAACCTAGTTGTTCATTTATCAGCAAAGGAATACAAGATTTTAAGTCTTTTAGCCACGAATCCTAACAGAGTATATACACCTGAGGAAATCTTTGAACTAGTCTGGGAGAAGAATAGCTTTGGCGATCATAGAACCGTTATGGTTCATATTAGTAATATCCGTAAGAAAATTGAAGCTGATCCTGTAAATCCAGTGTACATTCTGACTGTAAGAGGAATTGGCTATAGATTTAATGGACCCTAAACCTTATAAAGGAAAGGTGTTGTGAAAGCTAAAATGCCTAATTCGTTACTGAGCTACTTAGCAATGCTTTTCATTTCAAAGTATGTTCTTTTTCATGAGCCATATAGGCTCTAATTTGTTCGATCGTGATCCCTGATTTTTTGGCCATAAGCATTAATTCCACCCATTCTTTATCTAATGGTTTTTTGGAAGGATAAGAATGACAGGTTACCTTGTTCGCGCTCGTTCTCATACAATCACTCCCTCGTATTATATGTATACAATACACGAGCTTTTCTAAACTGTATTTAAAATTGTTTAAAGATTTGTTAAAGTTTTTCCGTCAAGACTAGGAAATTAAATCGGGCTAACAATCTAGATTTCTTAGTATTAAGAAAGCGGGGTGTGCAAGGTTGAATCAAAACGATCCTTTTTACTTACCAGGCTATGATATGATCGAAACCATGGAGATCAATGAATCCTGGCATTTTGTTAAGGCGATTGAACATCATTCGAAAAAGGCTTTTTTGATAAAAAAAATGGTCGGAAAACAAATATATCCTGAGGGTTTTCAGATGGCGGTTCATGAATATCATATCAAGACGAGCCATCCGCTTAAAGGGATTTTAAAGCCTATTTCTCTTCAAAGACACGGCAGACAACCCTTGCTGATTACAGAGTTTTTCCCGTTTTCCTCGTTAGAAAAGCTTTTGCAAAGAACAGATATGAACATGGATCGTTTCTTTAAGATAGCGATTAAGTTAGTCACGGTCATAAATGAGTTGCATAATGGTCAGATTATTCATAAGGCGATTCATCCTGGAAATATCTTAATTGGTTCGAAGCAAGGTGATGTGAAGTTAACAGGTTTTCAACATGCTGTTGCTATAAAACGTGAAAGTTATCGTGCGCATATCAACCCTAGCTTATTAGGAAAAGAAATTGCTTATATTTCACCTGAGCAAACGGGGAGAATTAATCGCTTTCTTGATCATCGTTCTGATTTATATTCGTTGGGCGTTGTTTTTTATGAGATGCTAACAGGACGTGTACCGTTTGTTGGACAGGACTCACTTGAGCTTATTTATGCACATATTGCTAAAAATCCTATCCCGCCAAATGAAGTCAACGCGGAAATCCCTGAATTTCTCTCCGAAATGGTGATGAAATTATTAGAAAAGTTACCTGAATCCCGTTACCAAAGTGCGTATGGACTAAGAGAAGACCTTTTGGAATTGAGTCGGCTTTATTCCAAAACAATGGATTCTAAAAACTACTTTACCTTAGCTCAAAAGGACTCTCCTCAACAATTTGACTTAGGAGAAAGATTATTTGGAAGAGAAGCAGAAAAAAGGGCTCTTATGGACAGCTTTCAAGATTGTTGCCAAGGGAAGAGTGCCTTTGTTCTAATTGCGGGAATTTCGGGTGTGGGCAAAACAGCATTAGTGAATGAAGTGCGGGAACCACTTGTGCGCAATAAGGGTTATTTTATTTCTGGAAAGTTCGATTTATTAAATCGACAAACGCCATACGCTCCTCTTATCGCAGCATTTAAGGATTTAATGAAACAAGTTTTATCAGAAGGGGAAGCGAAAACAGTCATATGGAAGGAATGCCTTTTAGGGGAACTTCGTTCACATTTACCGATTATCGCCTCCTTATTACCTGAGATTCAATGGCTTGTTGGGCAGCAGCCAAAGCCAGATTCAAGGTCAGCTATAGAAGTTCACAATCAAATTCTGTTTGCCTTTTATCAGTTGATTCGAGTCTTTGCAACGAAGGAGCATCCACTTGTTTTATTTATGGATGATCTACAATGGGCAGATCAAGCGACATTGGATTTATTACATTATATTTTGCTTCATAATAAAGAACAATGTCTTTTGGTGATGGGAGCATACCGTCCTAACGAGGTAGATTCCATGCACCCCTTTAAGGTAACAACAGATGAGCTAGCAGCAAAAGAGGTGCAAATTCGTACGATTGAGTTAGAACCATTAGAAATGGCCGCGATGTGTGAATGGATCCAATATCTTTTTCTTTGTACAGATGAACAAGCACATCAATTGGCGATGTTTATACAAAGAATTACAAAAGGAAATCCCTTTTTTGCTCAACAATTGTTTCAGTCCTTTTATGATCATCAGTTATTAGTTTTTGCTGAAGATAAAATGAGGTGGATTATCGATTTCGATCAATTAACAAAACTACCTATTCAAGATGATATGGCTAATTATATTATGGAGCGATTTTACCGCCTTCCTTTAGAAACACAAGAAATTTTAGCAGTGGCTTCCTGTATTGGTAATCAATTTGCCCTTCATATTTTAAGTGCAATTTTTCATGAAGAAAAATCCAACATTGCCAGACAGCTTATGCGTGCAATCAATGAAGGTCTAATTTTGCCACTAGACCCAAGATATAAATGGACTTATTCAACCCAAGTGAAAGATGGGGAAGAAAAGCTTCCCCTTTTATATAAGTTTTTACACGATAAAGTTCAACAAGCTGTTTATTCTACTATGACCTTGGCAGATCGAGAGAAAAGCCATATGACAATTGGAAGATTGCTTGTGTCCTATTATCAACAAGAGAATACATTTGAGGAACATATATTTGATATCGTGAATCATTTAAATGCTTGTCATCATCACCTAGAAAAAGAAGAGATAGTACGATTAGCTGAATGGAACACGCTGGCAGGAGAAAAGGCCAAAAAGGGAGCGGCTTTTAAAGCTGCGCATTCTTTTTATCAACAGGCTTATGAATTATTAAATAGAGCAGAGGGAAAACCCGCGGATTCTATCTTTTCAAACGTCATCCTCGGTCTTGGCGAATTAGCCTATGCCAATAACCAGTTTGAAGAGGCTGAGTCCAGGTTTAATCAAGCGATCGATCTTGTACAAACAAGGGAAGAAAAACTTAAAATTTATAACTTGAAAATCACCCTGTATACTCACCAGCATCGTGTGGAAGAAGCAGTTGCTTCAGGATTAACAGCTCTGAAACTATTTGGATGGCATTTAAACGATAAGCCAGGTAAATTGGCGGTCGCAAAAGAGTATATTCAGTCTAAACTAATGTTAAGAAATAGAAAAGCGGAGGAATTAAAACAATTACCGAAAATGACGAATGAAGAACATAGGTTGATTGTCCAAACATTTATTAATATGAACGCCCCTGCTTTTCATATCAACCAAAATTTAGCGACATTATTAATGTTAAAGGCCTTTAACTTCATTCTAAGACATGGAACAACCGATTTAGCTATGCTTGTCTATAATAATTATGCATTAATTCTAAGTGCGGGCTTTCAAAATTTTCAAGCAAGCTATGAATTTGGCAGGCTTGCCTTACATCATGCGAAGGAAAGCGGTAATGCTCATTTATTAGGGAGAGTGTATTTTGTATTCGCTAGTTTTATCAATCATTGGAAACATCCCCTCATTAATAGTGAACAATCATTAGTAAAATCGCAGCAATATTGTATTGAATCAGGGAATTTCCATTTGGCTGGAGCTAATAGCTCGTTTATTTGTATGTCCAATTTTTTAAAAGGACATGACCTGCTTGAAACGGCAGAAACCATTGAACAACAATTACAATTTTCTAACCAAATTCAATATGATTTATCTAAAGGCTATTTAAATGAAATGAATGATTGGATTGCCTATTTAAATGGGCATACACATCGACCTGATTGGTACCAAAATCAATTTATTGAGGATGAATCGGCAGAAGTTGTTCATTACACAATGCGTTTGCAAATGTCCTATTTGCTGGATGATCAGCCCGCTGCTGAGCGTTTAATGGATAAATTGAATAAATTAGTGGATCGTTCGCTCACTTTAGTGATTGCCCCGGAATATTACTTTTATGAAGCTCTATGGTTAGCTAGAATGTATCCTACTTCCAATCGACGGAAAAGGCTTCAGATAAAAAGGAGAATCAAAACCATTATTGGTTTATTTCACCGGTGGAAAACATATGCTCCAGAAAATTATGAGCATAAATATTTGCTGATAAAAGCAAGGGAATTGCAGTTGAAAGGAAAAGTGAGTCAAGCAGGACATTATTTTGAACAAGCGGTCAACTTGGCACAAAAAAATGGGTTTAATCAGGATGAGGCGATTGCTTGTGAATGTGCAGAGAATCATTACTGGGAATGTAGCTACCAGCGTTTTTCCAAACTGTATTTATCGGCTGCCATCAAAGCATTTGAAAAGTGGGGAGCACCTAGAAAAGCTGGAAAACTAAGGGAAACCTATTATGAACGGTTCAGTGAACATCATGAAGAGCTATTCGACGTCAATCAGTCAACCACTTCATATCTTGATATGACAACGATTTTGCAGGCGGCAAGAACACTATCGGGAGAAATGGTGATGGAAAAATTATTGGCAAAGCTAATAAAGATTGTCTTTATAAACAGTGGGGCACAACAAGGATTACTGTTTTTGAAAAGGGATGATCATTTGCAGCTTGTTGCCAAAGGGAAAGCTGATGGAGAGGTTGTTATTGTAGATGGCAATTTGCAAGAAGATTACCCACGGGCGATTTTTAATTATGTGGAGAAAAGCCTTGAACCCATTGTTTTATATGATGCGAGAAAAGAGGAGAGATTTGGACAGGACCCCTATATGAAAGCACATACCCCTATATCTGTTCTATGCTTCCCTATTTTACATTTAGGGAATCTGACGGGGATTTTATATCTTGAAAATAATACATTAGCCGGAGCCTTTTCAAAAGATAGAATCGAAATTTTGAACGTTCTTGCTTCCCAAGCAGCTGTTTCGCTTGAAAATGCTGCTCTATATGGAAGTTTGGAGAAAAAGGTACGGGAAAGGACAGCTCTTCTAGAAACAGCACACAATCATCTTGAGAAGGCAAATGATAAATTAGAAAAGGCCGGGCAGATTCGTCGTCGTTTTCTCTCTGATATTTCTCATGATTTAAGATCCCCTATCACTTCTATTCAAGGATATATAGAAGGGATATTAGATAGAACTATTGATCCGCTTGATCACGAAGAGGTGCTGAAAAGAAGTCATCATCACATTGTAACGTTAAATCAGATGATTCAGGATTTATTTGAATTGGCCAAAATGGAGTCAGGAGAGATTTCATTTGAAATGGAATATATTCCAGTAGATCAACTATTTGCTTATCTTAAAAAGCAGATGGAGGGAGAAATTCGAGAGGCAGGACTTCAATTTGAAGCAAAAATTCAAGACCCACTCCAAGAAGAATACCCTCTAGTTGAAGTAAATGAGAGGAAGTTGGAACAAGTTCTCCAAAACCTTGTTGCAAATGCCGTCGTATTTACGAAAGCTGGTAAGATATCCTTTGAGCTAGTTTATGATAGGGATCTGCGCAGAATTTCCTTCATGTTGAGGGATACAGGGCGTGGTATTCCTGAGGATGAACTTCCGTATATATTTGATCGCTTTTATACCAGATCAGCTAATGGGAATGGTTTAGGTCTTGCGATATGCAAAGAAATCATTCGTTACCATAAAGGTGAAATGGAAGTAGCGAGTGAAGTAAACGTAGGAACTTGCTTTACCTTTCATCTACCTGTGTATGTTTTGCAAGAGCATGAGTTATTGGATTTCGCGTAATCCTCTAAAGGACCAAGTATATTTTTTTCAAGTGTAGTTAAAAATATACAAAAATGGAGCCTGGAGTGAGGATGGATGATTGTACTGGACACAGAAATTGAAGGGAAAACAGCAAAATTCGGTGAGATGATGGAACATCTTTGCCCTTTAGGCTATTGCCTTGGGGGAAATTGGGATTATGATAAGGGGCATTTTGATTCAATATTATGGCGAGAAGGTGGAGAAACCATCTATATGCGGATTCCTTTCCATGTTGTAGATGGGATGCTTGATGAGTATCGCGCTCGTATTCAATTTGATAAACCCTATGTAATCAAACATGTTGTGAATATTGGCTTAGATCGAGATGAGAGCTCTTTACTTACGACAACGGGGATAAATCAGTTTCAAGAACCACTTGATCGAGATGGAGATATACAGCGCCCACAGAAATGGGAAGAAGTAGGGGAAGCTGCCATTAACGAAATCTTAAATGGAATTCACCCGATTTCATCTTGACGGAAAGGGGCTGTCCCCAAAGTCGAAAATCTCCAAAAAGGCTCCCTTGCCGCGGGCATCGCTTCAGCCTCCTCGCTTCGTGGGGTCTTCAGCTGATGCTATTCCCGCAGGCGTGTCGCCGTTTTTGGAGATTTTCTTAGCGTTTGAAAAAGAAGGAGGGATATTTCATTTCTCTCTTCCTTTTTTGTTGCTGAATACTTATTGGACAGCCCCTTTTATGTAGAAAAAGTCGCTCAAAGATCTATCTGCTGGCATTTATTATCCTTCACTCACTGGGATGGCGACATTATAATACTCTTCTAGTGTGATGTCTTGCTCAACGATTTCCTTCGCCAAGTCTTTTCCAATATAGCGAATATGCCATGGTTCATACATATATCCAGTCAAGTTTTCTTTATCCTTTGGATAGCGAATAATAAATCCATATTCATGAGCATGATCCGCTATCCATTTGGCTTCCGCTGTATCTGCAAAGCAATCCTCGATCACGCACTCTGCAGATATACCCGAGAGATCAATTGCTAATCCCGTTTGGTGTTCACTATGCCCGGGCCTAGCACTATAACGATCTGCTTCCTCTTTCCCATCTGCGTTTACATAATTATTATAAACCGTCATTTGTGTTTCTTGTGAGCGATACCCTGAAGCACCAGCTAAGTAAATCTCATCTTTTTCAGCGCCCGCAAACATTTTTTCTAATGCCTTGGCTGCCTCCTTGCGCATTTTTCGCTTTTCAATTTTCTCCGAAAAAACAAAAGGGACATCTGGATAGACTAAATCATCAGGCTCATAATTATCAGGTAATTTGTATTGTTTGTTAACGAGAATGGCGATTTCCTTAGGCTCAGCCACAACTTGGATCGCTTCATCATGATAAGTGGTTGGGTCCACCTTAGCCGCATTTGCATAAGGATTATCCTTTTCTTTATCCTTGCGTTGATCCTTTTTATCCTGATCGGAAGTTTGATCCTTTTCTGCTGGAGGTGGATTTTTGTCCTTATCAGGGTTGTTTTGTTTGTCTTGATTTGAACTAGGCGCAGGCTTTTCTTCAACAACAGGTTTTTCTTCCTTTAAAAATCCGTCACATCCTGTCAGAATGCCTCCGGTTAAAAAGGAAATAAAAGTAATAGATAATAAGATTCGAAGTGATTTCATATATGTTCCTCCCAATATTCTATTCTAACTGTTTTTTGTGTCAATTACCAATCCCTTTTATGTTTAATCGTAATGGTTCTGGTAAAAAATTTACTAGTAATAAGTAAAATTTACAAACTCAGGGAAATATGGTTTACTTAGTAAAAGACCTTTTAGATTTGGGGTTATGGGGGGACGAAATTGGTTGGCTTAAAAGATATAGCAAGAGCGGCAAATGTGTCTGTTTCCACTGTGTCGAATGTTTTGAACGGGAGAAAGAATGTTGGCAAGGAAACGAAAGACCGTATTCTAAGACTCTGTGAGGAAATGGGATATCAGCCGAATATTATGGGAAAAAGTTTAAAAACTGGTCAAACGAATACGATTGTGTTTAACTTTAGCGATTTTGAACGAAGTTTTTACTTGAAGATCATTAAAGGAATCCATGATTATTTAAGTGAAAACGATTTTGATCTAATCGTTTGTACGACGAATTCAAGTAAAAACTTTATGCGTGGTAACTTCACAAGAGGTGCCATTGTCTTGGATAAAAAGATGGCTGATTCCTTTCTTGCATCAACAGCAAATAGCCAATTTCCCATCGTCGTCATGGATAGAATGCTTGAAAGCGAAAACATTAAGAGCGTGATTACAGAGAATTATAGTGTGATGTCCGAATTGACTCAAGTTCTGATCGATAAGGGATTCCGCCATTTCGGATATCTTGGTGGGATGGAAACCTCTCTGGATCATCAGGAAAGATATCAAGCATTTACGGATACGTTAGCTAAGAATAATATCACCTTTCAAAGAACAAATTATTATCACGGAGATTTCTCAGAACAAAGCGGCTACCGTGCAACCAATATTTTAATTCTTAGTAATCAATTGCCGGAAATTCTCATGTGCGCAAACGATAATATGGCCATTGGGGCGATAAAGGCACTCAGGGAAAATCATTATGATATTCCTAAAGATATATCAATTACTGGCTTTGATGATAGCAGCAATGCGGAGAATTTTGATTTGACCACAGTCACGATTCCGCGTTACGAAAGTGGATATATTGCTGCCAAGGAATTAGTAGAAATGATTCACGGGACAGCCAATAAAGAGGACTTTAAAATTACTGCAAAAATAAATTGGCGAGGGAGTGTCAAATAAAGTGGAACTCCTATTCAATGTTTTTTCATCTCCACTTGTTCCCTTCAAAGTCTTAAATGGAGGTTTACTGCTCATTCATTAGGGATAAATAAAGAGATAGTAGAGCGAATATGATTATTCGTTCTTTTTTATGAATAAAAAAGTAAATTTTATTTAATATATAAGGGAGGATAAATAAAAGGATAAAATTTTTAATAAAACATGGATAAATTTATTGACTTTCGTGGTGAAAACGCTACAATACTAGTATAACGTTTTACTTATTATTTTATAAGGGGATGAAGGTGTGAGAAAGGTAAACAAAACATTTACTTTTTTAATGGCTATATTGATCGTTGCTGCAGTTGCTTTGGCAGGGTGTGGCTCAACAGGTGGTGAAGGTGGAAAAGGAAAATCTTCTGGCCCAACTATTACTATCTTTAATAGTAAGGTTGAAATCGTCGATCAATTGGAAGCACTCGCAAAGGAATATACAGAGGAAACAGGTGTGAAGGTGGAAGTGTTAGGTGCTGCTGGTGACCAATATATGCAGCAACTACAAACGAAACTAACGAGTAATCAAGGCCCGTCCATTTTCAGTGTAAGTCCAGATAAAGCTGAAAAGCTTAAATCTTATCTTTATGATTTGAGCAATGAAGATTATGTGCAGTATATTGCGCCGGATATGGAACTGAAAATAGATGACAAAATTGTTGGTATTCCATATGGGGTAGAGGGATACGGAATCATATATAACAAAGATATGGTTGACCCTAAAGATGTGACAGATTATGATTCTTTTGTAAGCGCATTGGAAAAGTTTAAGGATCAGGACATCAATGGTTTTGGGCTTTCTCAAGAAGCTTATTTCCTTATTGGCCATATTTTAAATACGCCATTTGCTTTACAAGATGATCCACTTGCCTATATTGAAGAATTAAATAAGGGTGAGGTGAAAATGGCGGATACAAAGGAATTTCAGGATTTTGCCAAATTTATGGAGGCCATAAAAGCGAATGCAAAGAATCCTGTCGAAGTGACTTATGATGGTGAGATTGGTGATTTTGCTACTGGTAAATCAGCGATGATTCATCAAGGAAACTGGGCATATGGAATGTTCGAGGATTATGATTTAGATTTTGAACTCGGAATGATGCCTTTTCCGCTTGAAGGAAATGACAAAATTGCTGTTGGGGTAGGAAATAACTGGGCAATTAATAATCAAAAAGATGAAGAAGAAATTAAAGCAGCCAGTGATTTCTTGAACTGGATGTTTACAAGTGAGACAGGACAACGATATATTGTCGAAGAATTTGGCTTTATTCCAGCAATGACAAATATTGAAGCAAAAGATCTTGATCCATTATCCCAAATTGTGCTTGAAGCTTCCAATAGTGGGGAAACCATTACTTGGGCACATAGTTATTTTCCAGCAAATGTGGTGGTCAATGATCTTACACCGGTAACACAGGAATTTTTCTTATCAAAGGATATGACAGGTCAGCAATTCCTTGAAAAACTAGATGCTGCATGGGCAAATGGTGTGAAATAGGAGCTTGTTAAAGGCAAATTGAATAATTCGTAAACAAAAAAGGCCCTTCGTGAAATGTATGTTATCGCTCGTGAAAAATACATTAAGGCGACGGGCCTTTCACTTTTTTGATTATTAGGAAAGAAGGGATTGACTTGAATAAGAAAAAGATGGACAGAGTCTGGTTTGCATTGTTCACTGTTCCACTACTATTAATTTTTGCTACGGTTGTCATTATTCCGTTTTTGATTGGGATTTATTATTCATTTTTTGATTGGGATGGTATCCCTTCTAATCCGAAAACCTTTGTGGGATTCGGAAACTTTGTGCAATTATTTGATGATCCTCGTTTTCTTAGTTCCGCGTGGAAAACAATTAAATTTACGGTATTAGCACTTATTTCTGTCAATGTCTTAGGGGTTACTTTTGCTTTATTGGTGACTACGAAGCTGCGGACATCGAAAGCAGCAAGGACGTTGCTATTTATGCCTAATTTGATTGGCGGCTTAATCCTCGGTTATATTTGGCAATTTATTTTCACAGATGTTTTTAGAACAATGGGAGAATCAACTGGAATAACAGGTATTTTCTTCAATTGGCTCTTAGATTCAAATTATGCTCTTTATGCACTGGTGGCTGTTTTTACATGGCAAATGGCTGGTTATACGATGATTATTTATCTTGCAGGTATTCAGGGAATTCCGAACGAGTTAATAGAGGCGGCCCGTGTCGATGGAGCTAATTTTTGGCAAAGACTAACGAAGATCATTTTCCCATTACTAATGCCGTCTTTTACAATTGCATTGTTTCTCACTCTCGCTAATGCGTTCAAGATTTATGATGTAAATTTATCTTTAACGAATGGAGGACCGGTAAACTCCACGGAATTATTTGCGATGAATATATTCAATGAAATCTTCGGATACAGTCATTATGGATATGGACAAGCAAAGGCAATTGTATTCTTTGTTGTTGTAGCGGCCATTACATTAACACAGGTTTATATGACGAAGAAGAAAGAGGTGCAAATGTAAAATGAAGAAGACAGGGAAAATAGTATTGGAAATCTTGCTTGTTTTAGTTGCACTTGCTTTTTTATCGCCTGTTTATATAATGCTTGTCAATTCATTTAAAAATCGGGAAGAGCTTTATAGTAATGCACTTGCATTTCCTTCCCAATTTAGTTTTCAGTACTACCAAACAGCAATGGAAAAGATGAATTTTCTACTTGCGCTGAAAAATTCATTGTTTGTGACGATTGTTTCCATTATTATCATTGTTATTTTGGCGTCCATGACAGCTTGGATGTTAGTAAGAACAGACAATAAACTGAGTAAGGTTATTTTTATGACTTTTGTGGCAACTATGCTTATCCCTTTCCAAACATTAATGATGCCTTTAATGGAATTCATGGGGATCATTCGCGATACACTTCATATCCCAATGTTGAATACCCATGGTGGGTTGATTTACATGAATATTGGTTTCCATGCCAGTTTGTCTGTTTTCCTTTACCATGGTTTTATTAAATCGATTCCGGTTTCTTTAGAAGAAGCAGCAACGATTGATGGTTGTTCAAAATTTGGTGTGTTTTGGCGAATTGTCTTTCCAATGCTTAAACCAATTACTGTAACTGTCATGATTTTGAATGTCATCAGCATTTGGAATGATTACCTCTTACCATCCTTGGCACTCTCTGATAAGGCGTTGCGAACGATTCCGTTAACAACCTTCTATTTCTTTGGTGAATTTACGATTCAATGGAATTTAGCGATGGCAGGCTTAACCATGACGATTATTCCAGTTGTTATCTTCTATGCATTTTCACAAAAACACATTATCAAAGGGATTGGTGAAGGAGCAATTAAATAAGAAAGAAGTGGGGTATATGGAAAAGTTTACAGAAATCTATAAGACGGCGATATCTTGGACGAAGGAAGCTGGCAAAAATATTAAAGAAAGTCTGAACGAGCAGTTACATGTGGAGTACAAGACTTCTGAAGCCGATTTGGTAACGGAGAAGGATCGCGAAATTGAAGAGTTTTTTATTCATAAAATTAAAGAACGATATCCAAGTCACTATATCATTGGAGAGGAAGGGATGGGAGAAGATACTTCCTTCAATCCAACGGAAGAGATCGTTTGGTTAATTGATCCTATTGATGGAACGACAAGCTTTGTCCATCAAAGGGAGAACTTTGCTATTTCAGTAGCCGTATATGAAAAGGGTCATCCGCGAGTAGGCATTATCTATGATCCCATTAGGGAAGAGTGCTACCACGCCTTACATGAGCATGGTGCATTCAAAAATGAGGAAAGACTCGAGAAGGTAGGAGAGACTACAGTAAAGCATTCTCTTTTAGGGATTGATAGCAGTTGGCTTGTACCAAATGACCAATATGATTATCGAAAGTTTCATTCATTAATTCAAGATCTTAGAGGAACAAGGGTGATCGGATCAGCTGCTTTAGAAATGGCGGCAGTTGCGAGTGGAAAGCTAAATGGTTTTATCAGTTTACGGTTATCTCCATGGGATTTTGCCGCAGGCATAGTTTTATTGGGAGAGCTGGGCGTTACAGCTACTACGATTGAGAATAAACCAATTAATCTATTTGAGAAAACATCTATTTGTGCAGGCAATCCAACTTTTCATAAGCAACTTATGCAGGAGTATCTAGAGACAGAGTAAATAATTTTTGAAGGGTATGTATGACATGAATAACAAGAAGCTAGTGTATGAAATCTCAGATTTTAGTCTAGAAAACGATGGATTATTAGTGAATGAAACTTTATTTCACAATGCGAACGGATACTTAGGTGTCCGTTCTAATTTTGAAGAAGGTTATCCCGAATCATTTCAGTCAATCCGGGGAAGTTATATCAACGGTTTTTATGATTTGGCTGCGATGAAGCAGGCAGAAAAACTTTATGGGTTTGTCGAGGAAAAGCAGACAATGGTGAATGTGGTTGATACTCAGGGGATAAAGCTAAGGATTGACCAAGAGCTTTTTAGTATGTTCGAAGGAGAAGTACTCGAGAGTTCACGAACATTGGATATGGGAAAGGGGATAACAAGAAGAACGATTCTTTGGCGTTCTCCCAAAGGTCACGAAGTCGAAATCGTTGTAACAAGGATGGCATCCTTTGTTTTGCTACCTCTATTTACGATCCAATATGATGTCACAGCTAAGAATTTCACAGGGGATCTCCAATTTCTTTCCTCGCATATTGGGAATGTCCAAAACTATTTCAATCCAGATGATCCACGGGTAGCGGGAGAGAGCTTTCGCCATATTCATGTAGAGAAAGTGGAAGAGAGGGACGGTGTTTCCCTGATTCAATCTCGAACATCGGCATCTGCCTTACAAGTTGTCACAGCGGTTCAGCATCGCTTGTCAAAGAAAGGGGAAATCGACTATCACAATTATGGTGAGTCGATTGACTGTGAGTTGAAAACATCGATTGAAGCGGGGGAGACAGTTTCTTTAAGAAAATATACTGTTTTTTCCGATTCGATTCGTGAAGAAAATCCATATGCCCATGCTTTACTAGTAATGGAAGAGGCAGCTGCGGGAGCCATTGAAACGTGGTACCAAAAGCAAGAACAGTTCCTAGCGAACTACTGGGAATATGCAAGTGTGGATATTGACGGTGATGAAGAATTAAGCATGGCTATGTATTATAATCTCTATCAGTTGCTGCAATCAGCTGGAAAAGACCAGTATAGCAATATTGCTGCTAAAGGTCTGAGTGGTGAGGGCTATGAAGGCCATTATTTCTGGGATACGGAAATGTATATTCAACCGTTCTTTTTGCTGACACAACCGGAAATGGCGAAAAGCTTAATTCAGTATCGCTATAATATTTTAGATTCTGCCAGGGAGCATGCTCGGATTATGGGGCATACCAAAGGTGCTTTATATCCTTGGAGAACAATCTCTGGGAAGGAATGCTCGGGATATTATCCTTCAGGATCCGCACAATACCATATTAATGGGGATATCGCTTATTCAGTAATCAATTACTATCTAGTAACCAAGGATCTCGACTTTATCGCAAAATATGGAGCAGAAATGATCTTTGAAACAGCTCGATTATGGCTTGATGCTGGTCACTTTTATCAAGGCCGATTTATGATTCATGATGTGACAGGTCCTGATGAATATACTTGTGTTGTTAATAATAATTACTATACCAATGCTTTAGCACAATACCATTTACAATGGGCCGTGAAGTTTTACAAGCTACTGCAAACAAATGGTCAGACAGCTGTATATGAAAAGATTCGACTATTACCGAAAGAAATAGAGGAATTCTCAAAAGCAGCAGAGCAGATGTATTTACCATATGATTCAGAGTTGGGTATTAATCCGCAAGATGATTCGTTCTTAAGCAAGCGAGTTTGGGATTTGGAACACACGCCGAAAGATCATTTCCCATTATTACTCCATTATCATCCTTTACATCTCTATCGTCATCAGGTGTGTAAACAAGCTGATACGGTATTGGCTCATTTTATTGTCGAGGATGCGCAAAGCTTACGTACGATTGAAAACTCCTTTCATTATTATGAAAAGATTACGACACATGATTCTTCTTTATCGACGTGTATTTTTAGTATTATGGCGGCTAAATTAAAGGAATATGAGAAAGCATACGATTACTTCGGAGAATCGGCGAAGCTTGATCTGTTTAATACGCATAAAAATACCAAGGACGGTATTCATACGGCGAATATGGGCGGAAACTATATGGCGATTGTCTATGGATTTGCAGGCTTACGCATTAAGGAAACAGGCTATCACTTTGCTCCGTTTTTGCCTGAGAAATGGACAGGTTATGAATTTAAAGTTCATTATGAAGACAGTGTAATCAAGGTAAAGGTCGACTCGGGGTCCTGTCAGTTCACACTTGTAAGCGGAAGTGAAAAAACGATTCATGTATATGGACAAGCTTATCAGCTAAAAGAGCAATTGAGCCTGTCGCTGGAGGGGAAATAAATGAAGCATACATGTGCGATTTTTGATTTGGATGGTGTCTTAGTCGATACTGCAAAATATCATTATTTAGCGTGGAAGGAACTTGCTGACCGACTTGGCTTTTCCTTCACCCTTCAGGATAATGAGCGGCTCAAAGGTGTGTCGAGGATGGCCTCGCTAGATATTTTATTAGAGGTTGGCCAAATGACAGAGCGTTTCACGCAAGCGGAGAAAGAAAGTTTAGCAGAGGAGAAAAATAACCGCTATGTAGAGTTTATTTCTAAGCTAGATGAATCAGAACTGCTGGAAGGTTCCCTCGCTTTATTGGAGACATTAAAAGCAAAAGGGATAAAAATTGCTTTAGGTTCTGCAAGTAAGAATGCAAGCATGATTTTAGAGAATGTCGGAATTACCTCTTTCTTCGATGTGATTGTTGATGGAAATGCTGTCTCCAAGGCAAAGCCAGATCCAGAAGTATTTACAATAGGGGCAGATCAACTAAACGTGCCTTACGAACAATGTGTGGTGTTTGAAGACTCACAGGCTGGGTTAGAAGCAGCTAAAGCGGTTGGAATGCTTGCGCTCGGAGTGGGCCAAGGACAGGATCTCCCTCAAGCAGATGTTGTTTATTCAACTTTAAAAAAATTCCCGGTCGAGGTATACTTTTAGGAAAAAGAGTAGAGGTGTTGTGCATTGATCCATGAAGTGATTCGAATACAGACTGAGCAATCAGAGGCAAAGCTTTACACGTATGTGTTGGATAACTCACCAGAAATTGATCAAAACCGAAAAAGGCCGGCTGTCATCATTTGTCCAGGTGGCGGGTATGTTAAGACTTCTGACCGTGAGGCAGAGCCAGTGGCGATTCGGCTGAATGCGATGGGTTTTCATGTCTTTATTTTAAGGTATAGTGTTCAACCAGCTATCTTCCCAACAGCCTTAACTGAACTGGCTACAGCAGTAGCCCATGTGAGAACAAGAGCGCAAGAGTGGAATATTGACCCTCAAAAAGTAATTGTTTCTGGCTTTTCAGCCGGTGGGCATTTAGCCGCAAGTCTCGGTGTCTTCTGGGAGAAAGAATTTTTAGCTAAAAGCGTACAAGTCGACAAGCAACTCTACAAACCAAACGGACTTATTTTGAGTTATCCTGTCATCACATCGGGGGCTCATGCTCATCAAGGCTCATTCGACGCTTTACTAGGAGATCAGCATGAAGAATTACGAGAGAAGCTTTCCTTGGAAAAGCAGGTAAATGCTGAAACACCGCCTACATTCCTATGGCATACATTTGAGGATGCTGGTGTCCCGGTGGAAAACTCGATGCTCTTTGCTGTTGCTTTAAGAAAGCATAGCATTCCCTTCGAGTTACATATTTATCCTCGTGGGGGACATGGGCTTTCCCTGGCGAATGAAGAGAGTATGAGTGTTCAGAACAATTTTGGTATCCAAGAAGAATGCCAAAATTGGATCGACATGGCAGGGGTGTGGATTCGGAATTTAAAATAGGGATGGAAGAAGGAACTTTCTCAAAAATCGCCAAAAAGGCTCCCTTGCAACAGGCATTATTTCAGTCTCCTCGCTTCGCTGTGGTGGTCTTGATGCTATTCCGCAGGTGTGGCGCCGTTTTTGGCGTTTTTTTTTAGAGTTCATTCATCGATAAAAACAAAGAGAGAGATTCATTCTTTTTTCGTTGGTGACAACTTATTGTCACTAGCAATTCCGACCGTTTCACATTCTAAAAAGTCGCATAAGTAGAGAAAGAACCAGTTAAAGTTTACTAATAACACTTTGGCTGGTTCTTTCAATTCTAAATATTGTGTTGGATCTCCATGACCCTTTCCATAGATAGACCAGTAGATTCAACAACAAATGCTATATCTAACCCTTTCTCCAAAAGGCGTCGGGCCATGGCTTGCTTTCTTTGCTCTAATTCCCTTCGCTCTTGCTCCAACTCTTGCTGTCCTAGTTCCAGCTCTTGCTTCTCTTGTTCCAGCTCTTGTTGTCCTAGTTCCAGCTCTTGTTGTCCTTGTTCTAGCTCTTGTTGTCCTTGTTCTAGCTCTTGTTGTCCTAGTTCCAACTTTTGCTGCCCTTGTTCAACCTTCCGTTGTAATGATTCCATACTGCTTTTGAAGGCTTCCTCATCCATTACCCGCTTTAAACGCGATTCATAAGCTAGTCGCTGCTTTTGGTTGAGGCTTAATGCCGTCCAGCTTTCGAAAGCCGAGTATAGAAGCTCATCCTTCATCGCGATCTCCTCCAATTCCTTATAGATTTTATTATAAACCTTGTTCTGCCTGCGATCGACCATCCCCAGCATCAGTAGCCACCTAGCTAGCACATCATTCCAAGGGTCGAGCTTATCACCTTGCCAATCCTTTATGAGCTTTGTCATTTCAATGAAGTGGAATTCCATTACATTCGTTAACTTGAATCGTTTTTCATCCTCGTATAAATGGAACGAAGTATGAAAATGATCTGTCTGCTCAAAGAGATCGAAATTCAGGATATTGATCGTGATGACGGGTTGTAAAACATGATAATCCATCCCTTTTTCAAGAGGATTTCGGTATGCACCGGCCCAGTAATAGATAGAACGTTTGATCATATCATATTTATTTGTGAATTGGATTTCAACATGTATCTGTTCATCTATATCTGTCACAACTAATAAATCTAGTCTCGACTGCTTATCATCGACATATTCACCACCCGCTTCCGTATTCGTAAATAGGATATCTTTGATTATACCCCTGCCTGTTTTTTGTAGAATCGAGTTCAAAAAGACAACCGTGATCTCCTTATTTTTTTCGTTGCCAAAAAGTTGCTTAAAAGCAAAATCGACTTTTAAATCCATGAGTTTCTTGAGTGATATTTTTTTGAGAAATCTTGTTTGTGGGTTTTCTTTTGCATAATCATTGGGCTTTTCTCGCAGTTGAATAAATGTGGGGGGATAAGTAGATTGTTCATAGCTTAAGGCTGGGTCTGCCATAAGGACACGTCCTTTATATTTGATGAGGACTGACTGAGTAGAAAAATCTAATTATATAATATCAGAAATTTATGTATGGAACAAGGGTTCCTATTGCTTTTATCTTAAATTTCCTTATCTAGCCTTAAAAGTTAGTAAATTGATACAACGATTAATCGTTTAGCCATTCCTCTTCCCCTAATTATGGTAATATTTACATAGATAGTTTTATGAAGCGTTTGTGTTGGCAAGGGAGGGACAATGTTGCTGAGAGAGAATAATCAACAGCCGATCACACAGGCAGATTATGAAAAATATATTTTTGAAACGTATTATCAAGAGGTTTATAAGGCTGTTTATTTTATTATCCATGATCAGTACCTCGCTGAGGATCTTACTCAAGAGGCTTTTATAAAGGCATTTCGAAATTTCCATAGCTTAAAAAGAGATACGAAAATAAAAGCGTGGCTAGTGACGATTGCTACACGAACGGCGATTGATCATATAAGAAAAGAAAAAAAGCGAAACGATTATCTCACAGATGACGTCTATATATTAGATAGAAATTCCAATGAAAATCATTCTGGATCTCCTGTAGAGGGAAAAGTGGAAAGACGGATGCTCAAACAATTGATTAAACGATGCATTTCTGTTCTAAGACCTCCAGCTTATAAAGAAGTGCTGCTGCTGAAGTTTGAGTACGACTTAAAGGAGGAGGAAATCGCAGCATTGTTGAATATTAGCCAAAGCGCGGTGAAATCTCGCCTTCATCGTGCGAAGAAGAAGTTGAAAAAAGAATTGCAAAATCATGATGAGTTTAGGGATGGTGGTCATTTTGAGTAAAGAAAAAGGTGATTCTCTGGACCAACTGATCAAAGAAGTGATTAATGAAGAGATGGAACGGACGCCAACTCCCACGTATTCTTCGGGAGAGGCATGGAAGAAGCTAGAAGAGGCCCGAAAGAAACATCCTGTGCGTCAGCCGAGAAGCTTTAAGAAGGTGTGGATGTATGCCGCATCCATTCTTGTTATTCTTGCCTCCATTACTCTATTTTCGACCTCTCAAGGTTTAGCCTCCCCAATGTTAACCCAATTTTTCCAAGAGGCTCAAGGAAAAATGGCTCATTTATTTTTGAAAGTGGGGGAGGATACAGGATTTGGTGACCCTCCTCAAACAGGAGAATCAGAAGAGGGTTCCGTGGTGGTGGAATCGGAGATTGAATCTGTCCAAATGAGTTTGCAAGAAGCACAGCAGGAAACCGCATTTCCAATTGCGGTGCCCACCTATATACCGAAAGCCTATCATTTAGAAAATGTGACTGTTATGAAGGGAGAGAATGAATTAAGTCAAGAAATTTACTTGCATTATGAAGGCGTTGATGAGAAGGGCTTTTTAATCAATCAACAAGAAATTGGCGAGGCCTTTGGGATGGGAGCGGTATTTGACAATGAAGACGCCCAAATTGAGAATATCATTGTGAATGGACAACAAGGCCAGCTCGTAACTGTCCAAGATGATTTCAGTGAATTATTTTGGGTAAAAGACGACCAAATGTATTATTCCATAAGCGGAAATTTGTCAAAACAGGAGATTATAGAAATTGCGGAATCGATGGACTAAGGAAAGAAATGTCTCCCTCTCTAATCTTGGAGAATTAGCTGAGATCAGCAGGGGGTTTTTCTGTGCCCAGCTCTAATTATCCGAAAAAGAACTAGTATTAGAGAATTCTCTATCACTAGTTCTTTTTTTATCTTTTATAGAGAGTCTAGCTGATTATTTCACTTCAATATAGGTTGAAATACTAGTGGCACTTTCCACTTTGCTCCCTTTCTGTACCCAATGGAAGCATGAGGCTCGATACCTTCCTTTTGCTACGGTCACTTTTTGCTGTCCTGAGACAATAGTGCCTTTTGACTTGTACTCCCCTAAATTAGATAGGTTAACCCAGGCCCCTTTTTGCGCGTCCCATTTTTGCAAAGTAATTCTTACACCAATGACATCAACAGATGTACGGGCTGTTGTATTGGCGCTGACTGTGACAGTTGTACCTGATCCACTAATGGTACTTTTGCCACCGGCTAAATATTGATTGGCAAGGAGCCGAATCGAAGAGTTTTCGATACTTCCTTCTCCGTAATTTGGATTAGTCGAAGGCTCCCCTGTTGTTGGAATCATAGAAGCATCCTCATTTTCAGCAGCGAAAGTGGGACTGGACATAAAGACTAGCATGAGAACAGCGGAAAACAGTGATATTAAGAACCTACTCTTCCTCATTTTACTTCATCCTCTCCTATATATTCATTATAACTAACGAATAAGTAGAGGAAAGGTTACGACTTTTATGAAAGTTTTTGAAAAATAGTTCGAAAGACCCTAGGGGAAACCAGTATTTAGAAATAATAATCGACTTCATCTGGTAAAACAATCCCAAAATATGTTTGCAATGCTTGTTTGTATTCTTCATAGGAAGCTGGAGTAAAAGCGTGCACTTGATCATCTGTAAAAATACGAAACTCTTTACCTGATACAGAGTTTCGGCCTGCTTTGGTACGGATCGCTAGCATGGCTTCTTTAGTGAAAATGGAATCAGGCGCATGTTCACACCAAAAGGAGGCCATAATATAATCCTTTGCCAGCTGCGGCTCTTCCGTGAAAGAAAAGATCTCTCGCCACTGCTCTTTCTTTTTCTCATACAGCATCCAGCCAAACTCCGGAACTTTTTCAAGTTTATATACTTCATCTCCCTGGGTCTGTATCAACCCTTCCACCATTTCGATTGGCCTTCTTGGGACAATGCCCCCAACACCGACATCACATAAATAGAATTTCCCCTCTGCCTTTACTTTTAAAACATGATGACGGCGCTTTGGAGGTAAATTTGGCTCATCTCGCCAAAAACGAGCGAAGTAATCGGTCACAGAAAATCCAAGTTCATGTAATAGCCAGCTAAATAAGGCATTAAGCTCGAAACAATAGCCACCCCTGCGTTGGATCACGATTTTTTTATACAAATCGGCAATGTTTAATGATAACGAGATCTTTTGTAAGATATCTAAATTTTCATATGGGACTGTATGTAGATGATTTTCTTGCAGCTTGGCTAGAGTTTGAGCACTGGTATCCAATGTCCCTTTATACCCAATCCGTTCTAAATAAGTCTTTACATTTAAATTTTCTTGCATCCTCATACCCCTTTCCCTTTTTTAAGCTTACACTTATTGTAGTGAATGCTTTCAGAAAAGGAAAGGGGGAGTAGAATCAATGCTCAACACGATGACGGTGACTTGGTAATCGAATCGCGAGAATAACGACCAATGAGCAAAAGATCAGACAAACTAGTGCGACATTATGTAAATGTTGCGTATCTAAATGACCATTAAAGGCAATGCCAAGCAAGCTTGAGGAGAGAATCGATCCGAGATAACGACTTGTTTGAAATAATCCTGAAGCAGAGCCGGTATCTTCTGGTTTTACATGTTCATATAACGCAGTTTGCATGGAAATATTATTAAATCCATTACTAGTCCCTAATACGACCATAATTACGAGCAACCACAACAAGGAAGAGTTTTCTTGTAAGGTTAGCAATAAAGCTGTTCCAATCAATAAAATGATCGCTCCGATAACAAGCGGCCTTTTGGAACCATGTTGATCAATCATTTTTCCAGCGAAAGGGGCAATGATGACGCCCGCTCCGGCAAGGGCCAACATAATTAAGCCGGTATTTCTTTCGCTATAATGATGAACCTGTTGCAAAAAGGTCGGAAAACCAAAGAAATAACAATAATACACTAAGTTAATACTGATAAATTGTAAATAGATTAAGGAAACCGTGGGATTTCTTTTTAATGACGGTAGGTCAATAAAAGGTTCTTCTTGTCGCTTTTCATATTGATAAAAGCTGATTGCGCCCAATATGAAAATGCCTAGTGCCCACCAATGAATTTTATTTTCGAGCGATAGAAGGAATAAAATCAATCCAATAATTGCGAAAATAAATAGGAAAATGCCAATGAAATCAATTCGTCTTAGTTCAACTTTTCCCTGGCTAGTATTCGGTAAAATAAAAATAGCCAATATAAAAGCAGTAAGAATAAAGGGGAAATTGATAATAAAAATCGATGGCCAATCCCAGCTTTCAATTAGAAATCCACCAATTGAAGGGCCAAAGGCGGCAGAGGTGGAAGCGAAAATAGACAAGGTGGCTAATGCTTTAGCCTGTCCCTTTGTAATATGTGTACGCACCATACTCATTCCACTTGGAAACAAGGTTGAACTGCCGATCGCCATTAAAGCACGACAACCGAGCAAAAAGGGGAAATTAGGTGAAAAGGGAGCGAGTATGGCAGAGCATGCGACAAGCAATAATCCGGACAAAAATAATTTTTTCGGTCCAAACATATCACTTAATTTTCCCATCACTGGCTGGCCTGCAGCACTTGCAATGTAAAAAATGGAAATCAGCCAAGAAGCGTCTGCGAACGTCAAAGCAAACTCATGCTGCATCCGAGTTAGTGCAACAGAAATCATCGATGAATTAAGCGGATTAAGCAACGTACCTAGACCAATAGTAAGGACAAACAACCATGTTTTATGTGTTTTTACTGCCAAAGTCATCACACCAATGCTGTCAAAATAGTATACCAAAACAACTTAACGCATTTTACGTATAATTTCAACTTTATCCAAGCTTCAGGAATTCGGGAAAAACGTTAAAAAACCTAATATGGTCACCAGAACCATTTCTGGTAAATCCAACTTACGATATAGAAAGTTGAACCAAGGACAATGTTTGCCCATCCTAAAAAAAGGGTGACTTTTTTCTCCTTTTTCTGGTTGGTTGTTGAATGTGTTTTTACATCTAATAGGAGGATGATTATTCCTGTTAGAATGAAGAGGCTAATCAGGTAGTAGCCATAACTGATATCCAACATGTCCATTAACTCCTTTCATGCAGTAAATCTAAGCGAACTGTAGCAATGTTTAATTAGATTTAATACCAGATTGTTGAATTTCGGTGTCCACCTCGATGTCAAAGTCGACCTCTTTAAAAACCTGCCGCCAATTTTCTTTTGTTTTTATATGTTTCTTCCAATAGGCAGGTTGTTTTGCTCGTACGTGTTCACCGAAACCAAAGATGTCAGATTCCTCTCTTTGCATTTTTCGGATTAATTTTTTCAAGGAGGCTGTTGTAGCCTTATTGGTTTGTTTTTCAATTTTTTTGATTAAGTCGATACTGGCAAGATTCACATCACTTTTTGCATCTTCATCAATTTCATTTTCATAGCGAATTTTAATACGGATTTTAGGTTTCCCGTCTTTAATGCTTACTTTCATTCTGGAATAACGGCGAATAGCGCGTACTAGTACCTTGTCGTCAGTGCCTGGAACGTTGATGAAGACCCCGTAGCCTCCTTGCTTTTCCCCAAGGATACCCATGAATTGGCCAATTTCAATCGGCTCAATCGTTCCTTTCATTTTATCTTCATGAAAATAAGCAAATCCTTTGATGGCTATATTCTCCGCTTTGTGTATTTTTAAATAGGGTAAGGCGCCATCTTGCCCTTTACTTGAGAGTGTTCTCCAAAATATTCCCATATCAGAGGAAGGGATTTTCCCTAATTTTTCGGAATTGCTTACCATATCTGTTAAGTATAAAGCAGGCACTCGTTCCAATTTTGGCGCGATTTCCATATACTTTTCTGCCTTTTCCTCCGAAATGACCATCCAAGTTGTTCTTCTCACTTGCGCATTGCGTCGGAAAAAGTCATTGAGTTCTTTCACTCCCTCTTTAGCAATTTCTTGGTTGATAACAAGGATGCGCAAATGACCTAAAAATAGCTGGTCGGCTAGTTCTTGCTGCAAATTTAATAAAGCATCATCGACTGTATGACCTACAGTGCTAATCACCCACACTGGCGCTTTATCTTCTCCGCCTGTTGTTTCAGGGCCTAAGGGAATTCGTCCCGGAACAGAAACCTGAGCTGTGACCTTCAGTAACTTATCGGTTGCTGGTTGGGATCCAGGCATGTGAGTAATATATCCCTCTTCTTTTTCTTCACCCGGCTCGGCTTTATCGATCGCAATCGCCAGTACAGTGGCCCTTTTTTCAATATCGATACTGTCCCAGCATCCTCCGAGGAGTGGAATCAACAGGGAAATTATGATAAAGACAAGAATTGATTTATAGCTCATTTCCCTGCTCCTTTCTTCTTCTTTGGCACTTTGCGGATTTTGGCGACAATTAATAAAATAAATGGAAAAATAAAAGTGAGGATAAGTCCCAATATGCCAAATACTTTTATATATCGATACATTTCGATCGTTTCAACGGGAAACATCGCTACGAAGAAGATAATCGGCAATAGAAAAAGTGCCAGCGCTTTATGGTCCCGCAGGCGCAAAAATTGTTTCAGCGCCTGGGTTGTCAGCATATAATTCGAAAAGATCGTTGTAAACACCGCCGTTACCCAAATGGCCAAGAAAACGACATCAAGACGTTGTAATGTATTGCCAGGAAGGGAGGTCGCCCGCGCGAGCCCTAGTGTCGGCCACATGATCGTTTTTATTTCTTCTACTCCAAAGAGGGCGATGCAAGCGACAATAATCATGATGAAAAAGCCACCAGAAATGGCTACTCCCCAAAAACTAGCCTTTAGTGCCTTTTTCGGCTTCTGCATAAGCGGGATTAGGATCGCCAAAACAAAGGAGCCTTGAAATAATGCTGCTATTTCTGGAATACCTGTCATCATTTTGAAGCCATTTCCCAGTACTGGTTGGAGAAAAAGGGTATTGGCATCTTTTAGAGAGACCAATGTAATAATTAATAGTGGGACTAATATAACAGGTAAGTAGAAGCTATGAATATAAGTAAAGGTGTTCATATCTCCCCGAGTAAAAATCACGGCCATTACTAGCATGACAATCACGGTCACTTCAAGTGGTGTTCTTGGTAAGACAGATGTTACGACTACTGCTCCGAATTCTCTTGCTGCAAAACCAGTTAACAGGATAAAAAAGGCGATAATCATAAAGATATATAGCCACCCCAACCATTTTCCAAGGATGTGTTTACTGTACTCCACGAACGTTTCATCTGGAAACAGATTCCCAACCTTTGCAATGCCCCACATCCCAACAAAAACGAAAATGGCGGATAAAAGTATTAAAAGTGGAGCTCCCGTATCAGCAGATTGTACGGCAACAAGGGGAAGCCGTAAAACCCCAACTCCGATGATGGTACTAACTAGTATCGCAATTATTTGGCCCACTGTTATATTTCTCGTTGGTTCCATTGTTTCTTCCCCCCATTATTTGTTTCGCTTATTCAATGGATTAAGAGGTTGGCTGGGCTTTGATTTAATCTCTTCTTTACTCACTTTTACACGAGTCTTATTTTTTGGTTGAAACATTTTCGGCCTTTTTGGCATCCACCAAAACGGAAAGCGAATCACACTGTCCTTCATTCCTTGTGTATTCCAAGGAGAGGTTGGACTAAGATAAGGAACACCGAATGACTTCAGAGAGAGCATGTGATTTAAGACCATAATCAATCCAACCATTAGTCCATATAATCCGAATAGTCCAGCGAGAATCGCTAATGGAAAACGGAGTAATCGCAAGGCAAATGCTGCACTATAAACCGGAGTTGCAAACGAAGCAATCGTTGTAACCGCTATGACTACGACTGTGATTGGACTTGATAGGCCTGCTTGCACCGCGGCATCACCAACAATTAAAACACCGACAATCGATAAAGCATTCCCGATCTGTTTTGGTAACCGTACAGTGGCTTCCCGTAATATTTCCATTGCTACTTCCAAGAGTAGCACCTCAATGACAGCAGGGTACGGAACCCCCGATCTTCCTCCTGCGACAGCGACCGCAAAATCAGTTGGTAATAATTCTGGATTAAAGGAAATAAAAGAGACATATAAACCTGGAACAATTAGGGAAAAGACAAGGGCAAACATGCGAATAAATCGTTGAAAACTCCCCATCGCAAAACGGGTCGAATAATCTTCTGTTGCCTGATAGAACTGGTTAAATACAGCAGGCACTAACATAGCGAAGGGAGAGCCATCGACAAGAATGGCGACCCTTCCCTCGATTAAATTTCCAACCGCACTGTCTGGCCGTTCCGTTAATAAAGTTTGAGTAAAGGGAGTATAATGATTATCTTCAATATATTGCTCGATATAGCCAACATCTAAGACGGCATCGATATCGATCTTCTTTAGGCGTTTTTCTACTTCATCAACTAGAGCTTGATCGCTTATTCCTTTTAAATAACAAATCGCGACTTTAGATTTCGTTAGCCTTCCAACCTTTAGCGACTTTACACAAAAATCTGCTGTCGGTAATCGATAGCGTAACAAGCCAATATTCGTTCCTAATCGTTCAATAAAGCCTTCCCTGGGTCCAATAATGACTTGTTCTGTTTCAGGCTGAGAGACAGCTCTTTTTTCAATATAACGTGTGTCAATATGAATAGCTTCATAAGCACTGTCTATTGCAAGGATCGTTTCTCCTGCTAAAATGGCGTCCACTAGCTTTACTAGATGTGATTCCTTTCCAAGTTGCCCATGATAGATAATTTGCTCCGATAATGTTGAAAGAAGTGCAGCTGGTTCAAGTTCCTTGATATCTATCTGGGTAGGCAATTCCATTAGAGGCTTTAACAGTTCATGGTTAATGGTTTGTTGTTCAACGAGGTTGGAAATATAAAATAAAGCAGCCGAATGTGTCCCATAGATGGAAAAACGACGAATAATCAGATCATCATTATCTCCTAATAATGATTTGATAAAAGCAATCGTATCATCTAAGTTTCCATTTATCTCATCATCCTTATACTGCTCAATGCGAGAGTGAGGAATATTTACATGCGTTTTTTTCTCTTTTTTTCTTTTTCGTTTCCAAAGCGACATAGACATTCCTTCTATCTCCTTGTGATTATTAAGTCTATTGTCAGTATGTGCAGTGGAAGGGTAAATATGTAAGCTGATCTTTCGAAATAGAAGATCATTCAAGTGAGGTAAGTGTGATATAAGGCTATTAGTTATGAAATAAATGAAGATAAGGAAGTAAAAGATAGATATTATCCTACAATATCATTTATACTGTATATATATTTTTAAGAGGATGCTTAGAGAAGTCTGGTTAAATTAGCTTCTTTGAACACATATTTAAAAAGGAAAGGTTGATGTCTTATGACACAGTCTAGTTCGGTAAAATTAACGTCTTTATCTTCAAAAGGAGGATGTGGTTGTAAGATTGGTCCTACGGATTTGTCAGAGGTGATTCGTATGCTGCCACCTGCCAAGCATGATCCGAATTTGCTGGTTGGCCTTGATACGAGTGATGATGCCGGGGTCTACCGACTCACGGATGACTTAGCGATCGTTCAAACATTAGACTTTTTTACACCTATTGTTGATGATCCTTATGCCTTTGGACAAGTCGCAGCTACCAATGCGATTAGTGACATCTACGCGATGGGAGGGACACCTATCACTGCGTTAAATATTGTTGCATTCCCCATCGCGACATTAGAAAAAGAGATTTTGGCTGATATTTTAAAGGGAGCGGCAGATAAGCTTCAGGAAGCAGGCGTCACTTTAGTTGGAGGTCATTCAATCGATGATCAAGAGCCGAAGTTTGGCCTCGCCGTGACAGGAACCGTCCACCCGGATAAGATTAGAACGAATGCTGGCGCTCAAGCAGGAGACCGATTAATTTTAACCAAGCCAATTGGAGTAGGGATTCTATCGTCTTCTTTGAAAAAGGGCTTATTGAAAGAGGAAGAAATCACTAATCTAACAAATGTAATGACGACTTTGAATAAGACAGCGGCAGAGACAATGGCTCATTATGATATTCATGCTTGTACAGATGTTACAGGTTTTGGATTACTCGGCCATGCTTCAGAGATGGCAAAAGGAAGTGCAGTAGGCTTGCATATTAAAAAGAGCCAAGTACCTGTGCTGAAACGAGTGAGAGAATTGGCTGAACAGGGCGTGATACCTGGTGGTACGAAAAACAATTTTTCCCACTTAGAAGGATCAGTTACCTTTCCAGAGTCAATGGATCAGGTAGATCAATGGATTTTGTGTGATGCAGTCACTTCTGGTGGGCTACTTATTAGTGTAGCGCATGATGATTCAGAGGCATTATTAGCAGACTTACAACAAAATGGGGTAGAGGCTTCCCTAATTGGTGAGGTTGTGGCGGATCATACAGGACACGTGATCATAGACTTTTAAATGATTGAACAAAGAGAGAAAGGGTGAGCTGTCCGCACGAAATGTGATCAGGTTGGTTACATTTTATGGAAATGGGGATAATAGGCAAAATGCTATCAAAATTTCGATCCCAAAAAAGGACACCGATATGAAAAACAGTTTAAATATTTATAGGAAAGATTTAAAAAATATTGTCACCAATTGGGCTGCCATGATCCTTATTGGTGGGCTTGCCATTTTGCCTTCATTATATGCATGGTTCAATATTGCCGCTATGTGGGATCCGTATTCTAATACGGGGAATCTTCCCATCGGGATTGTTAACGAGGATAAAGGGGCAACCGTTCGCGATCAAGAGATTAATGCAGGGAAAGAAGTCGTTGACAATCTTAAGGATAATAAAAATATGCAATGGCATTTTACCAATCGAAAAGATGCCATGGATAAAGTGGAATATGGAGATTATTTTGCGATTGTCATTATTCCTGAAGACTTCTCGGAAAAGTTAGGAACCGTACTATCAGATGAGCCTAAGAAGGCCCAGATGGAGTATTATGTCAATGAAAAGTTAAATGCTGTTTCACCGAAAATAACCGAAAAAGGCGCATCTGTTATAGCGGATGAAGTGAGTAGTAAATTTGTTTCAACAGTCAATGGAATTATTTTTGACCTATTTAATAATTTAGGTATTGAATTAGAGGGTAATTTACCGGATATTGAGAAGTTTGAGGATTATATTTTTACCCTAGAGGAAAATCTTCCGGAAATTCATAGAATGTTGAACGAGTCGTTAGGTGATGCGAATTCTGCTGGGGACATTCTGAATAAGACGCAAGGAGCGCTCCCTGAAGCAAAGGAATATACAAATACTGGTTTAACGACGATTAATCAGACCTTGGGCTATATGAATGAAGCGGAAGAGCGTTTAAATTCGATCGCACCGAAAGTGAAAGAGAATGTCGCAAAGGTCCAATCGATCACTGATCAAATCAATCAGCTTTTAGATAAAGCTAAAGAAAGCAAGATTGATATCAATGAAGGAAAAAAAGTGCAGGAAAATATAGAACAACAGCTTGATAATGCGATTGCCACGTTGAATACAGTTGAGAAGGCTTTACAGCAGTTACAGGATACCAATGCTCAACTACCTCCACCATCTGATTCTGATGAAGAGGCAGAGGAAGGGCAGCCATCCGATCAACTTTCGCAGGAACAAATAGATCAAGCAATTTCCCAAACAGCCGAACTGCGACAATCATTGGAACAATTACGTACTGATGTTAATCAAATGGATCAATTCTTAAATAATACAGAAGCCGCTAGTAAAGTAGTCGATCAAATTCATCAAGCTGCAGCAGATACAAACATTAAGCTGGACGAATTTGTGAAAGAATATCAAAATAATATTGAGCCGACGATTTTAGAAGAAGTAGGAAAAGCCAAAGGCACATTAACCGGAGCTAAAGGAATTTTGGAAGAAATTCAATCGACCTTGCCAGAAGTGGAAAGGGTGTTGAATAGTACTCAAAAGAACTTAAAAGAAGGAAAAGGCATGCTTGAATATGCCTCCGGTGAATTCCCATATGTCAACGATAAGGTAAAACAATTAGCGGATAAGATTCGAGAGGTGCAAAAGGATACAGATATTAATGAAATTATCCAGTTATTGCGCAATGATCCTTCCGCGGAACAAAGCTTTTTTGAAGAACCAGTATTGTTGAACCAAAATGAATTGTTTCCAATCGAAAATTATGGAACAGGCATGACACCGTTCTATACTGTATTAGCTGGGTGGGTAGGAGCATTATTACTTATTTCCTTGCTAGCAGTAGATGTGCATAATGAGGGTTTATACACTGGGAGACAAATTTACTTTGGACGCTTTTTCACATTCTGGACGATTGGTATTGTGCAAACGATAGTGGTGACGTTGGGAGACTTATTTCTGATTGGCGTGAATGCCAAGCATCCTGTTTGGCTTGTCTTATTCGGTCTCCTCGTTAGTTCAGTCTTTATTTTAATCGTGTATTCTCTTGTCTCGGTATTTGGAAATGTTGGAAAGGCATTGGCCATTGTGTTGCTTGTCTTACAAATTTCGGGATCAGGCGGGACATACCCTGTTGAGCTGTTGCCTAAGTTTTTCCAAGTTATTAACCCCTATTTGCCGTTCACTTATGCGGTTGATTTAATGCGTGAAGCTGTAGGTGGAATTGTTTGGGGAAGGGCGTTAAGAGATATTGGTGTACTTGTCCTTTGCGGAGTGCTTGCGATCATCTTTGGAGCATTCTTAAAAGAGCCCATTAATAAGAAGACTAAAAAATTCCTAGAGAAATCAAAGGAATCGGGACTAGTCCACTAAGAGTAGGATATATGTAAGGGAGAGAGGTAAAAATCATGCATCGAAACATAACGATTGAGGAATTGCTGAAGTTAGCAAATCAGAATAAAGTGACGATGATTGATGTCCGCTCACCGTCAGAATTCCAAAATGCTACGATTCCAGGTAGCATTAACATCCCTTTCTTTACAGATCAAGAAAGGGCTGAGGTAGGCACATTATATAAACAGGTGAGTCCAGAGGCTGCACAAGAGCGGGGGTTAGAAATAATCTCCGCAAAGCTCCCTGCATTTGTTCAGAGCTTTAAAGAGATTGAGGGTGAAAAGGCTGTATTTTGCTGGCGTGGAGGCATGCGCAGCAAAACCACGGCTACGGTACTTGAATTGATGAAGATCCATGTATTGCGCTTGGAAGAAGGATTCAGGTCCTACCGTAAATGGGTTGTAGAGCGATTAGAGACAATCGATTTTACTCCACATGCTTATATTTTAGATGGAAATACAGGTATAGGGAAAACAGTCATTCTTCGGGAACTTCAAAAAGAGGGATTTCCGGTGATTGACCTAGAAAAGTTAGCTAATCACCGCGGGTCCATCTTTGGTGGAATTGGTCTTGAACCGCATAATCAAAAGGTGTTCGACTCTTTGTTAGTACAGAGGATGGACCAACTAAAAGACTCATCCTCTGTTTTGCTTGAGGGGGAGAGTAGAAGGGTTGGGAAGGCCCTTTTACCTCCTGTTATAGAAGCATTAAAAGATAAAGGTACCCATATTTTCATTAACCTGCCGATAGAAGAAAGAATTCAAACGATATTAGATGATTATCAGCCCTGGGAGCACCAGCAAGAGTGCATAGAAGCATTTCAGCGTATAAAAGCGAGGATTCATACACCTATAGCGGAAGAAGTGGAACAAGCTTTACAAAATGAGAACTATTCCTTGGTCGTCCGTCGGTTACTAGAATACTATTATGATCCTCGTTATCAACATGCAGCTGAACAATACCCGGAAGCACAAAAGATCACGATCCATGTGAAGAATATTGAAGAGGCAAAAGAAAAGATTCAGCAAATCGTCAGCAAACAGCGGATTTCCCATAGTGGGTAATCCGCTGTTTTAAGTTAGGATATCGTAAACTTAGGCCAACAGGAAGTTAGTCAGAACAGCGTTGCGCCAGGACGGCGCGAACTTAGGCCAACAGGAAGTTGGTCAGAACAGCGTTGCGCCAGGATGGCGCGAACTTAGCTGTTCATCCTTTCTCATCCTTTCCTATCCTTTCCTATCCTTTTTCATCCTTATCAGGCTCCAAGCTTGTCCAGCCTTCGTTAAACAAATTGAACCTGTACTCCGATTTCCTCCCATGCCCGCAAGTCTAACTCCTCTGCCTCTTTTCCGGTAATAATATTATGGATGTGATTAGAGCTCGCAACTTTATGCAAGGAGACACTGCCTATTTTTGTATGATCTGCTACAACAATGACTTGCTTCGATGCTCGAATCATCCCTCGCTTTGCTGATACAAGGGATTCATCAAAATGGGTAAGGCCTTTTTGATGATGCAGAGCGGGAGTGCCGATAAAAGCTTTATGGACATGTAATGTTTGCAGTACTTCATCGGTAATCATCCCATTTAGCATATAACTATCTGGGAATAAGATTCCGCCTGTCACAATGACTTTAATAGAGGGAGCCGATCGAAGGATCGCGGCAATATTAATATCATTCGTGATGACAGTTAGATTTCTTTTGTTCGTAATTGATTTTGCGATATGAACAGTAGTTGTTCCAGAATCAAGAATAATATTTTCTCCATCTTCAACCATTTGTGCGGCCGATTGTCCGATTCGTATCTTTTCCTCAAGCTGAGCGGATTCTCGTTCTTGGAAGGGAGGTTCGGAGTGAACTTCCTCCTCCATAATGACGCCTCCATGTGTCCTTTTTAAATGTCCCTCTTTCACAAGTGTGTTTAAATCTCTTCGAATTGTGGCTTCATGAACTTGGAAATGCTCTGCTAAAGCAGATACAGTAGCTACACTGTGTTCTTTAAGATATTGCAAAATATTTTGATGCCTTTCTAATGGTAGCATTGCCTTTCCTCCCAATCTCAGGGTTCTTCCTTTTATCATAAACAAAAACGAATGAACATAAAAGTGAAACCTCAATCAGTGGGAAGAAAGAAAATCCCCACTGATTGAAGGTTCACTTTATTGATAAAAGAGAAAAAGAACTATACGGCTTTTATTTGCTTTATTGTGTTGATATTTTTGTTTTTTATGAATATAATGTACAAAAGTAAACAAAAATGAACAACCAGGAGGGATACTTTTGAATTTAATTGATTCAAAGGCTTATAGATTAACAGAGCCAGGTGAGATTACGGAGGTGATGCTTCAACATGAACTTTCCAATGGCTATGTGGTAATTAAACCAGTCCTAGCTAGTGTATGTCATGCAGATCTTCGTTATTATACGGGACAAAGGAGAAAAAATGCCTTGAAGGAAAAACTGCCAATGGCTTTATTCCATGAAGGGATTGGGGAAGTTGTGCTCTCAAGAGATGATTCTTTGCAAGTCGGTCAAAGGGTTGTTATTGTCCCTACCATTCCAGGCCGACTCTTACATGAGCAGGAATCAGAGGAAACCGAGAGATCTATAGGTGATAATTATTCCAAAAATGGCGTTTTCCTTGGAAGCGGTTACGATGGAATTGGGCAAAGCCAATTGATTTTACCAGCGGAAAATGCTATTCCGATTCCTAGAGAGGTACCGGATCGCATTGCCTTGCTTGCTGAATTAAACTCTGTATCTCTGCATGCACTTCGTTATGTTCAAGACGTGCTGCACGAAGGAAGAGTAGCCGTATTTGGAGATGGACCAGTAGGGTATTTAACCGCCGCTATGCTTCATTATATTTTTAAAATTCCAAAGGAAAGACTAATCGTTTTCGGAGCTGTAGCGGAGAAGCTAGAACAATTTGGGTTTGCTAGTACGTATCTTGTTCATCATTTCGATTTTAAACAATATCCAAAAGTGACAACTGTTATTGAATGTACAGGAGGTCGGTTTAGTGAACAGGCGATCAATCAAGCGATCGATTTAATTGAACCACAAGGAAAGATGGTCCTATTGGGTGTAACAGAAGAAAAAGTTCCGATCAATACGAGAGATCTTTTAGAAAAGGGATTGACCTTGTATGGGAGCTCTAGAAGTACAGCAAAAGATTTTCAGCAACTGATGGAGGCTTTTCGAAATTATGAGTACCAACAAGCTTTGAGGAAGCTATTACCGGAAAAAGACTATCTTATTCGGCATGCAGAGGATATGAAAAAAATGATGGATGAAACCGCAGAACATAAAGGTTGGAAAAAAACTGTTATGGCTTTTGAGTGGTAGCCTTCCTCTATAATAAGAAAGGACCATGCAATCTAATCATTGGATGGTCCTTTCTGTAAGAAAAATACAAAGAAGGTTTAACTTAAGAATACTCTCTTATTTTGTTACCATAGCGATTAAATCATCAATAGTTCCAATGCATTTCTCAACTTCAGATAGATGGTAAAAGGTACTGGTAGTTTCGAAATTATTTACTTCGTCATTTGGGGAATAGAGGAGTATTCTTTTTCTTTGTCCAAGTGCAATACCGAATTCAATATGACTACTTTTCCCTGCTGGTAATAACACAATAATAAAATCCGCTTCCATCACAGCGTCTCTTTCTTGGCATCCTATTTCTTTTAGGTCCTCAAAAGTTGATGCTCTGATGTTTTTTGTCCAATCATATGTTTGAATATACCCTTTACTCTTTAACTCATTACTAACATAACGAACTGTATCAATATTTATAAAGCTGGATGCAATATAAAATTTCTTCATCATTAACAAGCTCCTTGTTAAGTTGGACTGCCAGGGGCATCTTCAAGTAGACATATATATTGTAAATCATCCATTAGATTCAATAAAGAGAGAGAAAGAATTAAAACGAACAACTGATGTGAAATTGCTGGATTGGAGGACATGCAAAAATGCAACCTGGTGTAACATTAGGAGGTAATGTTATGGTAGCATCAGGAGACGCTGCAACAAAAATCATTCGGTGATAATGTATTGCTGGCAGAAGTTCCAGTCAGAAACGTAAAAAACTTTGGAAGGAAAGTCCGTCCTGATCTTTGAGTTAAAAGACATAAAGAGGGATTTAGTTCATTCTTGAGAGGCATTGTTGAAGAGACTTATACCCAAGGAAAATTAAGGTTAATTCTGATATCCTAGGGTAATTAAAATAGGTTTTTTGTATATGGTACATTGCAGATAAGGAGAATTTTATGAAAATTCAAATGGAATTTCTAATGCGCTTTTTAGCTTATCCTGTTTTTTTTCTAATCATGGTTACACTTCTTTGTGTAATAAGGGGAAACTGGGAAGACCTTCATAAAACCGTTGGCATACTTCTAGCCTACTATATTCTTATGTCTATTTGGTTTTATTTTGATTTGAAAAAATGGAGTAAAAAGAAATAGCTTCTAGTAGGATTTACTAGTTTTCTAAAAACGGAGAAGGTGGGATTCGAACCCACGCGACAGTTGCCCGTCCTAACGCATTTCGAGTGCGTCCCCTTCAGCCGGACTTGGGTACTTCTCCAATCCAATGAATGGTGCTGGCGAACCTCCGACCTCATCATTATGAGTGAGTGTATGCGCCAATCAACGTGATTTATTTTACTACTAAATACATTACTTGGCAACACATTCATAATAAATTGACAACAACTGAAAACAATAGATAATTTGGCCACCGCCATCAAGTTGTCGAGAAGCTTAATAATGAAGCATCTAGTTGTTGTCAGTTCATTTGCTTCGTATCCATATAGTAAGGCTATCTTTTCTATATAAATCATAAATAACTTAACGGACCATTAAGATATTAGCGTTTAGTGTTGTGTTTTTAAACTTTACTTGCGAAACAACATCAATCATGATAAAATGCAAATGTCAGAATATTCAGCATGAGTGCAAGTTGGACTAAAATGACTGAACTAAAAAATAAAACCATTATGGAGGTATATAGTTATGCGGCAATTTAAAAGAACTGGAGAGGAAATAAATATGATAAATGAAAAGAGGAAATTACTGAATGAAAATTTTAAATATAGGGATCCTTGCACATGTCGATGCAGGGAAGACGACCCTTACTGAAAATATTCTATATGAAACAAAGGTTATAAATGAGCTGGGAAGAGTGGATAAAGGCAATACTCAGACGGACTCTATGGACCTGGAGCGGAGAAGAGGCATCACAATTAAAGCCTCGACGGTATCTTTCACCATCCAGGATCTTAAGGTGAATCTAATAGATACACCGGGGCATGCTGATTTCATATCAGAGGTGGAGCGATCTATTAGCATCCTTGACGGCGCAATACTCGTGATCTCAGCCGTTGAAGGGATACAGGCGCAAACCAAGATCCTGATGAACAGTCTGATGAAGCTAAAGATACCTACTCTGCTGTTTATTAATAAGATCGATAGAAGTGGGGCCGATTCTTCTAAAGTTATCCAAAGCATTGAGGAGAAATTAACTAATCGTGCTATCCCATTATATATGGGAGTAAACGAAGGAACGGATACTGCTCAAGCTGAAAGTTATGATTTCGGAAGTGAAGCGTTTGTAGAAAAATGCATTGATGTACTATCGATGAATAACGAAGCGCTGCTTGAGGATTATGTTAACGGAAAAGTGCAGACTAAGGCAACTTTAAGGCATGAGATTAGTCAACAGTCGAAAGAGGGAAAGGTTTTCCCAGTATTCATTGGATCAGCGGTAAAAGGTATCGGTGTCAAAGCGCTGATTGATAGTTTAGAAGCTTTCCTTCCTGTAAATTGTAGTCGGGATACAGCAGGAGATCCTCAACCTCTTTCTGCGGTGGTTTTTAAGATAGAGAGAGAGCATACGGGAGAAAAGAAAGCATATGTCAGGGTGTTCTCAGGTGTACTTCGGGTTAGAGAGGAAGTCCTTGTAAGCAGGAGAAATAGTGAGGGTGAGCTAGAGCCATCTACAGATAAGGCCAAAATGCTTAACGCGCTTCGAGATGGCAAGACGCTTCATGCAGAAAAGATTGAAGCGGGTGACATCGGGATTATTCATGGCCTTAAATCCCTTAAAATCGGTGATGTCCTTGGAGAATGGTCGGATAGAATTAGAAATGTCTCTTTTGCTGAGCCAAATATGGAGACAAGGATAGAGGCCCTTCATAGTGAAGATACTCAAAAATTGTTTGAAGTGCTGACTTCTATGGCAGAGGAAGACCCGCTTATTAAGATATCAAGGGATGATTTTAATCGAGAAATCTATATCTCGCTTTTCGGTGAAGTACAGAAGGAAGTCATTAAAACGGTACTTCAGGAGCAAGAGAATATAGAGGTTGGTTTTTCTGAAACGAGGATCATATGTATGGAGAAGCCTGAGGCTGTTGGAAGTGCGGTCGAGGTTATGGGAAGTAAAGGAAATCCATTTTATGCAACGGTAGGATTTAGAGTTGAACCTAGTGAGCAAAATAGTGGGATCATTTATAAGCTCGATGTGGAACTAGGCTCCCTCCCCTTATCGTTCCAAAAAGCGATAGAGGATACAGTGTATCATGTATTGAAACAGGGGTTATATGGTTGGGAAGTGACGGACGTCATCATAACGTTGACACACACTGCTTATGCTAGCCCCGTAAGCACAGCGGGGGATTTTAGAAACTTAACGCCGCTTGTTCTGATGGAGGCCTTGTCAAAGGCTGGTACAGAGGTTTATGAACCCATTAATAGCTTTGAACTTAGAGTGCCTGCACAAGCTTTAAGTAAGGCCATATTTAATCTTTCAACAATGAAGGCAGATTTTAATGAGCCTGCATTAAAGAATGAAACAGTTCTCCTAACAGGAAGCATACCGGTCGCAACAACAGAACCATTTAAGGTCGGTCTTCACTCCTATACGGAGGGGGAGGGCATCTTTATCGCTAGGCCGTCTGGCTATAAAAAAATTGATGGTGAGATACCAACAAGAAAGCGAAGCGACTATAATCCCCTGAATAAAAAAGAATATTTGATGCATGTGCAGAATGCTGTGAGAAAATAGAAGTTTGCCAGAGTTGGTTCGATTTGAACAATAGCCTGGTATTAAGTGTGAATAGAGAAAGCCGCATTTTTATGAATAAATGCGGCTTTTTTATGATGGAAATTCCCAACATTGTAAAGGTGATTTCCTGATCGCTTGAGTTCACTCAGCTTAAAAGGCTGCTGCCATTAGATAAAGAAATCCTTAGTTCTTTGGTTTTGAATTTCTTAATATTATAAAAACGACCAATACAACAAAAGCGATTATTATAAAAATACCAGGTCCAAATACCATGTTTAACCCTCCCTTTTCATTATATATCAGATACCTCAATAGTAGTTTTTCCGGACACAACTCTAGTCTTAATAGTCGTCTATGACTCCACCTTAAAGTTTTTGAGTATATTTTTGCTATTATTTGGAATTACCAAGTAAATCCATATGTCTATATACAAAGACGTGGAATATGTTAATATCGCTTCACTTTTTTAAAATTTAGGATCCTATGATCACACTGGAAGCTGGTAAGGGATTCGGGCCGACGTGGGGGTTGTGAGTGTCGATTAAGAAGAATCTATAAAAAAAGCGAACCCCTAAAATTTCGAGGTTCGCATGATATCAACGTTTATTGGCTATGCTGGCGAGAGGGTTCGAACCTCCGACCTCATCATTACGAGTGATGTGCACTACCAACTGTGCTACGCCAGCACTAAATCCTAGAACATATTAAATAATAATACTTTTTTTCGAGAATTTCAATAAAAAAGCCGGTAGGCAGGTTTTACCAGTACTTGAAGGATTTTGACACAAATTTACCAGCAAAATGCCGGCAAATTTGCTAAACTGTTTAGCGATTTATCGGTCGTACATATTTTCTTTTCAGAAACAATGATGCCTGCCCAATAAAGATGCCAAATAGTACAACGATGACACCAACCCATTGTATCGATGTCACTGTTTCATGCAGGACAAAGGTTGAGAGAACAATAGCAGTGGGTAATTCTGCGGCTGAAAGAATTGTACCAAGCCCTGGTCCAACATGAGGCATTCCGATTGAAAATAGTAATGGTGGTAACATCACTCCGAAAAAGCCAAGTAAAAGCCCATATGGTGCTAGACCAAGCAGGATTTCTCCATGGAAGATAAAAGCTGGTGGAAATAAAATGAACACCGTGCATAAAGCCCCCGTCGATAGTAGTGCACTTTTGAAAATTGGGTGTAGCTGGTTTCCTACAGCCCCACTGACCAAAATAAAAGCAGAAAATGAACAGGCGGCTAGCATGCCCCATCCCAAGCCGATCCAAGACAGTTCTTTTCCACCACTAGCAAGAAGCCCCGTGGCGAGGACTGAACCAAAAAGTAAAATAATAATAGAGATTAATTTATTTCGATTTGGCTTTACTTTATAGATGATCCATTCAAGCACTGTTCCAATCCAGACAAATTGAAATAGAAAAATAATGGCGAGAGAGGCGTCCACTGTTTGTAGGGATTTATAGTAAAAGATTCCCGTTAAACCCATTGGAATCCCTGAAATGATTATTTTCATTGTTTGCTTGAAAGATAAATGAGTTTTCTTCTTTTTTATAAATAGAACGAGCACCCAAGTAAGGATTGTGCCGAATAAGTATTGTCCCCCAGAAACTTCTGCCATGGTGAAGCCAGCTGCATAAGCTAATTTTACAAAAGTCGATAAGACCCCATAACAACATCCACCGAAAAAGACTAGGAGTGCATAATGCCATGCTTTCATTCCCATCACTCCTTTTAAAAAATCATAACCAACATCCATTATAAACATTTTTGCGGATAAAATCACATTCATTTGCATGATTAAGATTATCTTCTATTGCTTACACTTTGCAAGATTTGTCATTATCCACTCTATTATTATCATAAAGGAGTCGATTTGTTCTTTTACATCTCCAACGAATACTGTTTTCAATAGTGAGTCTAGGTTAGGAGGGTGTCTTTTTAAGTTGTTAATATGTGCCCAAACTGCTCCTGAAGGAGGCATAGGTTGATGATTTATTGCCCATAGACCTTCTAACATCACCCATGTCGATGTATTGATGACATACGACGCCTTAAAATGATCCTCTTCTTGATTCGCCGCACTAATCTTATGGTATGAACTTTTTAGCCAATGTAAAATTGCATTTGTCTGGTGCTCGGAAATTTTGTAGGAATTATACTTTTCAAGGGCAATCCTTTTTAATTCAATGAACTGTCCCTTTTTGTCATATATAACTTTCCCATCCAAGTATGAATAAATCTCCATTGGATTTTTTTCTAGTTTTACTTGAGCTTGTTTGAAGTTTGTATATTTGTATTCAATTAATATATTGCCCTTTACTTCTGTTTGGAATGGTTGGCTATGTTCGTTTTCGAGGAGGAACAATAAGTCTAAATCTGATTCCGGATAGGCATCCCCCCTTGCAACTGAACCAATAAGCATGAAGCCAATGCATTCATGTTTAGGTTGGTATTCTTTCAATATCTCTTTTACCAATTTTTTGTGGGAACTGTATTGAATAAATTCTAATTGATCCATAAAATACCTCCAATATAGATGCTCCTTTTATAATAACTTTGACAGATGTTTAATTTCTGCTTCGGATAGGCATTGAGTTGGATCTACCTTTGTTTCCATTATCTTTTTCACTTTCAAAGGCCTATGTATAAGCCACTCCACCCCTGCTTCCATCGTTGTATTAGGATGAGGGAAGATGTCAGTTGGGGTGAGAGGCTCGTCAATGATATAGAGATACCCGGCCATGGAGCCATTATGGAAAAAACCTCCTTGATCATCCATAGAAACTACCGTGGGTTTATGTGAGAATATTTTAGCAATTTCACTGTTTTGTGTAATTGTACTACCTTCAAGTAATTCCGTAAGTATGATCGGGGATCCGTGAAACCACGGTTTGCTTTTATCCCAATTCATATGAACACCTCCTTCTATTCAATTCACGACTAGAGGCCATAATTCCTGCCAAAAAAAGGGATGCCCAACAGTAGAATGAGGTTTAAAAAACAGTTCCTGAAGGCATCCTTTGTTTTGATATTATTTGCTTTTTTTGAGACGGGTATCCAAAACTTTCCATCCAATTCCTCCTTCCAAATTAAATTATAGTAAACAATAAGACGGTAATCCTTGCAATTTATGCACGGAAATATCAAGCCGAACTCGGCGATAACTTTCGCTTTTAAAAATCTTCTCTAGCTTTCTAAAGAATACCTTCTTACCTTATCCAACCCTTTTTATCACGAATTATAGACAGTAGTACCCACACTGATTGAAGTTTTACTATATTTATTTCCCATTGCAGGGTTTAAAATTGTTTTTTCGTCTATATAAATATCTAAGAAGACAATGATCATTTCATTAGGCACTGTTTGGTAGCCTATATTTGAAAATAGAGAAAGGGATGGAAGTGAATGAAAAAAATATTGTTTTTCCCCTTATTAACAATGCCGTCTGGGCACCATCAAGTAGCAGAAACGATGATCAGTTATTTACAAAAGAGAAATAAAGCGATGCTTTGTAAAAAAATTGATTTATTAAGCGCTTGGAATCCCGTGCTTGAAAGCATGGTAACAAAAACGTATTTGGGGTGGATTCACTTCTTTCCAAAAAGCTATGCATGGACATATAAAAAAATGGCCCATAGCTCACAAACAGAGCATGATTATAAAAAGTATTATGACCATCTATTTTTAAAGAAAATGAAGGCAATTCTTTTGCTGGAGAAACCTGATCTCATTATTTGCACTCATGCGTTTCCTTCACATCTTTTAAGTATTTTAAAAAAGGATCATCAATTAACGATTCCAGTTATGAATGTATATACAGATTTTTTTATTAATGATGTGTGGGGAATAGAAGGGATTGATTATCATTTAGTATCGAATTCTGCGATGAAGCAGCAATTATTAGCTTCAAATCATGTATCAGAAAGCAGGGTTTGGATTACGGGGATTCCTATCGGGGAACAATTTAGTAAAAGAAAGAATAAAATGCTTGCCAATCAGCAAAAATGGAAAGTGCTCATTTCAGGAGGAAGTGTGGGACTTGGAGGAATTCTGAGTTTACTAAAGTTAGCAAGCCCGAATGGAGAGGGAAAGATCATATATTATGTACTATGCGGTAAAAATAAAAGGTTGTTTCAACAACTTCAGAAATTAGATAGGAATAATGTTCAGCCTATTCCTTATATCTCCGACAAAGCAAAAATGAATGCCCTATATGAACGTGTTGATGCGATTATTACAAAGCCCGGTGGTGTTACGATCAGTGAATCATTGAGGAAGGGTCTGCCGATTTTTATCCATTCAGCCTTACCAGGGCAAGAAGAAATTAATTTACAGCTTTTAAAGGATAGGAAGTTGATTCTGGAATTAAATCCTGCACAACCTTTGGATACATCAATTCTATCTTTCTTCCAGGATACATCCTTAATGGCGCAAATTCAGCATTCCATTCACCGCTATCTCAATGAAATAGAGGTTGGATATCCCTCTGATATTGTTCGGTTAATTCATTATATCCTGCATCCTGATCAGAAGAATGCTATACAGAATACAAAAATAGCGGTTGAAAATCCTGAATAGCAGAAGGAAGGAATACATTCATGATTCAACAGTTTTTAGAATGGCTCCAAACTTTGGGAATACCTGGATTATTTTTCGTTATGTTTTTAGAAGGTTCATCTTTACCATTCCCCGGTTTAATACTTGTCCTCTCTTATGGATATATCCTAGCGCCTAGCTATATTCAGATCGTTTTTATTGCTTTCGGGATGAGCTTTTCATATACTTTGGCTAGCTTAATGCCCTATTATGTAGGGAAAAAGCTGGGTGGACATTTTCCTAAGCGATTTAGAAAAGGATTAGAAAAGGGAGCAGCCTATTTTAATCGTTACGGTATTTGGAGTGTTACTCTATCACGTCCCTTTGGCATTGGAAATTATATATCTTATATCGCCGGAATGAGCAAGGTTCAATTATATAAGTATATAATATTGACTTTTATAGGAATTTACCCATGGTCTTATGTTATGATTTTTCTAGGGAATTATTTTAAAGGGAATTATCAAGCCTTTCAACAGTTTTTTGAATCATACAGCTTCTATGGCTATGGTATCATCATAATCGGAATAGCCATTATAGGTTTGATTACATATACAAGAATAACCCACAGAAAAAGGGATTTTTCGAGAAGGAAAGAGGGAGGAGAAGAAAGTTGAAACAAACAGGACTTTCACTAGGAGGAGGTTCTTTACGGGGAGTCGCTCATATTGGTGCTTTAAAGGAACTGGTGGACCAAGGGATTTCGATTACTCATATTGCCGGCACTAGTGCAGGGGCCGTTGTGGGCGGTCTTTATGCTTGTGGGGTTCAACCGGAGATGATGAAAAATATCGTGCAACAATTATCCGTTCGTCGTTATCTTGATTTTGCTCTTAACCGAAAAGGAATGTTAAAAGGGGATCGGATTTATCAAAGCTTACTAAATTGGACGGAAGGAAGGCATTTTTCGGATTTAGACATCCCATTTGCGGTTATCTGTGTTGATTTGATCTCAGGTGAGATGATGGTCATTGATTCAGGAGAGGTAGCTATGGCGATACGGGCAAGCATGTCGATCCCCGGTATATTTTCTCCAGTTGAGATGAATGATCGATTACTCGTGGATGGCTATGTTCTAAATAATAATCCGGCTGATATTGTTCGTAAAATGGGCGCTAAAAATGTAACATCTGTTAGAGTGCGCAGCACAAATCCACACTACCCTACCAATCTTTTGTCTGTTGTGAATCGTTATATTGATATAGCGAGTCAAAAAAATACAGATCGGTGTTTGGAACAGTATACAGATCTATTAATTGATATTGATTTACAAGATATTGGTCGATTTGCTGTTAAATCGTTAGAGCGTTCCATCACGCTGGGCCAATACGAAACAAAGAAAATATTGCGCCATCATGAAGATAAAATGAATCGAGAGAATGTTATTTATATGGATGATTGGTTGAATAGACGGCAGGGATGATGGCTAGTACGAATCAGCGGACAGTATGCCAACTGAAGATATAGACGAGGCTGGGGTATAATTAAAATTCACAGACGAACAATGCATTAGGGGGGCGACTAGTGACGATCACGTCATGTGACCAACGCTGATACTTAGAACATCATGTTCGTCGAAAAGGCATCGGTGAGATCCCGCAAAGGCTAAGTACGCACCATCCTGTATGAAATTCACTTGCACTAGTACGACCATGCCTTCGTGATCTACATCCTGTAGGGCTGAGGAAGCTCACCAACCGCCTGTGGAAAGCGAGTATATTTCCGAAGCGGGTGATATGGCACCCTAGTAGTTCGTTTTTTCCCCAGCCTCATTATATTTATCATCTTGATGAAGGACGTCTTTTAATTCATCCTCTACGGTAGAATCAGCTAATTTGACATTTGAGCGATAGGCGGCCCGAATGATAAGATGGCCGGCGACAGGGGAAGTTAGAAAGACAAAGACAATCCCCAATATGAGGCGAATATTGACGAGAGATTCGGTAAACAAAAAGTATAGAAACGCCCCTACTAAAGTGAGAAGGACGGCTAAGGTAGAGCTTTTCGTGGCAGCATGTGAACGGGTATAAACATCTGGAAACCGAATAATGCCAATAGCACTAATTACGCTAATAATACTTCCAATCAGCATCAGGAAAACCGTTATAAACTCACTTATCTCGTTTCCGTTCAATGATAACACCTCTTACAATAAATTTTGAAAAGGCAATCGTACTAATAAAGGATAAGATCCCGAGTACGAGGATTACCTCTAAAAAGGACTTCGTTTTAAGAGCGATGGATATGACAGCTATGACAGCAATTAGGTTTACACCAATCATATCAAGAGCAATCACTCGGTCTGGAATTGAAGGACCTTTAATAATCCGATACAGAGCAATGGCAATGGCGATTCCGAATAATGAGAGTGTTGTAAATAACATGATTTTGATCATTAGCGTGTCACCTCCATGATAGCTTTTTCAAATTTTCCTAAGGAACGTAGAAGAAAATCCTTATATCTTTCAATATCTAAAGCATGGATATAAAGTGTATCTCCTTCTGGAGAGACCTCCATAACGACAGATCCAGGAGTCAAGGTGAGGAGCATGGAAAGTGTCGTGACTTCCCAATCACTTTTCAAGGCTGTTTTATAAGTGAAAATTCCTGGTTGAATATCAATTTTCGGACTTAATATATGCCTCATAACAAGAAAGGCTGATTGAAACAATTCGGAGTTAAAAATAAAAAATAGTTTTAATACATAATAAAATCTTTGTAAATAAAATTGCTTTTTAAAGAAGCGCTGCATCAGAAACACGATGACAATTCCGACTAGATACCCAGCAAAAAATGTGGATAAATGTAATTCATCTTCATCTGTCAGTAGCATCCAGAGAAAGGCAATAAATAAATTCATAATAAATTGAGCGGGCATATTGCTTCACCTCATTTTTAAAGAAAGTATAAACATGGTTAGTGTTTAGATCTAGTCAGCGCCTAGCCTCTCAAGGCTCGCAGGATGCGAGTCCATCGGCGAAGACATGCGGACGTGGCGACCTTAGCCGATGTTCCACGAAATAACCTGAGCCAATGAAAGACAAAGAACGCCTTTCTTTGTCTCAGAACATTTGCTTGTCGAAGGTAGCGGGCGCCTTGCGCTTTTGTTGTTGTTAAGGAAACTATAAAATTCTTGGCTTGTGGATAAGTTATAATTTTGAGTTTTGTCATCCAGCTCCAGCGCCTAGCCCCTCGAGGTCAAATAACCCTGAACCTATGAAGGGAAAAAGCCCCTTCCTAGGTTCAGGAACATTTGCTTGTCGGAGGCCAACAGGATGCTGGTCAGAAAGGTGTTGCGCCAGGACGGCGCGAATTTAGCCTTTCTTCCTAGTTCAAGGCGCTTGCGCTTTTGTTCTTGTTAAGGAAACTATAAAATTGCCGCTTGTGGATAACTAGCTTATGTTGCGGTTCGGCATCCAGCTCCAGCGCCCAGCGACTAGCAAACTTTCAGCTTCTTCCTACGATAAGTCAACATCCATTCGCTTTCCAAGCTCATGGTGTTTCCTTTATCTCGTCAGAAGCTTAAAAAGTTTGTACGTCGCTAAACGGGCGCTTGCGCTTTTGTTCTCTCTATGGAATTTTTCCTTCAAGTATTGCCTCGATATAAATATGTGGATTTGTTAATGTGTGAGCTGCATCACGCACATATGGAGCAAGGTATTCCGTGCCAAATCCTAGTCCGATTGTGCCGACTGTCAGAAGTAGGCAAGGGATAATCAACCCTTTCCTTAACGGCATTTCATCTTCTATTTGAATAATGGTTTCTCCCCAAAAGCTATTAAGAAAAACACGGAGCAGTGAATATAGAACAAAAATACTTGAAATAATCGCGAGCGCTGTAAGGAGATAATGACCTGTATCAATCGCGCCTTTTCCGACCAAAACTTTTCCAATGAATCCACTAAGCGGTGGAACTCCTGCTAGGGATAGAGTGACGATCAAGAACAGCCAGCCTAGTAAAGGATAGTTCCCTATAAGTCCGCTCATTTTATCAATTCTAGCTGTTCCCGTTAAAGCAATAATGGTTCCTCCTAACAAGAATAATAATCCTTTCACGACCATATCGTGAATTAGATAATAAATGGAACCTTCTATTGACACTGCTGTGGATACAGCAAGTCCTACTAATATAAATCCAACAGCAATGACGACATTAAAAGAAATAATTTGGCGAAGATCCTTAAAGGCGATCGCACCAATACTACCAGCGATTAATGTGAGACCGGCCATCACACCGATGATTGTGTGGGTAATCGCAGGCTCATGATAAAATAACAAGGTGAAAATGCGAAACAGAGAGTAGATTCCCACCTTCGTTAGCAAGGCTCCAAATAATGCAGCAATCGCTGTAGGTGGAGCACTATATGCACCCGGAAGCCAGAAGTATAGCAATAAGCCTGCTTTTAAGCTAAAGACAACAAGAAATAAAATACTAATGACAGTTAAAATAGGTGTTTGTCCAACCTCTGCTATTCTGTATGATAAATGGGCCATATTCAAGGTACCCAATGTTCCATATAAATAGGCGATCGCTACTAAGAATAGCCAAGAAGAAAGGACATTGATTGCAATATACTTAATCGATTCTCTTAGTTGCTTTTTCGTCCCTCCGATGGCGGCAAGTATATAGGAAGCCAATAACATTACTTCAAAACATACATAGAGGTTGAAGAGATCCCCTGTTAAGAAAGAACCATGGACACCCGCAATCATAAAGAATATAAAAGGATAAATAAATAGCTTTTCCAGTTTTTCATCCAAAGAATAAAAAGCATATAATAAGCAAACTGCTGATACAATCGATGTCGTCAGGACAAGCAACATGGAGAAGGAATCTGCGACAAAAAGAATGCCAAACGGCGGTTTCCAGCCCCCAAAGTCCAATCGAAGGATTCCTTCTGTTTGAATTTGATTTAATAGAAATATACTTATACCAATTGTTAAGAGCAGGGATCCGATGCTAAGCCATTTTTGGATTCGAATACGTCGCCGTAGGAAAACCAGTAAAATGGCTGTTAGAATCGGGATCACCATTGGTAAAACAATCATATTATTCATCATGAGTCCCTCTTAATTGAGCAAGATTATCGGTGCCAAGCTTACGATGCGTCCGGTAAGCTAAGACAAGAAACAAAGCTGTTACGGCAAATCCGATTACAATCGATGTTAAAATGAGAGCCTGGGGAAGAGCGTCTGTATAAGCGAGCGGTTTTTCCCCAATAATGGGAACACTTCCGGTTTTGAGGCCTCCCATTGTCATAATAAGTAAATGAGCGGCATGGGATAGGATGGCAGACCCTAGGATTACACGAATTAAATTTTTGGAGAGAAATAAATAGGTTGCGATCATTACTAAAATCCCCGCCAGAATGATCATTAATGTTTCCATTGGCTACACATCCTTACTAATACTTGAAATAATCGTCACAACCACTCCAACAACGACTAAGGCGACTCCCGCCTCAAATATTGTCACAGTTGTGAGCTCCGTCTCGCCTAGAAGTGGCAAGTGGAAGTGATGAAAGACTTGCTTTAAAAAGGGGGCACCAAACAGTACGGCTCCGACGCCCGTTGAAACAGCAATGAAGGCTCCTAATGCAGCTACTAACTTAAAATTAAATGGTATCGCCTTATGAATCGTTTCAGTATCAAAGGCGAGACAGAGTAAGACAACGGCCGCAGCTAGGACGAGTCCCCCGATGAATCCCCCGCCTGGACTATTGTGGCCGGACAAAAATAGATAAACGGCAAGGGTTAATATAATAAATACAACGACTTTTGCAACCGTCTGTAAAATCACATCATTGATCTTCAAGTTTTTCCTCCTCCTTTATCCCTTTGCGCTGAATAAGACTATAGACACCAATACCAGCAATGAAGAGGACGACGACTTCGAGCATTGTATCGAAGGCCCTGAAATCTCCTAAGATTACGTTTACGATATTTTTTCCTCCTGCAAGCTCATAGGCCTCTTCAAAATAACGAGAGATGGTTTCAAATAAGTTTCCACTATTCACAGCTAAAGCGACAAGGATGAATAGACTCCCTACCGAAACGGAGATCATTATGTTTGTGATTTTTGTTTTTCGTTTTGTATTTTCCTTTTTCCACTCTGGCAGGAAATGGTAACAAAGTAAAAATAAGACCGTTGAGATGGTTTCGACAACAAGCTGGGTAAGAGCCAAATCAGGTGCGCGAAATACAACAAATAGTACAGCAACCATATAGCCAAGTACACTATTTAATAGAATGGCTGTTACGCGAGATTTGGCAAATAAGATAGAAACACCCGCAATCACCATGACAAGCACAACAATCCATTCATAGACCCGAACCGGCGCATCTCCTGACATATCGAATGAAAAGGCGTTTGTGTAAAGATAAGTTCCGCCTGTTACGACAACTAGAAAGAGAAAGATATAAACTAAATAATCCCGTAAATATCCTGTCAAATAGAATTTTGTGAATGTTTTGGAACGCCCCTCTGATTGTTCCAATAGACTGTCATATAAAGTATTAAAACTCCACTTTGGTGGAAATAACGAATAGATTCCCTTCCATTTTCGAAGGAAGATGTATAAGAACGTACCAAGGAGGATGACACCGATTGTCATCGCAATTTCCATATTCCATCCATGCCAAGGAGAAACCGTTTGGCTTAAATCAAAGGATGGTGTAAATGTTGGAAAAATACTATACATCGCTGGAGTGATGATATATTCACCTAAAACATTTGGGAAAAAGAAAATACCGAGCACTAATATTGCTAATATGACAGGAGAAATGATCATACCTATTGATGCCTCATGAGCCCCATGTTCAAGCTTTTTCTCTTGATAGGTTCCTGTAAAAGTTTTAAATACAAAGATCATGCAATAGACAAAGGTTAGGATGCTCCCAACCCAGGCGATGATCGGAAAAAGAATGCCCCAGGTATCTAAAGAAAACAGATCAAGCTGATGAATGTTAAGGACAGCTGTAAAAAACATTTCTTTACTTAAAAAGCCATTAAAAGGCGGTAATCCTGCCATAGAGAAACACCCGGCTAAAGCGACTGTGAAGGAAATCGGCATAAAGGACATTAAACCACCAAGTCGGCGGATATCGCGAGTTCCTAATTGATGGTCTATAACGCCAACAATCATGAAAAGCGCACCTTTGAAGGTAGAATGATTAATTAGATGAAATAGTGCTGCAAATGTAGCAAGTGTGAAGAGCACTGATTCTTCTTGTACACCTAAATGATAAGCGATGGATCCTAAACCAAGCAGGCTCATAATTAAACCAAGCTGACTAACAGTAGAAAAGGCGAGCAATGCTTTTAAATCTGTTTGTCGAATGGCTCGGAAAGATCCCCAGAACATTGTGACAAGTCCTACACAACTCACCAACCAGAACCACAAGGCTTCACCGCCAAAAATAGGTGTAAAACGTGCTACCAAATAAATTCCCGCCTTGACCATTGTAGCGGAATGGAGATAAGCACTAACAGGAGTTGGGGCTTCCATTGCATCAGGTAACCAAATATGAAATGGAAATTGTGCAGATTTCGTAAAAGCGCCAATTAAAATCAGAACTAAGGCTGGGATAAATAAAGGATGCCCCGTATATTGATCAATCGATGAAATGATCTCACGAATACTTGCTGAAGCAGTCATGGAATAAAGCATGATAAATCCAGTTAGCATAGAGAAACCACCGCTAACTGTGATTAAAAGCGCCTTTTGAGCCCCATTCCGGGAACCTTTTCGATGATACCAAAATGCGATTAATAGGAAGGACGAAATACTCGTTAGTTCCCAAAACACATACAAAACAAATAAATTCTCTGAAAACACAACGCCTAGCATTGCGGTCATGAATAAAAGTAAATACACATAAAAAGTGTGAAGGGATTCCTTCGATGATAAATAATAAATGGAATAAAGGATGACCAAGCTTCCAATTCCTGTGATTAATAGTGCAAAGATCATGCTAAGACCATCTAGATAAGTCGTAAAGTGAATGCCATAGGTAGGAATCCATTCGATTGTATGGAGATATGTTTCTCCAGACGCAACAGAAGGAATGAAACTTGCAAGCATAATAAATAGGATAATGGGAACAGCTAGAACAATCCATCCTATATGAAAGGGTAATTTCTTTTTAGAAAGGTACGGTAAGAATAATGCAATAAATAGGGGGATGACTATTGTTATGTTGATGGATAACAAAGTGAAACCTCCAATCTGTCTTGCCTCTATGTTGTGAACGCAGTCCTAATCCCCGTAAACACGTTAAAAAAGGCAGAAAACAATTTAAGATTTAATATGGACAAAATGGTAAAAGAAATACATGAACGATGGCAGAAGAGTAGCAAGCGAATCGAGATATGGGCATATGAGGTCCACGGATTGTGGGGGAATGGCTGATCCTTAGCCGTTCTTCCTATACTAAAGGCGTTTGTGCTATTCTTAATCATTTATGTGTGATACAGGATAATTGTTGCCCATATACATTTCGTTATTTTATGTATACTATATACAATAGTATACACGAATCCACTGGATAACGCACATGAGACGATTCTAAAAAAAATACGTATTTTTAGGATGAAATATGTTATATTGGATCAATAATGAAAATGATGATTAAAAAGTGAAGAAAAAATGAAGAGGTGGAATGACTCATGAGAAGAGTAAAGGGTCGTATGGATGAGTGTATTCTCGTCTGTGTTTATTACGGTCCGAATGGGGAGCGTCTTATTAGGCGTGGCTCTAAAATAGCGAATATGGTAAATTGCCCATTCTATATATTAACGGTAGATCCACGGCCATATGATGAATTTGATGCGGAAAAGTCGGACTATGTGGAACATTGGAAAGAGCTGGCAGACGAATTAGGGGCTGAAGGATTTATTTTGAAGGATAATGAAAAGCGTCCGTCAGCGAAGGTCATCGCAGATGTTGCCTATCATCATAACGTAACACAAATTATAATTGGTGAGACCGCGCAAAACCGATGGGAAGAAATTACGAAAGGATCTTTTGTGAATGTTTTATTGAGAGAGATCTCTTTTGTTGACCTGCATATTGTTTCGGTTGATCGCACCATCAAGAGTGAAGAAGATGACATCTATGAAAAAGGCATTCGTTGTTTCCTAGTGAAGGATGAAAACGGTGGTTATCAATTAAGCTTCACTCTATCTAAACGATCCTGCTTTGAAGGAATTTTCTACAAGGAAATTGGCACAGACTTTAACACAGGCGTTTTTAAAATTGTTGTGAGTGGGAAAACCTGTCAGATTCACGTAACCGATAATCAAATTATGGAACCAGAGAAGTTACCAACATGTTCTAACTAGATGAGTTGTTTCAAAAGGATACATCCTTTTGAAGCAGCTCTTTTTTAAAAAAAATATATAGCTGGTAATGTTTGAACGTCTAAAATGCTTTAAAGGAAACATGCCTGCAACCGGATGAATCCTTTTTAAGAGAAGATCCGTATACTTTGTTATCAGGTTGCACGCACTTTAATGATTATATGAAAATAAAGGATGTGTCATTCTTGGCAGAATATGAAGATAAAGTAAGAGATGAATTGGTCCTATGGCAAAGGAAAATTGTAAAACGATCGAGTCTTTTTAATCGAATGTCGAAAACGACGCAAACAAAGATGAATAGCTTGATTCCGGAAAAAGTCCATAATGTGGTCACTGAAAGTATAAAAAATATGGCAAAGGCAACACTTGCTGGCTCTAATGTGACAACGAAAAAAGAAGCATTTATGGAAGTCAATCTTTATGAACAAGACAAAAGGGTAAAGCAAAAGCTTACGACGTATAGAAAAACAGCTGTAGTAGAGGGGGCTGGTACAGGGGCTGGCGGTATTTTACTAGGTTTGGCTGATTTCCCCCTCCTGCTGTCGATTAAAATGAAATTTTTATTTGAGGCAGCTACGATTTATGGATTTGATACTAATAAATATGAAGAACGGCTTTTTATCCTCCATGTCTTCCAGCTGGCATTCTCTAGTGATGAGAAACGAAAGGAAACATTCGAGACAATTAAACATTGGGAGAATAAGAAGCGGGAACTGCTTGATATGGACTGGCGCGTTTTTCAACAAGAATATCGCGATCATATTGATTTGGTGAAAATGTTTCAACTAATTCCTGGAGTTGGTGCTGTTGTAGGTGCCTATGCGAATTATAATCTCCTTGATCAGCTTGGAGAGACAGCAATGAATGCTTATCGTTTACGATTATTAGGCAATTGAAATAAAGATGAAAGAAGAGTGGAAGAGTAATGAACGAACAACCTATATCGATTCGTCTATTGACTAGAGCTGACTTCAATGTCATCGAAGCGGCTTTTAAAAAGCAAGGATGGTATAAACCAGCTTCACAATTTGAACAATATGCTTTAGAGCAGGATAACGGGGAAAGAGTAATTTTTGTAGCCGAATACGTAAACGAGTTTGCTGGCTATGTCACAATAAAATGGCAATCGACCTATCCACCATTTTTAGAAAAGGGAATTCCAGAAATCGTCGACTTGAATGTGCTAATTCACAATCAAAATAAAGGGATCGCCACTAAGTTGATGGACGAAGCAGAGCGAATTGTCGCGGATACACATCCTGTCATTGGAATTGGCTTTGGACTTATGGAGGATTACGGTGCTGCCCAACGCTTATATATCAGCAGAGGCTACCTGCCAGATGGCCGCGGCATCTCCCAAAACGGAAAACAAATAAAACGTGGGGAACAAGTGCAAGTGGATGACGATTTAGCTTTATATTTAACGAAGGCTTTATAAGGTGCCTGAACCGCCAAAGCTTTTACCGAATTCCTGGATTTACAACATTCTACCTATGTTCAATCCTTATCTATTCGTGTAGCATAAACCCAAAATAGTTGTTTCGTGATAAGGAGGCGGCTACATGTTAGAAATGCTGGGGAATTTTCGTCATGGAATTCAGTCTACCTTAGAAAGAATCCAAACCACTTGGCAAACACTGGTTGGTAAGTTTCCGATCATCACCTATCTATATATGATTGTTTCGTGGATCTTTGTCATAGCTTTCATTATTAGTCTCTTTTTCTTGAAAGATTCACGAACAATGGTGGTCCAGTTCTTATGGTCTTTTTATCTGATCGTGCAGTTTTGGCTTCTTTGTCGAAGTAAAACGCTAACCTGGAAGCAATATACTCGTTTTTTCCTTGCGGGTGCTTGGTTTGTCGTTCCATTGACAGCCGTTATTGTTCTTCTCATTACAAAGTTATTTGGCAGTTTGTCTTCTGACTTTTGGAGTATGTCTATCTTAACCCCTATTATGGAGGAAGTTTTTAAATTATTGCCGCTAGCTGCATATTTATATTTGTCTAGACGAGCCAGTTCTCTAAGTCTCACAGACTATGCTTTAATTGGAGCAGCAACTGGTGCGGGCTTTCAACTCATAGAGGAATTTGCCAGAAGAATTGCAACAGGTAATATGTATGGATTTACTTTATTTGGCGGGCAAGTCCTTCATTGGGACTTCTTTACCCTTTTTCCCGGCTATATGGAGGAAAGCTTCCTCCCAACCCAAATGACAGCTAATCATGCCCTGTTAACAGCCATGATTACCCTTGCCATTGGCTTTGCTATAAGGTTTAGAAAAAAACTGAAAAATTTAACCTTTGTTGTGCCAGGCTTCTTTCTATTTGTCGCTATAGTGGACCATGCCTTGTGGAATGGCAGCTACCAATTCCCGGATTGGATTAGGGCTTTCCACGGATTATTAGGAAGCGGTTACCAAACAAAAGCTTGGTTTTTAATTATGTTAGGTATTGCTTTAATCATTGATTATACCGAGCTAAATAGAAATAAGGAGCAGATCCCGAGGCTGCCGAATGAAAAAGCCATTAACCCTTTCTCTGAAATTTGGAATTTGATCATTGCCTTTTTCAGAAGTCGCCAGCATTATGGGTTTTTATTGCATTTTTATCGAGAGCGTCGAGAGTTCAACTTGACTCTCCTCTATGGAAACAGCGAAGCTAAGGAGACGCGTCTTTCGCAATTAACGGAAAATGTTGAAAAATATTATCAAATCATTCTAGCAATTGCTGCGACGCTTTTAGTGATAATGATGTATAACGGATGGGAATATGTAGCTAGTGGCTACGAGGCCTGTTTTGCCTGTCTATTTGATAGCCTTCAAAATTGGTGGAATGGATTATCTGGTTGGGAAAAAGGAGCCATTTTTGCAGGAGCGTTCGCTTTAACGGTTCCATTTTTAGGTGTTTGGTCTGCGCTTGTAGCTGTTTCAACTGGAATTAGTCTTGCTGCAAGTGGAAAAGAGATTGCGGATGTGATCCGCCATCCGAAAAAGCTCATGAACCCTGAATATGCGGCAGCCTCAGTGCTGACGATTGGTATGAGCCGGCTGCCTTTTGGTAAAATTGTTTCCAAGAAAATACTAAAAGCAGGAAAAGGAATTGAACGCTTTGAGCTTACAACGGCTAGTGGCTTGACGTATCGAACATCTATTGGGAGTAAGGGAGAGCTTCGCTCAGTTTTTGCAAAAATCGAAAAGCGCCATTTGGGAAAGGGGACAGATACCAATGCTGCCTCAAGAAAATATGTAAGAAAGCTTGGAAAGTCAACGGATGATGCTGGACATGCGATTGGCAAGAATCTTGGGGGACTTGGCAATAAATATTCGGGAAATATTTTTCCGCAAAATCTGAGTGTAAACAGGGGATCATTTCGAGAATTTGAGAAATTAATTGCCAAAGAAGTAGCAGCTAATAAAAATGTATTTATCCGGGTTGTCCCTAAATATACGCCCGGTTCGACGAGGCCTATTGAGATAGCCTATCATGTGAGAATTGACGGAGTAATGATTAAACGAGTTTTCCCAAATCCATAAGGTGATACTTTAATCAGTGGGGATTTTTCAACGCACAGGATGTCGCGAACATAGTCTGCTTCCTTATCCTACACGGATGAGAAGATCAAAGGCAAAATTCGTGAATCCTGCGACCAATCTCCTGTTGGCCTGAGATAAAGAAAACACGATGAGCCCCTGCTAGTCGCTAGGAGACGAAGCTAGATTAGGGCAGTTATCCCTCACCTATGTTTCCCAGACTATACTAAAGCCTTAAGGTTGGGGGTTACTACTCATTAATGCGGGATAAATGACAAGGAGTTGAAGATAAATGTCCGGTTATGTTTTAAAAATAGATGAGGCAGAGCCACAGCAAAAGGAAAGCGATTATTCCTTTATTGGTGGTCAGCCTCGACTTCCAGAGGATAGGCCAATACCTCATTGTCAATTATGCGGTGCGGAGCAAACCTTCTTTTTTCAAGTCGCATTTCCAGCAGGTCATTTATGGGAAGGATTGACAATGGCTGTTTTTCATTGCACAAGCTGTGCTCATGAAGGGGAGCGTATTCCGGAAATATTGCCAGTTCCTTTAAAAGGGGCCGATATTCCGAAGGGCTTTCTTGAGTCCTACCAACGAAATTTTAAAATTGAAATCTTTGCGACGAAAGAAGGGGTGATTCGAAAAGACTATCAAGAGAACATTCAATTTAAACGTTGGATACTTGAGGCTGTAAACGGAGATCCCAAGGCTAATAAAGTGGGTGGGAAGCCTAATTGGCTTCTGGAAGATGAAGCGCCAGTCACTTATGACGGAAAAGTGCCGATGTTTTTCCTGATGCAATTAATGGAGGACTTTCAGTTTGAACTTGTGGATGATGCTCCACCGCAAATGCAAATTGGGTTGAGGGGTAACCCTGAGCCTTCTCAGGAACGGTATTATGAGCTTTTTTTGGCCAATCAGCTTTATTTTTTCGGAACGGAAGAAAAATCGGACCCGCTAGTTTATGTATTGACACAAATTTAAAGAGGGGCATCCATTGAATACCTCATCGATCAGGAATAATCGTATTCCGAATGGATACACACTTTCTTGGCGTATGGAAGATAAGGCCCTCCGCTAAGATAACATATTATTCGTCCTTGGAGTTTAACTCTTTATTATGCCCCAGCCTCTTTACCTTAGTATAGTGAAAAGAAAGAGAAAATTTTGAGAGGAGTTTCATATTTTGACAAATCCTATTTATCATCGCCTGCAACCTGCTCCTGTTCATGGGGGATACAAAGAGGAAGATTATTTTATTTGGTGTGGATCATGTGTAAAAGGGGAAGATGGAAGATATCATTTATTTGCATCGCGTTGGGAAAGAAATCTTAGTTTTGGTGCCAATTGGTTATTTAACTGTGAAGTTGTTCGAGCTTCTAGTGATACACCGGAAGGCCCTTACCGCTTTGAGGAAGTGGTATTGGAACGAAGGGGACGCACTTATTTTGACGGAATGAATCAACATAACCCTTATATACAGTATTGGAACGGTACGTATTATCTTTATTATATGGGTACAACATACGGAGGCCCTGTCCCAACGCCGGAAAATCCGCCATCTAGTGAGCGTATATTAGAGGTTTGGAATAATAAGCGTATAGGCCTTGCGACAGCAACTTCTGTATTCGGGCCCTGGGAGCGATTGGATAAGCCCTTACTGGAACCCCGTCAGGGTAAATGGGATGGTACGGTGACCACTAATCCCGCGGTAACGATTTTGCCCGATGGAACAACCTATATGATCTATAAATCACGAGAATATGCAGGCGCTACCCTTCAATTAGGGGTTGCGATGGCTGATCAGCCTGATGGCCCATTTCGCCGTCTATCAGATGCTCCCATCCTGAACTTCTCGGATCCCGATTTGCATGTAGAAGATCCTTTCTTATGGTATTCCGACAATCGTTTCCATCTGTTGGTCAAGGACGACTTCAAAAATAATTCCAATGGTTTAACTGGGGAATGGGGCGCTGGTGTCTATGCAAGTAGCACAGATTGCTTACATTGGGATATTCACAAAGGAAAAGCCTATTCACGAACAGTGAAATGGGATGATGGTACCCAGAAAAAAATGACGAATTTAGAAAGACCTTTTTTATTAATAGAAGATAATGTCCCCACCCATCTATTTGCAGCGACAGGCATCGGAGAAGTGTGGAATTTCGACCATACATGGAATATGGTTATTCCTCTTGCTTAACTAAAGCCCAAGACTGAGTTTCGATTTCAAAAAGGTTCACTAGATGGAGGAGATGTTGGTTTGCCGCAAGTTTGGGGAAATTGTGATAACGATATAAAACAGTTTGTGATCGAATTGAATGCAATTTTAGAAAATCATTTGGGAGATACATTAGTCGGGATCTATCTCCATGGTTCACTAGCAATGGGGAGCTATTATCGGCCAAAAAGTGATATTGATGTGATCGTTGTGGTTGATCAGAAACTTCCTGAGACTTTATCTGAAAACGTAGGAATAGCTATTGCCCGCCATGCTGAGAAGCGGCCGACCATCGGGAATATTGAACTTAGTGTGATCACCTCCAAGGTCGCGAAGGAAATACCGATCCCAACTCCCTATGAACTTCATTATAGCTCCGATTGGCATGAAACTATTTTACAAAAGAAGGTAGATTATCGTACTGAAAAAATTGATGAGGATTTGCCCTCACATCTGATGTATGTTGTGCAGCGCGGGATTTGTCTAGGTGGACAATCGATTGAGGATGTTTTCGGAGAGATGGACTGGGATGATTTTATGGCAGCGGTGCTTGACGATCTAAAATGGATTTTAGAAGATGATCATATTATCGAGACGCCTTTTTATAGTGTATTGAATATTTGCCGCGTGTTTCAATTGCTACATGAGAGAAAGGGAACAGTGCATAGCAAGGATGAAGGTGGGGAATGGGGACTTACACATTTTCCAAAAGAATATCATCCCATCATCCAACAAGCAATTGAAGTCTATCATTCCTCGAATCCTATTGAAGAACAGCAGAGGAAAATGGGTGGACGTGAGTGGGAGCGAGAACAACTCCTCGCTTTAAGGGATTATGCCCGTGTCCTTATGAAAGAAGGTAAAATACTAGATGTTTAGTCATTATGGCAAGCTTAGTACAGAACTTTATGATCTTACAAAACCGGTGGGACAGTCGATCAATGGCGATATCGACTACTATCTCAATCGATTAAAAAACGTTGATGGCAGAGTATTAGAAGCTGGGGTGGGTTCTGGAAGATGTCTTATTCCATTGTTAGAGAAAGGACTTACAGTAGATGGAATTGATTATTCTCTAGATATGCTGCAGTCGTGTCGAAATCGCTGTCAACAGCGTGAACTTACTCCTGAATTATACGAAATGCGACTAGAGGATTTTACACTACCTCATCAGTATCAGGCGATCATTATGCCAACAGGTACCTTTTGTTTGATCGAATCACGTGAAAAGGCAGTTAAGGTATTGGGAAATTTTAAGCAACATTTAGCAAGTGGAGGCCGTATTATCGTAGACTTATTACTTCCTTACGATTTTAAGGAGGGGGAAAGCACAACTGAAGTATTTTCTCTTCCTAATGGTGAAGGTATGACATTAGAAAGTAAATCTGTTCATATAAATTGGGTGGTACAGCGAACAACTACCCTTTTAAAATATGAAAAGTGGAAGGCTGGACACTTGCTTGCAACAGAATTACAGGAATTACAATTGAGTTGGTATGGAGTTGAAGAATTCACGTTGCTATTAAAAGAGCTAGGCTATCAAAATATCATTTGTTCTTCAAATTATATGCATGGCAGATATCCAACGGCTCCGGATGAAATCATTACATTTGAGGCAGAAGTTAGATGATTATTTGGGTGAATGGCACATTTGGTAGTGGGAAAACAACCGCAGCTTATGAATTGCAAAGAAGAGTTGAAGGGGCCTTTGTTTATGACCCAGAGAGGTTCGGCTATATGCTGATGGCCAATGTACCAAAAGAGGTTGCAAAGGATGATTTTCAAGATTATTCGTTATGGCGAGAGGCAAATTATCGTTTATTAAAACAGCTAGACCAAGAATACAATGGTGTTTTAATTGTGCCAATGACCTTAACAAATGAGCAATATTTTGACGAGATAATAGGCAGATTAAGAGAAAATGGTGTCATCGTTCAGCACTTTACGTTAAAGGCCTCTAAATCGACGATCAAAAAGCGATTATTAAAACGTTGGGAAGGGGAGAACTCATGGGCCTATCAGCAAGCTGAGGGGCGACTACAGAGTTTGGAAAATAGCCTGTTCAAGGAACATATCCAAACCGATAGTTTATCGATTGAGGAAGTAGTGAAAACAATTGCGAGATTGTCAGAGGTTGAGCTAAAGCCTGATCATCGAAACCCTTGGAGGAAGAAACTAGATCGCCTAGCTGTGTCGTTAAAGGAAATAGGAATTATCAAGCAAGGAAAGCATTGAAGGCGGTTGCTATACTAACTTTATTTTTAAAAAGAGATTTAAGGATAGGATATGAGGTGATTTTATTTTGAAAATGAGAACAGAGAAAGAAATGATGAGTTTAATTGTTGGGACTGCTGAGGAAGATAAGCGTATTCGTGCTGTGGTCATGAATGGTTCGCGAACGAATCCGCGAGCACCGAGGGATTGTTTTCAAGATTATGATATTGTATACGTCGTAAGGGATTTGCCATCTTTTACAAAAAATCATCAATGGATCCAGCAGTTCGGTGAGATTATGATTATGCAAATGCCTGAGGATATGTCTTTGATCCCTCCCGATAATAATGGGTTTTTTGTCTATTTAATGCAATTCACAGATGGGAACAGGATTGATTTAACCTTAGTTCCTGAGGAAAGAGCGGATGAACTAATTAGTTATGATCATGATAGTTTGAGTATCATCCTACTGGACAAGGATCATTTGCTCAAACCATTTCCTCCTGCTAGTGATCGGGATTACTGGGTACAGCCACCCACAGCAAAACAGTTTGCTGATTGCTGTAATGAATTTTGGTGGGTAAGTCCCTATGTTGCCAAAGGGCTATGGCGTGAAGAACTTTCCTATGCAAAAGAAACGATGGATATTCCTGTTAGAAATATGCTTATGAAAATGCTGGAGTGGCAAATTGGTATTGCCACGGAATTTTCTGTTAGTGCAGGCAAAAGCGGGAAATACTTTAAGCACTATCTTGATGAGCCAACCTGGGAGCAATTTGTCCAAACCTATCCGAATGGAGAGTATGACAATATATGGAAGGCGCTGTTTGTAATGGGAGATTTATTTCGAACATCTGCGCAAAAGGTTGCCGCTCATTTTGACTATCAATACCCAGAGGCAGAGGACATAAGAGTAACAGCCCATTTGCATCATGTTTATTCCTTGCCAAAGGATGCCAAAGCAATGTATTAGCTGGAGAGGGAAAATGGGGAAATAAATTATTGAAAATTCACTCTAAACGTTCTGTGAGATCTGCTATTCTAGCATTAGACATACATCTTGAAAAGCCCCACAAAAATACAAAGGATAAGTAAAGTTGTTTGCGATTCTCAAATCGCCTTTGTCATAAGAGTAGCTGTCCAAACTTGGACAGCTATTTTATAGAGTGGCGTATAAATACTCCCGTATAGATGTGAAATACTGTCGTATAGCATAAATTACTGTCGTATAACACCAAATACTCCCGTATAGACACGATTTACTCTCGTATAGAAAAATATAATTATTCCTCCAGTAGTGCAATCACTCTACTCCGCATATAATCATAGGCATCCTTGTCGTTTTTCTTTGCAAAGAAGCGAAGGCCATCAATCCCTTTAAAGAGCAAATAGCAGCGTAACCTCTCATCAAAATAAGGAATGTCTTTTCCGCTTTCGATCCACGATTTTCTTACTCGCTGCGGAAATTCAAGATGTGGCGACCAGAAATGTAAACCAGCAAGATCAAACATAAAGTCACCATACATTGCCATTTCCCAATCGACTATGCCTGTCACTTTCTGTCCATCAGAGAGCATATTGCCTAGATGAAAGTCACCATGAACAAGATGTGGTTCAGAAGGGGAATAGTCAGCCAGGGCCATCATTTTGTCAAAGCCTTCCGTAAACAAAGTTTCCTCTAAAAAGCTATCCGTATAGAATCTCGTCCAATTGTGATGGAAACCTTCTTGGGCTGGATCGAAAAAATGAATCAATGTTTCCTGCCAATTCCTTTGGCCAGTTACTTGGTTTGCTGTGATTGTTCCAAAACCAACGGCTGGATCAATTGGAATTTGACTCATATATGTAAAATGAATGGCCAATTGATTTAAAATCGTCTCTACTTTATTTTCTTCATCCCAATCACTTATTGCTTTACCCGCTGCCTTTTCGCTGATGGCATAATACATATCAGGCAGACTTCCAATTTTAACTACCTTTGGAATAGGAAGAGAGGGAGAAGAGTATTTTTCATACATATATTTTGCTTTATCAAACGATTCCCGATCACTTTTAAAATGAACCACATATTCCTTTTGTAGATGGTTGAAGCTAAATACTCGACTAAGCTCTCCCATCTCAATCGCCGTCACATTGGAAATTGGTTCTTTAAAAAGATCGTTTAGTTTGCTAGTTGCCTCATAAACATCCATATGCAATTTGAAAGACTGCATTTTAAGGCTCCTCCCATATTAAGTTTTTGTTGCCATTTATAGAGTTTTCATTTAGAATAATAAATAGTTCTTTATTGAGAACAAATGAGACTTTTATAGAAAGAAGGCACATAAATGGATGTAAAAAGAGTTCGTGACTTTCAACAGAAACAAATCTTATCACCCGATCTCTCGAAAAGAGCAGAAGGCGGCCATCAAGATCGTCAGTCTGAAGAGCTTTTGAGAGTTTTACAAAGAATCGAAACTAAATTAGATGTTTTACTTATGCAGAGACCAAAATGATGATAAAAGGATGAGCTCTTTACTTGCCTCTCCAGAAAGTAGACCACACCTTCCTTAATTGTGGTTATTTCGTTTGGAGAAAACGAGAAAATATAAATTCAGTAAGAAAGAAGATGGCTAACCCTGATATCAGGATGACAAAAGAGCTTTGAATAAGGGATGCTCCTTTGAAATTTTCAAAGACGGCATTAATAAAAAGAATCGAACTCCAAAAAATAAAAGTAATCGTTAAGGCGAAATGGACCGCCTTTGGCTGATGGTTAGAATTTTCTTTGAAAAAGATAAAACAAACCTCCCTTTTAGTAATATCATGCAAACAATACCCATGATTACATACAAACCATGGATATTGTTCAAAGTTACCTTCCTACAATTCCTATTCCAAATTGCGTTTTTGTTGCAATAATTGTTGGAATTCCTCTTCTAATTCTGGCGAAGGTTCAATACTCAGTCGACTGAGGACATCAGTTATTTTCGTCTCGAGTAAAAGTCGCTTATCCTCTGATGCATCTCGCTCCGTTTTTACACTTGCTTGTTTATATTCCTTATAACTTCCATCAAAAACCTGTAATTCCTGCTTTTCAATTATTAAAATTCGATTGGCAATCGATTCAATGAAACGACGATCATGAGAAACAAAGATGACGGTGCCTGCGTAGCCCTGGAGCAAGGATTCTAGTGCCTCCACAGCTTGGATATCAAGGAAGTTTGTCGGCTCATCCATGATAATAGTATTAATATCACTTACAAAGATTTTGGCAAACGCGACTTTGACACGCTCACCGCCACTTAAGACAGACACGTTTTTATAGACATCCTCACGGAAAAAGTGCAGTCTTGCAAGCACAGTGCGGATAAAACTTTCTTCTTGTGTGGAGGTGGAGCGAACATTTTCCAGAATCGATTGGTCGAGTTGTAAAACATCTAAATTCTGACTAAAATAGCCAATTTTCACAGCAGGGGAAAAGTGTATACCTTGTTCTTGACGAAGCAATTTCTTGATAAGCGTTGTTTTTCCGCTGCCATTCGGTCCGATAATAGCTAGCTTATCCCCGCCCTTTACCTGAAAATGAGCCGGTTGCCAAAGGATTCGCTCTTCGATTTTCCCTAAGACATCCTCTACCCTCAGAATGATCCGGCCTTTAAACGTTTCTTCGTTCGGTAGATTCATTTTAATCGATGGCAATTCCTTCACTTTCTCCACTTTTTCTAATTTTTCTAGGCGGGTCTCAATCGATTTGCCAGCTTGACGAAGCTTTTTTTGCTTATTGGCGAAATATGGCTTTGCCCCTTTAATCCTTGCATCGGAAGCACTTAAGTTTTTCGGGGTTTTTGTAGCACGAGCTGCTTTCTGTTCTTTTAATACGAGTGCCTCCTCTAATTGTTGCTTTTTCCGTTCGTATTGTTCATAGGCGCTCTCTTGTTGCCTTCGTTCTAATTCTTTTTGGGCCGCATAATCAGCATAATTTCCTTTGTATTCATTGATTTGTCCTTCCTCTAATTCCCAAATGGACGTACATAGAGCATCAAGGAACGCCCGGTCATGGGAGACGAGAATGAAGGCTCCTGGCCATCTCTGTAATTGTTTTTCAAGCTTTTCAATATGTTCCGTATCTAAATTGGTAGTCGGTTCATCAGCAAATAAGAGGTCTGGCTTCTTGGCCAACGCTTGATTAATATACTCCTGGGTCACTTCACCGCCACTTTTAGTTGTATTCGTCTTTTTTAATTGAGGAAGGAGTTCGCTCTCAGCATAAGAGTCAACCTTTCCAGATTCTGGTTGTTTTTCTTGTGCTAATAGCTCTAATAAGGTTGTTTTTCCGCTTCCATTTGTTCCAACTAAGCCAATCCGATCATTTGCTTGGATTTGCAAATGATCTGTCTCAATTAATAGGCGATCCTGCACATAATACTTTAGCTCGGTTGCTTCTAGTAACATCATCGAATCATCTCCATATTTTAAAATTAGGAGACAAAAAAGCCTCCTATATCCATCAGAATAGGAGGCATACGGGTAACACAAAAAGAGACCTAACTCCCTCTTTTTGCCCAACATGTAAAACCAATCCTATTCCGAAAAGATCGTTCGAAGACATGTGAAAGTAAACAGATCAATATCTGTGCTTTACCACGTTTCGTTCGACTGTTTTCAAAAAATAGGATTAGTTTCGCATCTAATTGGGTCACCCTTCCGTTTTTAGTTACTGTCACTGTAGCAGAGGGGGAGGAAAAAGTCAATGCGGGCTTGTCCAAAGTTTTCGCATTTCTGTAAAATAATAACGTCTATAAATTTAGGTAACTTACACTTGAAAATAGGTGTAAATTATCCCTCTAAGAGCACTGTGTAAATGATTTGTTTCCCATGTATTGTTATTATTCGTGGAGGTTGTCGTTTTTGTAATTTCCCCCTTTTGGTAACATCTGCTTTTTTTAGCCAATCTAAATTCGTTGCATTGGTATAAATGAACTTATTATATTGGAAGATATCTGAATCGATTTGGCTGTTGAATTATTGTTGGTAGGAGATGAACATCCAACGAGTAGGACTAAAAGTAATAAATGGTATATGATTGTTTTATTCATTCCTTAAGTAGAACCTTTTTGAATATATTTCTGTCAAAAAGTAAAAAATCCTTTTAAAAAGCTTTGAACCAAGCGGATTTCAACAAATGACTGTTCATAAGGGTTGCCGAAGCAGTGAACAATAGTATAGTGTAATGACAATGTTTGTAATGGAGTGGTTCAGATGACGAAAAAAGTGCTCATTTGTTTGAGCGTTCTTGTGATAGGGATGGTGGCTTATTTCTTCTGGCGAGGTTGGCAGGAGCAGTCCGCTCCAAGTAGTAAAAAGAATCAAGAGGAATTAATAATGTCTATTTTTAGCGAGGCCAAACTAGGGAGAGTTCCAGAAGTTCCTTTGGTTGCTGGAGAGTCCAGTCCTCAGGAAGTCTATAAGCTATTGGGAGATGCTGATAAAACCGACACACTTGCTGAAGGGGTATATCAACATTATGACGATCAAGAAATGACGATAGGCTCGCGGACAGATCGGGTGGTGGATATTCGTTCCTATGCCTCTGAACTAAGGGGTATTCATTTAGAAACCATTGAAAAATTAAAAGGTAAACCAGATGAGATTCGCTATTATCAAGATGAACAAGTCGACCAAATGATCTTAGTATACAACATGACGAAGAGTGAACAATTGAAATGGATATTGCCAAAACCGACAGAATCGGAACAAAATCCAGCGGTTGATCATATTTCGCTTTATTCGGATTCGGCCAAAGCAATAAGAGCGCAAAAGAATGTAACCGAGCAACTGAATGATATGAATATACGTGAAAAAATCGGGCAAATGATTTTTGTAGGGCCAGATGGAGCAGAGCTGGATGAGGGGACAAAAGAGCTAATCACGCATCACCAAGTTGGCGGCTTTATCTTCTTTTCAGAAAGTCTGCAAACTTCGGAGCAAATGCTCACGTTATTAAATGACATAAAGAAAGAAAACACGCAGAATCCCTTTCCGCTTTTTCTAGGGGTGGACCAGGAAGGTGGGCAGGTTTCCAGGTTCCCTGATGATATCTTGTCTCTGCCAACGAATGAAGGGATTGGGATGTTGAACAATTCAACCTTTTCCTATCAAGTGGGGCAGGTACTTGGAGAACAACTTAAGGCATTTGGGTTTAATCTTGACTTTGCTCCTGTGCTCGATGTTAACAGTAATCCAGATAATCCTGTGATTAATGATCGTTCATTTGGGCCCGACCCACAGCTTGTGAGTAGGTTAGGGATTGAAACAATGAAAGGAATTCAATCACAGCAAATTATGTCTGTGATCAAGCATTTTCCTGGACATGGGGATACGGCCGTTGATTCTCATTTAGAGCTTCCTATCATTGAGAAATCTGTTAAAGAAATGGAGAAGTTGGAGCTCATTCCGTTTCAAAAGGCAATCGATGAGGGGGCTGATATGGTGATGGTCGCCCATATCTTAATTCCAGAAATAGATCCTGCGTATCCATCCTCCATGTCAGAAAAGGTGATCACCAACTTATTGAGAGACCAACTTCATTTTACCGGTGTTGTTGTGACTGATGATATGACGATGAAGGCGATCACAAATCAATATGAGATGGGGGAAGCAGCCGTCCAATCTGTTAAGGCAGGAAGTGATGTGGTCTTAATTGCCCACGAGTATGACAAGGCGAAAGAAGCGATCGAGGCACTTGTTCATGCAGTAGAAACGGGTGAGTTGAGTGAAAAGAGAATCGATGAAAGTGTACGCAGAATTTTAGAATTAAAAAGGAAATACGCCATTCAAGACCAACCTGTTAAAAAGGTAGATGTACAGAAATTAAATAAAGCGATGGAAGAATTATTACAGGAATATCCGGAAGAATAAAGAAGCTGGGACATAACTAAAATGTTAAGCTCCAAAGACGAACAATGCATGACCTTAGCGACTCCTGCGGGAAGTGAGAGTTCGGCAAGACCCCCAAAGCCTGAGGAGGCTTGTCACTCGCCCGCGGAAAGCGAAGTATATTTCCGAAACGGGTATATACACCATACTAGTTCGTTTTTTTCTTGGTGAAAACACTTTTGTCCCTCTTTAAATCCTTAATAAATCATCGTTGAGCTTTTTCGCCTGATTTCGAAAATAGAGATAGAAGCCTAACCAAATTCCCGCATAAATAAGCAGAAATAGCCCAGAAAACAATAGAATGCTTTTTAGTGTAAAAGGAATCCAACCAACACGAAATGATAAAATAAAATAAAGAATAGCGACTGAAACAAAATGTAAGATGGTTTGCTGTAGTAATGTTAGTCTTTTTATTTCAAAAAACAGTGGTGTAACCGAGAAAAACCATCCACAGAAAAGGCAGGCAAGGGAATTTTTTAGAAAAAGCTGGCCGTCTAACAGATGTGATCCTTTTAAATAAACAATATTGGTGATCAAAACTGCCATGAAGGCCCCAAATAAAATCCCTATTACACTTTGAAATAAAAATTTCCTCATCTATTTTTTCCTCCTATTCATTTTCAATGAATCTCTAATGTTTTTTACATAGTGTCGGGTTACGTATTCTTTGGCGCCTGATTTAAAATGGACACAGAGTGTTCCGTTAAAGGAAGGCTCAAATCGGCTCAGTTCATGCAGATTAGCAATGACTGATTTGGACAAACGGACAAATTTTGAAGATGGAAGGATTTCTTCTAATTCATATAATTTTTCTTTCAATTTAAAGGAACCTACTGATGTCACAGCAACGACCGTTTCCGCTTCTGTATGAAAATAATGAATATCATTGGGTTTTAATATATGCTGCATCTCGCCATCTTTCCCAATAATGAACTCTGTTTCTTTTCCCTTTAAGAAGTCTAGAATATCTTGGATGGAATCATCGAGTTCTTTACAATGGATCGTGACTCTCGTTTGTTCATGATCTTGATCGATGTCCAGGGATATCTTCATCTAAATCGTCCTCCACTAATTTTCTCCCCCCTATTATACGGGTTTTTTCTTTATTTGAATGAACAAATAAGAAATAATTAGAAGTAGGAGTATGTAGCCAATCGATAAAAAGGTATCTGTATGAAAATGAATTTGGTTATTCCAAATAGCAATAAATAAATGATTCATATGATACATGGGATTTAGATGAGCGATAACTTGTATAAACTTAGGCATCATCTGAATAGGTAAAGCGAAATCTCCAGTAAACATAACAACTTGAAAGAGTACAATCGAGAAAATTAACGCATTTTTCATATCATGGAACAAAGAGTAGACAGCGGATGCCACAATAAGTAGGATAGCATTGAATAAAATGAAAAAGATATATGAAACGAGTGATCCAAACAAGCTAAAAGGTAAGCCGTAGATCAAAATGCTAAGTAACTGAATCATAAAATAGCCGAAGCTAGTGATAAGCACAGACTTAAGAATATTGGAAATCAATAATATTTCTTTAGGAACAGGTGAAAGTAATACCCTCTTTTCAACGCCGCTTGAACGGTTTATCACTTGTTCAAAGCCAAAGGCAAGGAAAATAACGGAAAATGTAATTAGTAAGATAAATGATGGTGTATAAGTTTCAGCATAGCTTAGCCCATTAGTATATGAATTATCGCCAAATAATTGGCCCATAAAGACATAGGTAACAGGTGGGATAATGAGTGAAAAAGCTAAATAAAAGATTTCTCTTGAAAACATTAGTAAATCATAGCGTAATTGTGTAAGTAACATGAACGTTCCCTCCTTGAAAAATTTGCGATTATATTGCCTCATTAACATTTTGTAAATAAAAATCATTAATCGATGAGTAGCCAAGTGTTAGAATTTCTTTAGGAGTTGAATAAAACTCTGCTTTTCCATCGTTAAGCAATAAAACCTTGTCACAGTACATTTCCACTTCGTCCATATAATGAGTAGTGAGAATAACAGTTGCTGCCGATTTCCGCTTGTAATCATTAATGTAAGACCAAAGAGTGTTTCTCATATGTGGATCTAGACCTGTTGTGGGTTCATCCAGAATAATTAGTTTTGGCTGAGACAAAAAGGCGATGGCTAGACTAACCTTTTGCTTCCAACCACCAGAGAGTTTTTCAAAATAGGTTTTCCGATGGGATTCTAGCTTGAAATCTTGCAAAATCTGCTTGATGCTGATATCGGTCCGATAATATGCCTTGAACAGGCGAAGTAATTCTTCTACTTTAAGGTTTTTATAAAATTGTGTGGGTTGTAAGACAGCTGAGATATTGGCTTTTATTGCTTGTTGCTGTTGTTCCGATAGCTTTTGTACGTTTTGGTCAAATACGGTTACTTCGCCTTCATCATAACTTTTGAGTGTCATTAAAATCTCCAGAAATGTCGATTTTCCCGCTCCGTTTTTTCCAATAACTCCAATAACTTCTCCTTTACTGGCTTGGAAATCAAGCCCGCGTAGAACGGATTTTCCTTTATAGGATTTATGCAAATTGCTTACTTGGATCATACTTCATCGACCTCCATGTCGCGGCTGTTTGTTAATAACATCGTATATAAAATTTGTATTTCCGTCTGTTGAATAAAGGTAATATGACTTTTTAGGTCGGTCACATGCAAAAAATCGCCGGTGTCTTACATATGATTTGGAAGGAAAAGTCATCCTTGACTTATCTCTCCTTACTCACTATTTGATAATGGTTCTCAATTAAACTATAATAATGACGAACTGTCTAAAGCCTCGTGACAGGATATAGATGGAAAATTGAATTTTATAAGAGGCTGGGATATAAGTATTTTCACCAAGATAAAGCGAAGCATATACTTCGCTAAAGTATTGTATTGTTCGTCCTTGGAGATTAACGTGTTAATTTCGTCCCAGCCTCTTCTCATATTTTTTAAAAAAAGAGGGGAGAGGAACAAAATTGCGAAAAGAGAATGACCCGCATGAGAAAAAGAATATTGAGGTGTGGGAGGATCTAGTGAATTTGAAAGATTTGATTCTATCACTAGCGATCTGTAGTGTAACGACTTTAGGTGCTTACTTCATGGCTCCTGCGCAACCCCCAAAGCCATTGTTTTTCGGTCTTGCAGGTGCTATAGTCGGTTTTATCATCAGTAGTATCGTTGTAAAACCGAAGAGAACATTTGAAATCAACGAGGATGAGGATTAAAATATGGATGTCAATTTAATACTTCAAATGATTATGGCGGCTGTGTTAGCTGCTATTATATATACAATAATTGGGATTGCGCCCGGAACAGATGAAACGGCGACAATTGCTCCAGTTATCCTTGCACTTGTTTTAATGGGAATCCAACCGATCGTGGTTTTAACCTTTTATATGTCAGCGATTGTGGCTAATAAATTAACAGACTCCGTACCCGTTGCAGTTGCAGGTGTACCCGGTGGAGTCATGTCCGCCCCAATGGTGGAGCATGCAGTTACGTTAAAAAAGTACGGCAAGCCAGATGTCAGCATTCGTAAGATGTCTGCAGGTTCCGTAATTGGAACATTAGTGGCTGTGCCCGTCAGTCTACTTCTGGCCAATGCTTTGGTTCCAGTGTCTGATGTCATTAAAGACTATGCAGATCCACTTTTCTTTATTGGAGCCGTGATTTTGGCACTTATGAGTAAAAACAGATGGATTGCATTGGCGTCCATTATTCCATTTGCGATCCTTATTCAGTCTTTACGACATTTATACTGGGGTGTCGGGACTGTTCCCGAAGATACGAATGTGTTTATTTCCTTCTTTCTAGGCATTACTATCGGTCCTGTGATTTTAACTCTTTTTGAACTATTGAATAAAGATAAAAGAGATCGTTTAGAACGTTTTGGCCTTAAGTCTATTGTGTTTAGTAAGAAGAAAAAGAAGAAGGAGTCGTCGAGCCCTTTTAAAATTTTGACGAAACAAGAAGTTGGGACAAGCGCATTGGCGTCTCTTATTGGCTCGATCACATTTATTATGAGCCCAGTTGGAATAACTAGCCTACTTGGTGAATTATTATCCAGTCGGATCAAAGACCCAGTTAAAAAAGCGTCACGGGCTATTTCCTCCATGGATGCCCTCACAAATGCTACCTATATAGCGGGAACTTTAATCCCATTAATTGCATTGGGGATTCCATTATCTCCTGTTGCGATAGGACCAGGTAACGCTTTGTTCAATGCACCACCGGTTTTTAATCTAGATCATAATATTCACCATCTATTAAGTACATCAGATTTCATTTGGGCAACGATTATTGGCGCAGTCGTGGCTTTGGGGATGACCTATTATGTTGTTGTGAAATATTCACAGGAGATCTGTGCATTTGTTTTTAGATGGATACCGCATGAGGCGATATTAGGTTTGTTTTTTGGGCTTGTGTTATTATTGTCCTATATGGACGGTGGCTGGCTTAATATTGGTGGAGTCTTCTTAATCGGTCTTGTTTCAGGCTTCCTTCACCGTTTAGGTATTCAATATGGGGTTCAATTTATGGTTCTATATACGGCTCCGTGGTTAATATCAAAAATCGCCGGTTTCTAAGCTGTGAGTTAATGCTAAGGAGAGGGAACAGATGATGACAATACAACAGAAGACAGCGATTGGCCGTGCCCATAGTAAAATTATCTTAATCGGTGAGCATGCTGTGGTATATGGGAAACCTGCCATTGCCCTTCCTTTCCCATCGCTTGAAGTGATTTCAAGTGTGAAGGCAATCTCCGGCGAGCTTTTTCTAGCTTGTCGCTATTTTGTCGGAAAGTTAGATGAAGCACCAAAAGATTTAAAAGGAATTGCTGCATGCATTACAGAGACTTTGAAAAATTTAAAACAGCCTGCAGAGGGTCTACACATTAAGATTGACTCGTCTGTACCGATCGGACGCGGTTTAGGATCGAGTGCGTCAAGTGCTATTGCTGTTGTGAAAAGTTTGTACGATTATTTTGAAGAAAAACTTTCAAGAACAAAGCTATTGGAGCTTGTCCATATTTCTGAAACCTTTGCCCATGGTAATCCAAGTGGGATAGACATGATGGCCGCTTCAAGTGATCAGCCTTTATGGTTTGAAAAAGATAGAGAGATATCTCTTGTTGAAGTAAAATCTCCCTTGCATCTTGTTGTGGCAGATACAGGACGTATTGGCGGGACATTAGAAGCAGTGGACTCCATTCGCAAAAATAGGTTAACTTTTCCCGATAAAGTAAAACGTTCAATTGACCTTTTAGGTTACTATACAGTTCAGACAAGATCAGCTTTAGCACAGGGGAAATTACTAATGGTCGGGAAAATGATGGATGCCGCTCATCGTGAATTAAGGAAATTAGGTGTAAGTGATCCGGAATTAGATCATTTGGTGCAAGCGGCAAAAGAGCGGGGCGCCCTTGGTGCAAAATTGACTGGTGGAGGAAAGGGCGGTTGTATGATTGCTCTTGCCTCTAGTCGCGAACATGCAGAAGATTTAGTGGAAGGATTATTGCGGAACGGGGCAGCCCAAGCGTGGTCTTATATTCTTGCCCGTTAATACAGGATAAATAGGAGTTGTTAGGATGAAGGCCACAGCTAAGGCAAATACTAATATTGCTCTGATTAAATATTGGGGAAAAAGAGATGAACAGCTTTTTCTCCCAATGAACAGTAATTTATCAATCACATTAGACCGTTTTTCTACAACCACAACTGTACACATTCATCCGGATCAACAGGAAGATATCTTCCTCCTCAATGGCCAGCAAGAAGGAGAAGAAGAAACGCATAAAATTAGTCGTTTTTTAGATATTATCCGGAAACAAACAGGAGAACAATGGGGAGCGACTGTAGACTCTGTGAACCATGTTCCAACAGCAGCAGGGTTTGCTTCCTCTGCTTCTGGCTTTGCGGCTTTAGCAGCAGCGGCAACAAAGGCTGCCGGACTTCATTTAAGTGATTCGCAACTTTCTGTGTTAGCCCGCCAAGGTTCTGGATCAGCATGTCGTTCGATTTATGGTGGATTTGTGGAATGGAAAAAAGGCGAACGAAAGGATGGACTTGATTCCTATGCTGTTCCCATTTTAGAGCAAAGAGAATGGGATCTTTCGATTTTGTCAGTATTGGTTGAATCAAAGCGTAAGAAAGTTTTAAGTCGAGAAGGGATGAAGAGAACGGTTGAAACGTCTCCTTTTTATCCGGGTTGGCTTGAAGCTGTAGAAAAGGATATGCGACTAGCGAAAGAAGCGATTTTTCAGCGTGACTTTGAAAAGCTAGGAGTAGTTTTGGAAAGTAATGCATTGAAAATGCATGCAACGACATTAGGAGCAAATCCTCCATTCATGTATTGGCAAAGTGCTACCTTTGATGTAATGGAGCAGGTTCAGGAGCTAAGGATGCAAGGGATTCCAGCCTATTTTACAATTGATGCAGGTCCAAATGTTAAAGTATTATGTGAACCCCATAATGAGGGGAAAGTGAGTGAGCTATTAAAAACTCTTCCAACTGTCCAAGACGTATTTATTTGCCATCCTGGAAATGGGGTAAGCTATCTAAATGAAGAAATCTGATACAATCGAAGTAAAAGTACCAGGAAAGCTTTTTGTTGCTGGTGAATATGCCGTAACAGAACCTGGACAATCGTCTATTGTTATTGCAATCGATCGTTATATAACAGCTACCATACAGAAAAGTGATAAAAACACAATATCTCTTCCACAATGGGGAATGGAGAAAATAGCCTGGGAAGAGGAGCATAAGCTTCTATGGGAGTCGGATCCAAAGTTTGCTTATATCCGAGCAGCTATGTTGATTTGGGATCGATATCTACAGGAACAGAACGAAGCATCCCACCCCTTTACGTTAACCCTCACAAGCGAATTGGATGATCCTTCAGGAAGAAAATATGGACTCGGCTCTAGTGCAGCGGTTGTTGTGGCTGTAATTACAGCTTTATGGACATTGAATGGTTTCAAGTTAACTCCCTCCTCTAAACGGAAGATTTACAAACTAGCCGCAATCGCTCATTACCAAACTCAAGGCAATGGGTCATGTGCCGATATTGCCGCTGCCACCTTTGGCAACTGGCTGGCTTATTCAACCTTTGATTCTGATTGGTTGCTGAAACAGATGAAGGCGGGGATATCGACTACAGCCCTAATCGCAGAAGTCTGGCCAGGGCTTACCATTCAAGAAATAACTCCGCCTTTATCCTTGCAGATTTGTGTAGGATGGACAGGAAATGCAGCAGCAACAGGTCCAATGGTCCGCAAGGTTCACCAATTGAAAGATAAAGCCCCTGTGTATTACCAATCGTTCTTACAGCAAAGTCAAAAGGCCGTTCAGCGTATATTGACAGCCTTTGAAACAAATGATTGTCAAAAGGCGATTCATTCATTAAAAGAAAATCGTCAGGTTTTATTATGCCTGGACCAACAGGCAGAAGTTGGGATTGAAACAGCGGAAATAAAAACTTTGATTGAAGCAGCCGACAAGTATGGCAGTGGAAAATCTTCTGGTGCTGGCGGTGGAGACTGTGGTATTGCGTTTGTAGAAGGCGGGCAAGCTGCTGAGGAATTACGAAGGAAATGGCAGGAGAAGCATATCTATCCATTACCTTTACAGGTTTCAGTCGTTGGTGCCCATGTGAGAATTCTTTAAATATTGAACAGAAAGAAGGTGTCATCATGTCTGATTCCATTCATAAACGAAAATCTGAACATATTGAAATCACATTAAACAAAAAAGTAACAGGCAATCAGATATCAACAGGTTTAGAGGAAATCTCTTTTATCCATAATGCATTACCGGAAATAGATTTTGCAGAAATCAGTCTAAAGACGAATTTTTTAGAACATGAATTAAACACCCCCTTTTTAATTAGCTCAATGACAGGGGGAGCGGCTTTAGCGGAATCCATCAATCGACACTTAGCGGAAGCTGCTGAACAACGTGGATGGGCACTAGCGCTTGGTTCTACACGTGCTTTGATTGAAAGTAAGGAGCATCGTTCTTCCTTTCAGGTGAGAAAATATGCCCCCCATATTCCTATTATTACCAACCTTGGGGCAGTACAATTGAATTATGGATTTGGAATCGAGGAATGTAAGCAAATTATCGAGATCACGGATGCGAATATGCTTGTTCTTCACTTGAATAGTATCCAAGAGGTCATCCAGGAAGATGGAAATACAAATTTTAAAAGCTTGTTAGGAAAAATAGCAGAGCTCTGTCAGAAGCTAGATGTCCCTGTTGGCGTGAAAGAAGTAGGCTGGGGGATTGATGGAAAAGTAGCAAAGAAATTAATCGATGTCGGAATCGCCTTTATCGATGTAGCAGGAGCCGGAGGCACTTCATGGAGTCAGGTAGAGAAATTCCGGGCTAAGGACAAGGTGAAGGCGGAAGCGGCTGAGGCCTTTAGTGAATGGGGAATTCCCACAGCAGAATGTGTGCTATCCGTGCGTAAACAGGTTGAAGATCAGCCAATTGTCGCCAGTGGCGGGATGAGGACAGGCTTAGATGCAGCCAAAGCCGTTGCTATCGGAGCAGATATGATCGGCTTTGGCAGATCGATCTTAAAGGAAGCGACCCAATCAACGGAGGATGTTATGCGTGTGATGGCAACACGAGAATTGGAATTAAGGATGGCCATGTTCGGAATTGGTTGTTCATCCTTAGAAGAACTAAAGCGGACAGATAGAGTGATGTTGTGAGAAAAAAGGGACTCTTCGGAGTCCCTTTTTTCTGTGGCCTCAAGATTGAAGGTGTATTCTACAATAAATGTTTATCTCTCTTTGAGTAATCTATAATGAACAAAAGTGCCGATACTAAAAAAGGAATCACAAAATAACTAAGACGATAGAAAATTAATAACGCAAGAACATTTTCATCTTGAATCCTATAGCTTTCCATTCCCCATAGAAAAACCACATCAAAGGAACCAATCCCACCAGGAATCATACTTAAATTACCAGCACAAGCTGCGACAATAAAGATTGGAAGCAACTGAAAGAAACCAATCGGGATATGGAGGGAAAGAGTAATCAACCATATGATTACCATGATCGCAGACCATTCTAGGATGGAGGAAAGCACAAGCTGAGTTCCAGATGTTTTATTTATAAGAGAAGTTTTCCCTTTTTTTCGCTGAAAAAGATGAAAGCCAATTATAATAGGGAGATAAAGCCCCATGGCTATCACAATGAAAACAGAAAAAGGTGTTTCCGAAAATAAAGGAAAATGGCGGTATCCGACCAAGACAACCCAAGCTAAAACAGACATCCCTGTCAAAGAAAATAAAGTGACAGAGGTCACGCTTTTTAAAAAGTCCAACTTATCCTTTTTGTAAGCAGAGTAATAAAAACTTCTCAGCATTAATCCTGCTATTCCGCCAAATCCAATAAAATTAGAAATGGAATTCACGATAAAGGATTGTCTTATTGTAATCATAAATGAACGTTTTATTTTGAGTGCATTCAGAAGAACTATATCGTATAGAAACATGGGAGAAATGGCCATCATCGCAGCAATAATTAGAAAAAGAATTAAAGAATCATTCATATTCCTAATTTGCTTCCCTAGTAAGTGAAAGTCTGTGTTTCTTATAATTTCACTTAGTTCGGTTCCAGCTAATATCAATAATGCCAATGGAAATAAGATTTTTAAGAATTGTAGTAGCCTATTTGGTATCACTTTCAAACAATACACCCCATGTCGTTCAGCTCTAGTTGCAAGATATACATTATTATAACATGCTTTTATCCTCGCCAAAGCTCATATTGTAGAATGGTTCAATTTTCAAAGTAAACATTGGAAGTGAATAGTATCCGATTAGGATTGGGAAAGGGGCAGAGTATTTGAAAAAACTCATTGTTAGCTTTATTTTCCTCGTTATTGTATTTCTGACGGTTACAAGGCCTTAAACTGGGCGATTATATTCGTTGTTTGGAATGGAAATGTTTATGAAGTGACAGAGGAAACTGTGGCTGGAAATCAAATAAGGAAGGTTATTGGAGAAGTCAAAACAAAAGTAAATGAAAATACGGGAAAATTCCATGGCAATGCGTCGAATTATTATCCGATCGGCACAAAGTATTATGATATTGAAGGTGCAGCACCAAGTGAAGAAATCGCAGTTGAAGCAGGGAAGGGGCAGTGGGTAAGGGCTATTTTTGCATATAAGCGCCTTTCCATGTAGGAGATTTTTTTATAAGATATTTGCCTTTTTTTCTATCAGGGGTGGTTCTACTATTAGGCTTCATTCTCTATAAAAAGAAAAAGCCTCCTGTTTAAAGTGGCTGGGACAAAAGTGTTTTCATCAAAGAAAAAAATGAATTACTAGGGTGCATAAAATTCGCTCCGGAAATATACTTTGCTTTCAGCGGGTGAGTGGCAAGCGGGGTCTTGCCGAACTCTCACTTCCTGCATGAGTCTACGCATATTTCCTTCGCTAAGGTAATACATTGTTCGTCTTTGGAGCTTAACATTTTAGTTATGTCCCAGTCTCTTCCTTATAAAATCTTTCTCCTGTTTCGGGATGAAAGTATACGACCATTCTTTTCTTAGTCGTAGGATCGATAAAAACTTCTTTCGTCCGAATATAGCCTTCAGGTATAGGTTGTTCTGGGTGTTTTTTATAACGACGATCCCAAATAAACCATGAACCAATAGCTAAAATGATAAGAGCAAGAATGCTTAATCCATAAAGGCTAAACACCACCGCCATCAGCTTCATCCTTCTTCCGCAATAACGGCTGTCCCATATGCGACAATTTCACTCATGTTCTGTCCAATTTCCCCTGAATCAAAGCGCACCATAATAATTGCATTGGCACCCATCGCCTTTGCATTTTCAACCATCCGATCTAGCGCTTGTTTTCGGGCATCCTCTAGCATTTCTGTGTATTCGCTAATTTCTCCGCCAACTAAGCCTTTCAAGGAAGCGAAAATATCCTTTCCAACCCCGCGTGCTCGAACGGTTAGACCAAATACGGGCCCTTTTACTTCGGTTACTTTATGATTAGCAATTTGTTCTGTCGTGACAACGATCATATTCCCCACTCCTTCTATTTGTATCAAAATGTTTTTGTCATAAAATCTGAAGCTATCGTTGTTTTTATTTACGGACAGGAACAAGAAATGGTTTCAAAATTAGTACAAAATTTAGTCAGATACTACTTTATTTGATATAATGAATGATAGTCAGTCATATGAAGAATGCTAATAAAATCCATATAAGGGATGTGGCGATATGAATAAACGAGAGCGAATTGTTCAAGCGGCAGTTGAGGTTTTTCAAGAGAAGGGGGTGGAAAAGACGAAGATTTCGGATATTGTTAGGTTAGCGGGAATCGCACAAGGAACCTATTATTTATATTTTCCTTCTAAAATGGCGGTTATGCCCGCGATTGCAGAAGTAATGGTAGTAAAGAGTATCGAGGAAATTCGCGCAAAAGTGAAAAGAGAAGATGATTTTTCTACACAGCTTACGCAGGTGATTGATGCCCTTTTTTCTGTAGCAGAGGATTATCATGAGGTATTGGCGATGGTCTATGCGGGCATGGCAACAACTGAGCATATGAAGGAATGGGAAACGGTCTATGAGCCGCTTTATCGATGGATGAGTGACTTTTTGAAGGAAGCCCAAACTGCTGGAGTAATTCGTAATTCCGTGAATACAGAGCGTGTCTCTAAGCTTGTGATTGGCTTGATTGAATCGGCGGCAGAGCAAATCTTTCTCTATGATTCCGATCAAGAGCAAGAGGCAGATATTCAAAAGCAAGAAGTTCATTCCTTTTTAATTCATGCTTTAAGGGTTTGAAACGATAAAAAGGACAATGAATCATGAATGAAAATGACTGATAGTCATTCATATATACGGGAGGTAATGTTTTGAAAAAGGCATGGCTTTATGTTGGGCTGACTAGTTTTTTTGAATTAGTCTGGATTTATGGGTTTAATACAGCGAATCAATGGTGGCATTGGATCTTTATTGTCTTTTTTATTTTTGTGGATTTCCACTTTTTAACGAAGGCCTGTGAACTGCTTCCAACTGGTTCAGTTTATGCAACCTTTGCAGGTGTAGGAACGGTGGGGACAGCTTTAATGGATATATTCTTCTTTGAACAAACGTTTAATGCGGGAAAGGTTTTTTTCATTATTATTTTGGTTGCAGGAGTTATTGGATTAAATCTAGCAGATCTGAAAGAAAAGGAAGGAACGGTTTAAAATGGGATGGATATATGTCGTTTTGGCTGCCATTAGTGAGATTTCCGGAACAATGGGGTTGAAAATGTATAGTCAGAAGAAGACCTGGAAGAGTGGATCACTTTATCTAGGAGGCTTTGGTGCTTCTTTTGTTTTTTTATATGCAGCTTTTCATTATATACAAGTGAGTATCGCCTATGCTGTTTGGATTGGTATTGGTACAGCAGGCGCAGTCCTTGTTAACATGGTCTTTTTTGGTGAGCCAAAAAGTCGAGCGAGATTGATAAGCGTTGGTTTAATAATTATCGGAGTGACAGGATTAAAGGTGGTATCTTGATCATTATTGGGCTGTCCAAACGTAATGTGGACAGCCCTTTCTGTGCTTGGCCCCATTATTTTTTTAACTGTTGTTGCGCCATTTTGATCATTTCCTTTACCATGTTGCCGCCGATTGTTCCACCAATTTTTCCGGCTTGCTCGGATGTAAGTTGTCCGTTATACCCTTCTTTTAAGGGAATGTTCTGCTCTTTTGCAACTTCATACTTAATATTGTCGGGATGTTTTTGGTCGACTTGATATCCCTTTTCTTTCATCACATTGGCTTTAAGTTGATTTAATGGTTCTCGTGCTGCAGGAACCAAAATCTTGTTTTTGCCCATCTTCATCAATCCTCCTTTCATTTAGACTGTGTATTCTCTCACTTTATAAACTGGCAGTTATTCTCTCGAATAAAACAAGTTCACAGGTACAAGATAAGGGAAATAAAAATAGAAAGCTGGGTGGGAATATTGGATATGAATCAACTTTATCATCCGGGTGAAATTGTATATGTTATTCTTCGTAATCCACATGCACAAAATGTAGCGAATGTTCAGCAAGCTGCGGTTGTAAAAAATCCAGAAAATCCTTCTCAATTGGCGTTATTTTTACATGAGAACTATTACCCTTTAACAGAAGAATTTGCAGTTTATCCAACAGAAGGAGAGGCAGAAGCGGCTTATCAAGAAGCTTTTGGGGTTTCAGATATAGAGGGGTTTTATGGTTAAGCCGTTTGTTCCACAACTCGTCTATGTTGAACCAAAGGCATTGGAATATCCGCTTGGAAAGGAATTAATTACTAAGTTTCAAGATATGGGCATTGAGATTCGCCATACGACCTCCCATAATCAAATTCGAAATCTACCGGGAGAAAATCATTTTCAAAAATATCGAATGGCGAAATCAACTTTAGTTGTTGGTATAAGGAAAACATTAAAGTTCGATACTTCAAAGCCTTCAGCTGAATATGCGATTCCATTAGCGACTGGCTGTATGGGCCATTGCCATTACTGTTATTTACAGACGACAATGGGCAGCAAACCATATATTCGAACCTATGTAAATGTGGAGGAGATATTTGAGGCAGCGGAAGAGTACATGCAAGAAAGGGCACCAGAAATAACACGTTTTGAAGCCTCCTGTACATCCGATATTGTAGGAGTCGATCACCTAACTCATTCTTTAAAAAGAGCGATTGAGTTTTTTGGGAAGTCCGAATATGGACAACTTCGATTTGTTACAAAATTTGCTCATGTTGATCATCTTTTGGATGCCGATCATCAAGGAAAGACAAGATTTCGGTTTAGTATTAATGATGATTATATTATTAAATATTTTGAACCAGGTACATCTAGACTTCATGAGAGATTAGAAGCAGCTGCTAAAGTGTCTGCGGCAGACTACCCCCTAGGATTTATTATTGCCCCCATTTATTTACATGAAGGCTGGAAAGAGGGGTACTTGGAAATGTTCGAAAAGCTAGATGCCACGTTGCCCGCTAGCGCTCGAAAGGATCTTACATTTGAAATGATCCAACATCGCTTTACCAAGCCGGCTAAACGAGTAATTCAAGAAAACTATCCAATGACGAAACTTGAGCTTGATGAAGAGAAAAGGAAATGGAAGTGGGGCCGATATGGGATTGGGAAGTATGTATATACTGATTCCGAACAAGAGGATATTAAAGATACCTTAGGCCAGTATATTAAGCATTTCTTTCCCGAAGCCAGATTAGAGTATTTTACTTAATATTGCGTATAAGACTGGGAGAAGGTGTAAAAATAAACCGAACGATCCCACATTAAGGAGAGTAAGAAATGAAAAGGTTTATGCTGATTTTAGTCATTTGCTTTGGGATGTTTCCGCTCGTAGTTAGTGAGAATCCTGTACAGGCTGAGAATAAAACTGTAAAAAATGTCATTTTCATGATCCCTGATGGTTTCTCAACCGCTTATGCGACGGGGTATCGGTGGTATAAAGGGGAGAAATCGATTATGGATGATATGTTGATCGGCATGCATCGGACCTATTCCGCAAACTCGGTTGTAACGGACTCTGCTGCTGGTGGAACGGCGATGGCCACAGGTGTGAAAACAAATAATGGGATGATTGCAATGTCACCATCAGGTGACCGATTACCTACTATTTTACAAGCCGCACAGGCAAGTGGGAGGAAAACAGGCTTGCTAACAACTACAACGATCACATATGCAACACCTGCTGCCTTCGCCTCTCATGTGCAAGACAGAAAAATGGAAGCAGACATTGCGCCACAACTGATAGACAATAAAGTAGATGTTCTGTTGGGTGGCGGAAGGGAGTATTTTCCAGAAAAGCTTCTGAAGCAGGCCGAAACAGAGGGATATCAGATTGTCACAGATCGCAAGGGGCTCTCAGTAAATTCGTCTTCGGATAAACTATTAGGCTTATTTTCTGATGGAGCGATGGCCCCTGAACTGGATCGTCATAGGACAAAGGAGCCCAGTCTTGCACAAATGACAAAGGCGGCCATTCGACTTTTACAAAAAGAAAAGAACGGTTTCTTTTTAATGGTGGAAGGCGGACAAATTGATTGGGCTGGCCACGCGAATGATGCTGCATGGGCAATGAATGATATAGAAGCCTTTGAACAAGCAGTGAAACAAGCGAAGGAATTTGCTAAAAAGGATCAGCAGACATTAGTCGTTATCGCCGGAGACCATAACACAGGCGGCATATCAATTGGGGGCTATAATCAATACGCCGCAAATATTGACCTCCTTCATAAGATGAAAGCTACTGGGCAATATATGGCCACCCAATTAGATCAAGACCGAAATAATAGCAAAAAGGTTCTAAAGAAATATGCAAATATTGTTCTGACTCCTGACGAAGAGCGGAAAATTCAGGTTGCGAAGGATCCCCAACGTGCCATTAATCAGGTCCTCTCAAAACGGGCATTAATTGGTTGGACAACGTATGAGCATACCGGGGTGGATGTTCCTGTATATGCATATGGACCAGGGGCTGAGAGCTTTAGAGGCTTGCAAGAAAATACAGATTTGCCGAAGAAGATGGCAAAGCTAATGAACATTACACTCTCCAAATGAAATCAATTTCATAAAGTTAGCGTAAAAAGGCTGCCCCCTGGAGGCAGCCTTTTTACGAGCGGATAGAAAAATTTACGAGCGGATAGAAAAATTTACGAGCGGATAGAAAAATTTACGAGCGGATAGAAAAATTTACGAGCGGATAGAAAAATTTACGAGCGGATAGAAAAATTTACGTGGCTTAGCAGGCATGTGCACTTATCTTATGCTTAAACAGTCTCTTTATGTTAGTATGTAAAATACCAATTACATTGTATGTTAATTTTTTACTCTTAAGGAGGTCATGAGGATATGTTCTGGAAACCATGGGAAAGCTGGCAGCCAAGCTATATTGAAAATATAATCGGCATCCTTATTGCCATTGGGGTGTTTTTATTATTCCTCTTTTTAAGAAAGGTTCTTACGAAATTAGTATTTACGATTATATTAAAATTGACGCAAAAAGTACCCGGGAGCTTATTTACCAATATAACAAGGGCTTTTGAAAAGCCGCTACGATGGTTATTTATTGTTATCGGTCTGTATATCGCAGTTTCCTATTTTCCATATTTGGACAAAACGAATCCTTTATTTCTTCATCTCATTCGATCTTCTATTATTTTGATCATAGGCTGGGGATTATTTAATCTAGCAGATGCTTCTTCTAGCTTGTTTACCAAAATCAATGAAAAGTTTCAATTTAATATTGATGAGATTTTAATTCCGATTTTGTCCAAAACTCTTCGCTTTATTATTGTGGCGATCACCATTTCCGTGATTGCGGAAGAATTTGATTATAAAATTAGTACCTTTGTGGCTGGATTAGGTATTGGTGGACTTGCTTTTGCCTTTGCAGCTAAGGATGCGTTAGCGAATTTATTTGGCGGAGTGGTGATTATTACCGAAAAGCCTTTTACAATTGGCGATTGGATCTTAACACCGACAGTGGAGGGCACAGTGGAAGATATTACTTTCCGTAGTACGAAAATCCGTACCTTTGCCGATGCACTCGTAACAGTTCCCAATTCAACATTATCAAACGAAGCCATTACCAATTGGAATAAAATGAATAAAAGAAGAGTAAATTTTAATGTGAGATTGCCTTATGACACATCATATGAAAAAGTCCGTGATACAAAGAGCAAAATAGAAACGATGATCAAAGACCATCCAGGTGTTCATCCAGAAACCATTTTGGTCAAATTTGATGAATTTAAGGAAAATGGCTATGATATAATGCTTTACTTTTTTACAAAAACGACCGCTTGGGAAGAGCATTTGGATGTGAAGGAAGATATTAATTTACAAATTCTCAGTCTCTTAGACGAGGAAAACCTTTCGATTGCGATCCCAGCTAGACAGGTGTTCGATGCTTCTACTCAGGAAGGCCCTTCAAATGTTGGGTCTGTATCGAATGATTCATAGCCATATAAGATAAAGGGAGTGTCAGGCAAGCTTTCGCCTAGGACGCTCCCTTTTCTTGAAGAATTTCAACCATTAAACAATGAAATAGGCTAATATGGAGAGACAGATGGATGTAATGGTCATTGCGATTAATGGCTTCAAAGCTCGGGAACGTAGATCTTTAAGGCTAACATTCAAACCCAGTCCAACCATCGCAGCTGTTAATAGCCAGGTTGTGACCGTAGCTACCCCTTGGAACACGGAATCAGATACAGGAATAGAATGTCCAAAAACATAGCTTCCCAATATGCTCAAAAGAATAAATCCAATTAGGAACCAGGGGAAATCAACCTTTGTGTTTTGCCCAGAGTCTTTGTTCTTCCGTTTCATAATAAAAATAAAGATGAAACAAAGCGGAACAAGCAAGAAGACACGACCTAATTTTGCTAATAAGGCAATCGCCAGGGCGTCTTCTCCAGCAGGATCAGCTGCGATCGCAACATGGGCAAGCTCATGGAGACTGATACCAGACCAAATGCCGTAATCCAATGCTTCTAAAGGAAGGAATGGCCGCAAAATCGTATATGTAATCGCGAATACGGTTCCCATTAAGGCGATAATCCCAACACCGATTGCAGTATCTTCATCCTTGGATTTCACGATCGGTGCGATCGCAGCAATTGCAGCAGCTCCACATACTCCAGTCCCAACTCCAAGCAATATGGAGATCATTTTATCCGCTTTCAATACCTTTGCGAGCCAAACGGTCAAAAGGATAGCAAAGGTAATAACGAGAGCATCACGTGCAAGTAATCCCAATCCATCGTGAAAAACGACATCAATATTTAATTTAAGACCGTATAAAATAATAGCAACACGCAATAGTTTTTTCGATGAAAAGGTAATACCATTTCGAATCACCTCTGGATAACCGAAAATTTGCCGATAGATCACGGCAATGATAATGGCACAGGCTAATTGCCCGACCCGGTCAAATCCTGGTACCATGGCAAGCAAATATCCAAGAAGGGCGATAAAAAAGGTGAACGCTACTCCGGCTATCCACTTACCAGCTTGATTTTCTTGTATAGTTTGTGTTTGTGATAATGACCCCATGAAAGCACCTCCTGATATTAAGGATAATGAGCACTCCTATATAAGTAAAATAATTAGTTGTGATAATGATGATAAGTAAAATGATATAATAGGGGTGTTCGAAAAGGCAGGTAAAATGACACTGCGCTAATAAAGTGATTTTCGACTAAGTGCCGACATGTCCTATGTCGAACGTTGAAGTCCGCCTCGGGCTTTCACTGTACAAGATGTACTGGTGTTGGGTATTTGCGATTGACGTCAGCGCTTTTACCCTCCTTTTTGAACACGCATTGATAGGATAAGGGGGCCGAAACAATGGATCAGCATTTGCAAGTATTTGTCACGGTTGCTGAAAAGCAGAATTTTTCCCGTGCGGCGGAAGAATTGCATATGACACAGCCGGCTGTTAGTCAGTACATCCGTGCTTTAGAAGACAGTATGGGGATTCGATTATTAGAGCGAACGAATAAATATGTTCAATTGAATAAAGCTGGAGATATTGTGTATCATCATGCCAAGGAAATTCTTGGTCTATATACGAAAATGCAAAATCTAGTCGATGATTTGACGCATAGGGCGAAAGGCGATCTAAAAATTGGCGCTAGTTATACATTTGGCGAGTATGTCTTGCCACATATTCTAACCGATTTGCAGCAACAATATCCGGAAATTGAACCTTCTGTGACAATTGCCAATACAGCGACCGTTGCAGAGCTTATTGCAAGCCATCAATTAGATATTGGTATTATAGAAGGAGGATTAAAGGGCAAGGAATTGATAGAAGAGAATTTTGCGGAGGATTCCATGGTGATTGTAGTTTCAACTCATCATCCATTGGCATCTAAAAAGCTTGTGACCATAAGTGACTTGGAGAATGAGCGGTGGATTGTCCGTGAAAAAGGATCGGGCACACGAGAAGCTACTGAGGCTATGTTTCACCAGCTTTTGTTTTCTCCAAAGAAGAAAATAGTTTTTAGTAGTACGCAACCCATTAAAGAAGCGGTAGAAGCTGGCTTAGGTATTAGTTTATTGTCAAAATGGGCTGTGCAGAAGGAAATTCGAAACAAAGACCTGCAAGTTTTACCAATCAAGGGCCTGCCATTCTTGCGGCAGTTTTCGATTATTACTAAATCGCGATTTCAGACAAAGGCATTGGAGGTATTTATCGAGCTGCTTCGTACGAGCGAATCACTTACTTTAAGGAAAGGGTGAGGAAAATCTTCCATTTGTAAGGAGGAAGACGACTGCCTCGGTCGTATGAAGAGAACGGAGGAGAGCGATGTTATCAACAACACTAGCAAATAAAATTATTTATGAAGTAGGAAAATTATTTGAAAAAGACCTGATTATTGTCAATATAGATGGAGAGATCATTGCTAGCTCGGAGGAAGGGAGAATTGGTGATTATCATGAAGGTGCATTGCTTTGTGCACAAAAATTGGAAAAGATTATCATAAAAGAAAGTGATGTCCCTTATTTAAAAGGAGTAAAAGCGGGCATAAATTTTCCAATATTATTTCAAGGAAAAGTAATTGGTGTGATTGGGATTACAGGTGAACCTAGTCAAATTATGCCCTTTGGGGAACTATTACAAAAGATGACAGAATTAATGATAAAAGAGAATTATTTTTCAGAAGAAAGTCAATGGCGAGCTAGAATGATAGAATCTTTCATACTAGATTGGATACAAGAGAAAGAGTGGACAGCGGAATTCATAGAACGTGCGCATGTATTAAAAATTAATCTAGAATTGTGTCGCCTACCTATATTCATTGAATGGGATCAACACTCTCCCTTTATCTTCAATGCAATCGGACAAATTAGGCAGATTTGGGAAGAATCGCAAAGCCAGGATTTAATGATCCAGTGGGGCAGTCATCGTTTTTTACTTTTACATAACGGACCGATAATGCAGAAAACCACTATATTGCATAAGTTAAAACAATTAAAGACGTTCATTGAAAGCAGCTGGGGAGTTTCTGTTCGAATTGGTGTTGGAAACAAGGTGATACCACGAAAGTTGGGAATAGGGGTGACAGATGCAGAAAAGGCACTCCTAGCAGCTTCAGAGACCTCTCCCATAATGTTTGAAGAGGATTTACGTTTAGAGCTATGTTTACAAGAAATTAAACAAAGTACGAAGCAAGAGTATATGACACGTATTCTTGATCCATTATTGGCACAGGAAGAGCTATTAACAACCTTAAAGGCTCTGTTTACCTATCATTTATCGCTAAAAAAGACTGCGGAGGAGCTGCATATCCATATCAATACTCTTTATTATCGCTTGAAAAAAATAGAGGAATATACAGGATTGGATGTGAAGGCAGTCCCAGATGTGTTTCAACTATTCTTAGCTTTACAGTTTTTGGAGGAACATACAAAAAAAGGGATCAAAAAAGAAAAATAAACTAAATATCTCTCTATAGAAAAAGCGACCCGATTTTTTTATGATAAAGTGAGGGGAGCGCACGCTTATCCGCTACTTAGAACATCCATCTTAAAATGGATCCTTAAAGGGTAAGAGTTTCTTAATTTAGGCAAAGAGGGTGGATTATGATGATTTCCAAATCAATCAAAAGCCAGTTTGAAGCGATCGTAGGCAAAGAGAACATAATGACCTCACAGGCGCAAAGGCTTGTATATTCCTACGACGCAACACCGAATATGCAAGCGATGCCCGACTTAATATTGGCTCCGCGTTCGACTCAAGAGGTGATTGAAATTGTAAACGTTTGCCGGGGAGAGAAAATTCCGATTGTCCCACGTGGTTCTGGATCCAATTTATGTGCGGGGACAGTCCCGATTGCAGGCGGAGTTGTGCTGTTATTTAAACATATGAATCAAATCCTTGAAGTAGATGAGGAAAATTTAACGGTAACTGTGCAGCCAGGTGTGATTACACAAGATTTGATTGAAGCAGTAGAGAGGAGAGGGTTATTCTATCCGCCTGATCCCAGCTCAATGAAAATCTCAACGATTGGTGGCAATATTAATGAAAATTCTGGTGGATTACGTGGTTTGAAGTATGGTGTGACCGCTGATTATGTGATGGGTTTGGAAGCTGTTTTAGCGAATGGTGAAGTTATTCATACAGGTGGCAAACTAGCCAAGGATGTTGCTGGATATAATTTAACTCAATTACTGGTTGGCTCAGAAGGGACATTGGCGATTATCACAGAAGCAACATTGAAACTAATTCCAATGCCTGAGTCGAAAAAAACAATGCTCGCACTCTATGAAAATATTGATGCAGCGGCACAATCTGTCTCAAAAATTATTGCAGCACAAATGATCCCAGCGACTTTGGAATTTTTGGATCAGCCAACTTTACAAGCAGTAGAGGATTTTTCCCAGATAGGATTGCCAACAGATGTGGAAGCCGTTCTTTTGATTGAGCAGGATGGCCCCGAGGAAGTAGTAGCACGTGATATTGAAAAAATGGCGCTGATTTGTACAGAAACAGGGGCTGTATCTGTGCAAATTGCGGCAACAATAGAGGAAGCAGAGGCGCTGACAACAGCAAGACGGGCAGCATTATCAGCTTTAGCAAGATTGAAGCCGACAACTATTTTAGAGGATGCGACCGTCCCACGTTCAGAAATTGCCAATATGGTAAAGGCAATTAATGAGATTGCAGAGAAGCATCAGGTGAAGATTTGTACATTTGGTCATGCAGGGGATGGAAATTTGCATCCAACCTGTCCAACCGATGCTCGAGATGAGGATGAAATGGCAAGAGTAGAGGCTGCTTTTGCGGATATTTTTGATCAGGCGATTCGATTAGGCGGCACGATCACTGGTGAGCATGGAGTTGGAATCGTCAAGGCCCCGTATTTGGAATGGAAGGTAGGGGCAGCAGGGATTGCGGTTATGAAAGGAATAAAACAAGCATTAGATCCACAGCAAATTTTAAATCCTGGTAAGGTTTTTTCGGAAGAAACCCGTAATCGATTGGTGGTGTCGACATGATGGATTTAACAATCCGTGAGAGGAACATTCAAGAAGCATTCCAGGAAAGAATGGATGAGTCGGAATTGCTGAATTGTATGCGCTGTGGTTTTTGCTTGCCCGCTTGTCCGACTTATATTGAAACAGGATATGATGAAACTCATTCCCCGCGTGGGCGGATTGCCTTAATGAAGGCAGTCTATGACGGACTTATTGCTCCAGATGAAGAAGTGGAACATTCATTAAATGTTTGTTTGGGCTGCCGAGCTTGTGAACCTGTTTGTCCAGCAGGAGTGCAATATGGTCATTTATTGGAAGAAGCAAGAGATATTTTCAATGAACATCATCCTCATTCATTACCAGTGAAGGCGTTGCGTAAAACGATGTTTGATGGTTTGTTTCCACATCAAAAGCGGATGACCAAAGCCGTTGGTTTACTAGGATTTTATCAAAAAAGTGGCTTGCAAACCATTGCTCGTAAAATTGGCTTTATGAAATTATTCCCAGAAAGCTTGCGACAAATGGAAAAGGCTTTACCCGAGGTGCCGAGACATCGCAGGATAAAAACTCATCTACCTTCATCAGGGATCACATCCGCAAAAGTGGCCTTTTTCTCCGGCTGTTTAATGGATACGATGTTTTTAGAGACGAATGAAGCCACGATCAAATTACTGCAGAAGGTTGGCTGTGAGATCGTAATTCCGGAAAATCAAGGTTGCTGTGGTGCTTTGCATGGGCATAGTGGAGAAAAAGAGAAGGCCAAGGAGTTAGCTAGGAGAAATATTGCCGCTTTTGAAAAAACAGAAGCAGATTATATTATCGTCAATGCGGGAGGCTGTGGCGCCTTTTTAATGGATTACGACCACTTGTTAAAAGACGATCCAGAATATGCAGAACGAGCGCGCCAGTTTAGCGCAAAAATGAAGGATATTTCGCAGATTTTATATGAATTGAACTTTCATGAACGTGTGCCGCTTCAAGTAACACAACAAGTTGTGACCTATCAAGATTCATGCCATTTACGAAATGTGATGAGAACAGCAGAGGCTCCTCGCGTTTTGATGAAGGCAATAGCTGGTGTCACATACAACGAAATGGAAAAAGCCGATAGCTGCTGTGGCTCCGCAGGAATCTACAATCTAGTTCAACCCGAGATGTCGATGCAAATATTAGATCATAAAATGGAAAAGGTGACCGCAACAAGAGCGCAAACGATTGTAACAGCCAATCCTGGATGTCTGTTACAGATGAAGCTTGGTATTGAGCGTGAAGGATTAGGAGATCAAGTGCGCGCCATTCATATTGTGGATTTGTTGCTGGAGGCATGTGGTTAAGGAAGATGGCTTCGTGAGGGAGAAAGGCACGAAGCTTTTTTGCATAGGATGAGAGTAAGCAGGAAAAAGGTGCTATTTCTAGAAGTGTAGGTATAAGGAGGTGAAAGGATGAAATATGTAAGCTTCGGTGTTTTTATCGTCATCATAGCCATAGTCGTTGGTTTTGTCACGAGTGATTGGCTGCTTGTCTTGAAAATTTCTGGTGGCGTTGTGCTGGTATTGTTATTTCTTGCTGGGCTCTTTACCGGGGCAATGGCAGGAGGAAAAAGCTTAAACGAGATTAACTGCTCCTATCCGGAATTAAGCTTTTTCTATAAGGGGTTAAAAACATCTAGCATGTTACGCTTTCTCCTTCTTCGGCCAAATAAAATTTGAAAGGGCGATCAAGAAGTCAATTCCAAGGACCAAAGACCATAGTTTCCAAAAGCCATCCAAAACTTCTGTGCGAGCGGGGTCTTGGATGAAAAAGATAAGGCCGAGTAAAAAGACACTCCCGATTATATAGGCAAGTACATGCTGTCCCCAGCTTTTTAAATAATGCTTTGCATAATCCATGCCATAACGCTTCAATGGTTTAGGGCCTTGCTTCATTATATAATAACGAAATCGCTCATCAGCCCAACGAATCATACTTTTTCCGAAGGCGAGTGAAATCCCAATATAAATAGCTGCGAGTCCATGGGCTTGAGTGGCAGTTGCCCCATGATATAAATCAAAGCTTGTAGTCCCCAATAAAATTAAATCAATCACAGGTGTGAGAGCTAGGAAGAAAAAGCCTAGTTTTTCTTTTTTTTAGTAGATATCTTGTCACAAACCCAAGTAGAATCACAACCCAAAAGCCAATTTCAGCGGCGATAATCATCCATGCGACAAAGTTCAATCTGTATGCCTCCCCACCTCAAAGTAGATTTAAAATATACCATGGTTTTTATTTTAATACAACTGTATTTTTTAAAGTGATTTTGGTAAAATAAACGTATGCCAAAAATAGTTGATCATGAAAAAAGAAAAAGACAAATTGCAGAAGCTACTTGGAAAGTAATTTTGGAGCAAGGAATGGAGGGAGCAACGGTACGCAATATTGCAAAGGAAGCTGGTTTGTCCTTAGGGGCTTTGCGATATTACTTTTCAACCCAAGATGAGTTATTTGTTTATGCAATGAAATTAGTCAAAGAGAATGCGACAGAACGTATTAATAAAATCGCTGCCAGTGAACTGCCAGCATTTGAAAAAGTCATGGCTATTTTATTAGAAATTGTCCCGGTCGATGCACAAACAATGGCAGAGATGGAAGTGTGGTTTGCCTATGTCTTCTATACAAGACATAAAGAGGATATATTTGCTGCAAAAGAAGATGTTATTTTTAAAGGAATGGAAAAATTATTGCTCTATTTACGTCAGCAGCAAGTACTTCGGGCTGGGGTGGATATCGAGATTGAAACAGAAAGATTGTATGCTTTAATTGATGGACTGGCCCTTCATGCTTTATTAGAACCACAAAGAATGGACAAGGAAAGGCTTGTGAAGGTGATTGAGTATCATCTGCAAATGATTTGTGTTTAGGTGAAAAGAAGAAAATGAAGGAAAAGTGGCTGGAACAAAATCCGGAAATATACTTCCCTTTCCGCGGGCGAGTGGCAAGCCTCCTCTGGCTCCGCCTTCCGAGGTCTTGCCGAACACTAGCTTCCCGCAGGATCTACGTATATTTCCTTCGCTAAGTCCCAGCCTCTTGACAGATAGAACTATTTTTTCTTCACGATAATATCTCCATTTTTCGTTTCCAGCTGAATCATTGTTCCTTGATTCTGGTTATTGATCGTTTGTTTCTTTTGATCAAAAATAAGAATGTCTCCATGCTTTGTAGCTGTATCAAACTGGACGTTTTCAGGGTAGTTCTGTGCTTGAATGAATATATCCCCATTTGACGTTTCAGCGGTTATAGGACTTGAAATCTGATCATTACGCAAGGAGAAATCTCCTGATCGTGTTTTCGCCTGTACCTCTCCAGAGACATTTTTGAATGCTGTGTCCCCTGATCTTGTTAGGCTCTGGACATTGGCAGCGTCAATATTAGATAAGACAATGTCTCCTGATTTTGTTTCTGCAGATGTATCACCAGTGATTTGATCTAAACGGACATCACCGCTCGTCGCTTTGACAGCGAGTTGATCAGACGTAAGGTTTTCAGCTACGATATCCCCGGCATTAGTGGCGATGTCGATATTCTTTGCTGCGATTTTTTCAACGTATAAATCAGCTGTTTTTCCCTTTACTTGAATGCTGTCATATTCTTTTTCAGGCACATATACGATGATTTTAGGTGATTGATCAAAGCCGAATGAAAACCACTTTTTTGTTTTATCTTCAGAGTGAATGCTAAGTATATCGCCTTGTTGGTCCACTGACAGTTCGTTACTCCTCTTTTGAGCGCTCCTGCCCACTACCTCAATCTTTGCTTGTTCTTGAGTAGGCATCAGTTCGACATCTGTATTCGTAACATCAATTTGCACGGCGTTAAATGAGAAATCACTAATATCGGTTGTCACCGCTGCTGTTTTCTCCTTAGCTGCTGAAAATGTGATGGCACTGGCGATTCCTCCTACAATGATAAAAAGGAGAGCGATGATTGAAATTTTCTTGACCATGTTATTTTCCACCTTTCACAACAGATACATTATATTTTAAATAACGAAGAAGCAAGTTTTTAAATCCAATGGACAGATGATACATTCCTAGGGAAATGAAAAAGCCTAGTCCGGAAAGAACGATAGAGACAAATAGATCGAACCATGCGAATGTTCCTGGATTGAATAAGGCACTGATCACAACTAATAGGGGGCTAAGTGTAAAGGAAGCACCTAAGCACCATCCTCCTAATAATAAACCTACTAAGGCAATAAACGGACCTAGCACTAAGACCAAGTTTATAAAGCCAAGTCCAATCACAGACCATACGGCGCGAAAAATATTTCCTGTTGATCGGCTCGTTTCCATTTTTTCTATATGATATTCGGCAAGAATTTCTCGAGCTAATTGTTTTGGTGGACCAAGAGCTGCAGAGATTTCCTCCTCTGATTTCCCTTCTTCAATTCCAAAATTAAAATGATCTTCATAATCTTGAAGAATATCATTTTTTTCTACCGAAGATAGGGAACGTAAATATCGTTCTAATTCTAAAGAAAACTCCTTTTTATTCATGGGCGATTCCCTCCTCGATGATGTGGTCGACCCCTTTGGAAAATTGTTTCCACTCTGCAACAAGTTTATATAAATAATCCCGCCCCTGTTCTGTTAATTTATAATATTTCCGTGATGGGCCTTCGGTTGATTCGCGCAAATAGGTTGTAAAATAACCTTCTTTTGTTAATCTTCTTAGTAAAGGATAGACTGAGCCTTCCGATATTTCAATTTGATTGGAAATGCTTTGAACAAGTTCATATCCATAGCGGTCTTCCTTATCCAGCAGGACGAGAACACAAAGTTCTAAAACTCCCTTTTTAAATTGAACATTCAATTTTCACCACTCCACTACTGTATAATGTATAGTACTTGAATATAATATAACATCTAGTACTGTTCATTGCAAGGTACTGTAGAAATTTTAATTTAAAAAAGCTGTGAAGAGGAGTGGAAAACCCTCTACACAGCTGTATGCGCAGTTCGATTTTTAAAAAACATGAAAAGCGCTCCGATTAATAACAAGATTCCGGCGAAAAGGAATCCTCCGTTGGCTGTTAATTGGAGTAATCCTGTAATACCTGAACCGATGACGACTCCCATGGAGAAGAAGGCGTAAAAATATCCATATGCTTTTCCGCGATATGCAGGATCTGTTGCGTCGACAAGCATAGAGTTTAAAGATGGGAATAAAAAAGCAAAACCAATTCCGTAAGTACCCATAATTACATAAAGGAGTGTGATGCTTGGGGCAAAGCTGATGAGGAGCATGCTTATGCCCATAATTGTCATCCCAAACACGGCTGTATGTATAGGCTTTAAGCGATCAAATAATGTATTGGTTGGCAATATAAAGATTAACACAGCCACTAGCCCAAATGTACTCATCAATAAGCCACTTGTTTGAGTGTCACTTCCTAATCCCTCTACTTTTAATGGAAGCATATACGCGACAACGCCTTGTGAGAACATAAGGAATAATGCGCCTAAATATGTTTTCATAATGAACGGATCTTGGAAGAAAATTCTTACCGAAATCGGCTTTTTATCCACTTTAGGTTTTTTCACTTTTTGTAACGAACGAAGGAAGATAAAGGACAGGATCCCTAGCACAAACATGAAAATAGCTGTGACCGTTAGCACGGTGACTTCATTCATTTTACTAGCGACGATGCCACTGAAGGCCGGTCCGCTGATCGCGGCTAGTCCAATAAAAGCACCGGATAATGCAGCTCCTTTCCCTTTCTTTTCCTTCGCCGTTGTATTCGCTAAATTGGTAAAAGCTGCAGGAACGATCAGACCTGCTGTGAAACCATGTAGAAAACGAACAAGCAACAAAATCCAAGTACCTGTTGCGAAATAATATAATAATAATGTGATACCTGTTGAAAATAGGCCGAACATTAAAATGGAAAAAGGTCCTTTTTTATCCGTCAAAAAGCCGGACGTCACATTGCCGATAATATTAGAAAGAGAAAACATCCCGACAACCAGTCCAACTAAAAAAGGAGGTGCCCCAAGGGAAGCCGCCAATGGACTCATAATCGGCAATTGCGAAAAGAGATCGAAAAAGGAAAAAAACACAATTAAGTAAATGAGAATCCTCATCATACTCACAGCCTCCAAACTAGAATCATTACCCCCATCTTCTCATGAAAACAGAAATTCTCAAGGGTATAGTTCAACAAATATGTGAAAAACCTGGGAATTATGTGCCGAATTTCTAGCTTTTATAAAAAAGAGGGGGGTAATTCCATAGGAGAAATTTAAACCCGTATAAAAAGTTTTAAACGCATAAGGAGTCGGGATAATCTCGTAAGTGAAATTAAACCCTTATAAAGAGTTATTAAACCCGTAAGGCAGGGTTTAAACACGCAAGGAGTCTGTTTAATCCCGTATAGATCCCTCCTTGTATAGAACTCTTAATCTTGTATGCAATCAAATTTAGTTCGTTTTTGCAAATAGCGCTTGAAGTCTATTTGATACAAGATTTAAGCACTTAGTCTTTAAAAAGGAATAGGCAAAGTGGTGACCAGCTATTCTTGACAAAGCGGCTTTTAACCCAAGAAGTGAAAGTGGTTCCTTTACATAGTTTGCAATTTTTATTTTGATTACCTCCATATATAATCGGTTATTCTGATTATATATGGACATCACCCCTCGAGCCAATCCTGATTATGATCTTCAGCATTCCATTGGTATTTTGATAAATTTACTTTTCCCTTTCCAGAAACCTCGACGCCCTCTTCACTAAGCAAAGAAGCTTGTGTATGGGCGGCTTCAGGATCTCCAATTACAATTTCCCCCTTTGCATTGACAACGCGCTGCCAGGGTAAATCATATTTTCGACTCATAGAATGAAGAATTCTGGCAACCTGTCTGGCAGCACGAGGGTTGCCAGCTAGGCGAGCAATTTGTCCATAAGTGGCTACAGCTCCAGCTGGGATCTCTTGTATGACCGTTATAACTTGCTGTGTATAAGGCTCCATGTTTTATTCTCCTGACTGATTAAGATATGATAAAAGTAAAATAACCTTGAAAGGGTGTGCACGATGGATATTCGCAATGCAACTGAAGTTCAAGATTATCAAGAATCACGTTTCACTAAAAACATATTATATCAAAATGATAAAAGCACAGCATTTGTTTTGAATTTTTTGCCAGGTCAGATGTTACCTCCTCACCCGCATCCGAACGCTCATGTTTATTTGTACACAATAGAAGGAACTGGGACGTGCACAATTGATGGAGACGAACAAGTTATATCAGTCAAAGATGTGATCCATTGTGAAAATCAGCAAATATTAAGCATTGAGAACACAGGTGAAGGGCCACTAAGTATTTATGTTGTCCTTGCCAAAGAATAAAGTGAAACTTCATTCAGTGGGGTTTTTTTCCATCCCCACTGAATGGTTAAGGATCAAAGGCTAAATTCGCAACATCTTGTTGGCAGACTCAAACGCGACGACAATCGCTACGTCTGCACTAGTACATCCTATACGTTGCAACGCCTTTGTAGCCTGCGTCCTGCAGGCCTGAACCAATCGGGTATTTGACTTTCAGTTGTTCCCCACTTACAATTCTCGTTTTTACCTCGAATTCTTGAAGTGGGGGTCTTACTGCCAGTTAATTCGGGATAAAAAGGATGGTCGAAAATGGCAAAAATTTTAATTGTAGAAGATGATCCTAAGATTGCTCAATTGCTGCAAAATCATTTAGAAAAGTACGGCTTTGAAGCAATCATAACAGAAAAATTTGATAGAGTTCTCGATTTTTTCAAAGAAATTCAACCTGACTTAGTATTATTGGATATTAACTTGCCAAGCTTTGATGGCTTTTATTGGTGCAGGCAAATCCGGCAAATTTCCACATGCCCGATTCTTTTTATTTCTGCGCGTTCAGGAGAAATGGATCAAGTGATGGCGTTAGAAAATGGCGGGGACGATTTTATTACAAAGCCTTTTCATTATGAAATTGTCATGGCGAAAATCCGAAGTAGCTTACGGCGGGCATACGGGGAATATGCCCCGAAGGTGAAAGAACGGACTGTCGAACTAGATGGGCTTGTTTTATATGTTGAGAGGATGGAAGTCACTAAAGATGGGAAAAACGCGCCTCTAACAAAGAAAGAAGCAGTCTTGCTTGAAATGTTAATGAAACGTTCACCACGAATCGCCTCCCGTGAAGCGATTCTGGAAAAATTATGGGATGACCAATCCTTTGTTGATGAAAATACGTTGAATGTCAATGTTACAAGAGTTCGGAAAAAACTACAAGAGTTGGGGATTATAGAGGCAATTGAAACCGTAAGAGGTGCAGGCTATCGGCTTATTCCTAATTGGGAGTCTTCATTATGAAGCTATTTTTTCGGGATCATTTCCTGCTTATCCTTATGAACGTGCTCCAAGTCATTGTTCTATTAACCGTGTTTTGGATGGATGGTTATCAGCATTTTACCTTGTATGTTTATGCTCTTTTCTTAGCGACCTTTATTCTCATGCTCTATCTTATTTTTCGTTATCTTGTTCATCGCAGGTTTTATAAAAGGTTGTCGAACCCGATGGAACATATGAATGAAGCCTTTGAGACATTAGACACGGCTCCCCTTGCCAAGGCATTAGGTGAATTATTAAAACGACAACATCGTATCTATATGAATCAACTTGATCAACAAGAAAAAAGGCGAAATGACCACTTAACGTTTATTAATCAATGGGTTCATCAGATGAAAACACCCTTATCCGTCATTGAATTGATCACCCAAGAAAATGATGACGACGAGCAGTTAGAAAGCATTCGTGAAGAAACAGATAAGTTAGAAAAGGGCTTAGAAATGGTGTTGTATGCGGCAAGATTGGAAATGTTTGAACAAGATTTTCAAGTAGAGCCTGTGTCTTTGCGATCAGTCATTGAAGCAGCTGTCCGAGAAAATAAACGCCTTTTTATAAAAAATCATGTGTATCCAGAGATTCATGTTTCCGAAACAATTGTGGAATCTGATGAAAAGTGGTTAGAATTTATCTTTAATCAATTGATTACAAATGCAGTGAAATATTCTACTGGAAAAGGGCGTAAGGTGGTCATCAATGAAGCGAAGCATAAGCGTGCAATCATGGTAACGGTGCAGGATTATGGTGTAGGCATCCCCAAAACGGATTTAAAACGAGTGTTCAATCCCTTTTTTACAGGAGAAAATGGCCGGGTTTATCGTGAATCAACAGGTATGGGGCTCTATTTAGTCAAAGAGGTCTGTGAAAAATTGGGTCATGATATTGAACTCTCCTCTGTTCAGGGAGAAGGGACGAGTGTACAACTAGTATTTCATAGATAATTCTTACATAATTGTAAGCTAAATGAAAGCTAGAGCGATGGTATGAAAGAGCCCGTTTCTCTTACACTATAGTTAGTTGAGAAAGGGGTTTTTAATTTGGAAATCTTAAACATTAAAAATTTAAGTAAGGTCTATGACGGCAAAGTTGCCCATAAAGCATTAGCAGATATTGATTTGACGATAGAGGAAGGGGAATTTGTCGGGATTATGGGTCCTTCAGGGAGTGGGAAGTCGACCTTGTTAAATATGGTGGCGACGATTGACCAACCGACATCAGGCTCACTGATCGTGAACGGTAAAGATCCCTTGCGGATGAAGCATAATGAATTGGCTCTCTTTCGACGCCAGCAATTGGGATTTATCTTCCAAGACTTTAATCTACTCCCCACTTTAACAGTCGAGGAAAACATTGTTCTCCCGCTTACATTAGATGGGGCCAAAGTAAAGGACATGGAACAAGCTGTAACGGCTGTCGCGGAGAAATTAGGGATTACATCGATTTTAAAAAAGCGTATCTATGAAATATCAGGTGGACAAGCACAAAGAACGGCGATCGCCAGAGCGATCATTCATAATCCGAAGATGGTCCTTGCCGATGAACCGACGGGAAATTTAGATTCTAAGGCATCGAGAGCGGCAATGGAAATGATGGAGAGAATCAATAAGGATGATCAGTCAACCATGATGATGGTTACACATGATCCGATTGCAGCTAGCTATACGGAAAGAGTTGTGTTTATCAAAGACGGTACATTATTCAATGAAATTCACCGTGGTGAGAATCGACAAGCTTTTTTCCAAAAGATCATCGACGTGTTATCGCTGTTGGGAGGGGATGCAAGTGACCTTTCGTCAATTCGCGTTTAACAATGTTTTTCGCAATAAACGTATTTATGCAGCTTATTTTTTAAGTAGCTTATTCTCTGTGCTTGTCTTCTTTGTATATGCGATTTTCGCTTTTCATCCGGGATTATCGAAAATTAATCCACATGTAGCGGTTGGATTGCATTTTGCTGAGGGGATTATTTATGTATTCTCATTTATTTTCGTGCTCGTGTCGATGAGTGCCTTTTTGAAATCACGAAAAAAGGAATTTGGTTTAATGGTGATGCTGGGGATGACCAATCAGCAGCTGCGTCGCATGGTTTTTCTAGAAAATGTGCTAATTGGATTTTTCGCAACCGTTTCTGGCATCGTAGTAGGGCTCGTTTTTGCCAAATTGATTTTGATGGCTGCACAAAGCATTTTAAATTTAGATCAAGCCTTGCCCTTTTATCTACCATGGCAAGCGATCTTATTAACATTTAGCGCCTTTTTAATTTTGTTTATTGTCATTTCCTTTTTTACGGTTTCTATTTTAAAAGGAAATAAATTAATTGATTTAATTAAAGGGAGTTCAGCACCGAAAAAAGAACCAAAGGCCTCTGTTACTCTGTCTATTTTGGCGGCTCTCCTACTCGCAGTTGGGTATGCGATTGCTTTGATCGTCCGTGAAGGGCAAGTTGTTATTGCGATGATTCCCGTTACTACCCTCGTGGTTATAGGAACGTATTTTCTGTTTACCCAACTTAGTGTATTTACGATTAATCGTTTAAAGAAGCGTAAGACGATATTTTGGAAAAAGACGAATATTGTTCTCCTATCCGACCTTGCCTATCGTATGAAGGATAATGCACGCGCCTTTTTCTTTGTTGCCATCGTATCGACAGTTGCTTTCTCGGCCATTGGCTCGTTAGTCGGCTTTAGGTCTATGCTTGTGACTTCTATAACAGAGAGTCAGCCATTTGCGTTTGACTATGTCTCATATGAAGACAATAAGCATGAGGCAGAACATATCCAAGAAATTGACAAGGAATTAGCTTCAACCAATTATAAAAGGGCGAGTATCTCGATTAAACATACTACTGTCGAAAATCCAGATGGAGAATCCTTAGAAAGGGCGATTGTTTCACAAACTGAATATAATCAGTTGGCTAAGATCGCTGATCAGGCAGATAAGCAAGTGAAGCTTGAAGGGACTGATGCTGTATTACTTTATACGCAAAATTCCTTTGATAACCTGCCTGATATCCCTAAAAAAGTTAGTCACCAGATTGAAGGACAGACGGTTCAACAAATTGATATTCAGCTGATGAATCTAATTGGGACCTATGAGGATTATCTTGTTGTCAATGATAGCTTTTTTAAAAAAATTGAATCAGTGGAAACAAACACTTATTATGGTTTTTATATGAAGGATTGGAAAGACACTGCTGACATTGGCGAAAAACTAATGAAAAGATTCGATGTGGAAGGAACGGAGGGGTTTGATACAAACGGGACATTTAGTTTTACTTCTCTAGGGTATAGTTGGCATATAGTTAACCAATCATATGGAGCGGTTCTGTTTATTGGCTTGTTTATTGGCGCGGTCTTTTTCGTTGCTGCCGGAAGCTTCTTATATTTCCGTCTCTATGCAGATTTAGGAGATGAGAAACAGAAATTTTCTGTGATTGGCAAGCTTGGACTTACGGATAGGGAGCTTTCGAAAATATTGACAGTTCAATTGGCTCTGCTCTTCTTTGTTCCAATAATTGTTGCAGTGATTCATGGTGCCGTAGCGCTCACAGCCCTGCAGCATATGTTTGATTTTAACTTATTTAAGAGCTCAGCAATGGTACTAGGAACCTTTACAATCGTTCAATTGGTGTACTTCCTCTTCATTCGCTTTAATTATATTCGTAAAATAAAAGAATCGATATGATATAGGCTTGAAGGCACATTTCTAAGGAGATGTGTCTTTTTTTTTTGCTTAGAGAACTATAAAATTGACGCTTGTGGATAACTGTTTATATTGTGGTTGGTGTCTAGCTCCAAGCGCCATCGGCAGGAGCGAGTCCATCGGCGTTGCGACGTACAGGATGTACTAGTGCAGACGAAGCGACACGACATCGCGTTTTTAGCTGTTCATCCTTACTATGAAAGTTTGTACGTCGCTAAACGGGCGCCTTTCGCTTTTCTATCTCTAGACATGTATATCACATTATGATATATTCCTTTTAGATATATATCATTTTTGGATATATCCGAAAGAGATATAGAAGGTGATGGATTGGGAAAAACGGAACATTTAACAGATTCAATGTTTTATATTATGGCTGCCTTAACAAAACCAAGGCATGGCTACGCTATTATGAGCTTAATTGAAGAGACAACAAATGGAGCCATGACGATCGGGCCTGCTTCGATGTATACGATCATTAAAAAGCTATTAAAACAAGAGTGGATTTATTTACATGATGGCTCGGATTCAAGACGTAAAACATACTTGCTTACTGAAAAAGGCAGGGAAGTATTAGCTGAAGATATGGAGCTTAGAAAACGGATGCTGCGGTTAGCGGAAACTGGCTTGAAGGAGGTTAGGGAATGAGACAAACCAAGTATATTATGTCAGGTGGGCTGGCCTTTTCTGAGGATAAGGACATGGAAAAATTACGCCAGCTTTCTTTGAAGGGTTGGCATGTTAGTGACTTTAAGTTTATGGGGTATACCTTGGAAAAAAGGGAAAGCGCGGAGTATATCTACAGTATAGATTATCGTTCAGTAAAAAAGGATGAAGAAGAGGAATACCTTGAATTTTTTTCATCTGCTGGATGGTCGCACATTGCCTCAGAAGCAAATATTCATTTATTTCGAGCACTTCCTGGTACACAACCAATTTATACCGACCGAGATACAACAGCTGAAAAGTATAAGAATTTAAGTAATTCCATGAACAAATTAGCTATCCCGTTTGTTCTCATAACGGCTCTTGCTTGGGTTGCTGTGATGATCAGTTCTGGCAGCTTACAATCAATCCTTCTTGGAGTGGCTGTTATTCTTACTGGAGTCGCCCTTCCAGCAGCTTGGACGATTATCACCACGTACAGTAACAAATGGCAGGTAGAGGGGAGGAAGGGATTAGTCAATTTAGTAAAAATGCTACCTATCCTTACCTTATTCATTGTCGTTATTCTTTTGTTATATGTCGGTGGTACAGATGCAGACCCCGCAATTAACCTCTTAAGCTATATGATAGCTGGAGCGACCGGACTCCCAACAGCTATTTGGGTGATTATGTCGCTTTGTAGTAGGAGTCGAAAAATAAAATTTTCCTCAAAATGATTGGGATCTCTGTGACTTAAAGCCATTTAAGGATGGATACTTGAAACTTTAGATCATTTCATTCGTAAAGAGTAAGTGAATAGAAAGGACGTGTGGTATGGAGCCAATTTTAACTGTAGATCAATTAGGGAAAGCCTTTAAGCAAACGCAAATTATTCAAAACATCTCGTTCCAAGTGCATAAGGGAGAAATTATGGCCATTCTTGGACCGAATGGAGCGGGGAAATCGACAACGATCCGAAATATTATGGGGATTATGTATCCAGATGAGGGAACGGTGCAATTTCATAATCAGCCAACTGGTGAAATCCCTCGCCATAAAATTGGGTATTTACCAGAAGAACGCGGGCTCTATAAGAATGTGAACGTGATGGATATGATTTTATATTTAGCGGAACTAAAGGATTACCCCTTGAAAAAAGCAAGACAGCGGGCGATGGACTATTTAGCGAAGCTCGGCCTTGAGGGAAAAGAAAAGGTTTCTGTTGAAGAATTATCAAAGGGAATGGGGCAAAAAGTGCAATTTATCGGTTCGATCATTCATGAGCCGGAACTGCTGATTTTAGATGAACCCTTCTCGGGATTGGATCCTGTTAGCCAAGAGGTTTTTAAAAAGGAAATTCAGGAATTGGCAAATCAGGGGACAGCGATTTTATTATCTTCCCATCAAATGAACATGGTGGAAGAGGTTTGTGATCGTTTATTTATGATCCATCGGGGGCAAAAGGTGATTTATGGATCATTAGAAGATGTAAAAAATCAATACGCTAATTTTAAATGTACGATTCGTGGAAAAAATGATGTGCAAGTATTGGAGCGACTCGCAGAGGTACAACGCGTTGAATCAACCGGTGATGTCGCGGTGCTTTACTTGACTCCAGAAGTACATGTTCCATCATGGTTAAGACAGCTTCCAGAAAATCTGAATATTCAAGAGTTATCGATTGATCGAATATCCTTACATGAAATTTTTATAGATGTGGCAACAGATCAACACGTAGGTCAAGATCTTCAGGAAGGGGGCGATCATTATGCGAAATAGCTGGAAGGTGGCTAAATGGGAAATCAAACGCAATATGAAAAATAAATCGTTTATTATTTCTTTGATCATTACACCGATTATTTTTATGTTATTTGCGTTTATTCCTACTCTTTTTAATTCGGAAGAAGAGCAGACACAAGTATTTATTTTAGATGAACTGGATGTTTACGGGCAAGTAGAGGAAATGGTTACTTCCTCAGAGTTAAATTGGGAGTTACAGCAGACCGATGTCACTGAAGCGGAGATGGCGGCTAAAGTAGAAGCAGATGAACATACAGCTTATATTGCTCTAACAGAAAAGGCACTAGAAGAAGGAGAAATCCCCGTTTATTTAAACGACAAGCTGGAGGAAAGTTTTCTTTTTGAAGCATCGATCATCGAAACACCACTTCGTCAACTACAATTGGAACGAATGAATTTATCAGATCAACAGTTGGAAGTCATTGGCAAGGGCGTTTCATTGCAGCCGATCGAGCATGAGAATACTGGGGATTCTTCAAAAACAGATGGGGAATCATCTGAAGAAGAAGGGGATCCGTTCAAGCATCTTGTTCCTGGAATTGCAGCGGGCGTTGTCCTATTTTCGATTGTGATCACAGGGATGATGATTTTCACCTCTGCTTCACAGGAAAAAAAGGAAAAGGTCGCGGAGATTATTTTGTCTTCTGTTACACCAACAGATCTTATGCAAGGAAAAATCATTGGCTATTTCGTTTTAGGGATTACACAAGTAGCCGTTTGGCTAGCATTTCTTCTTCCTATCGCTTTATGGAAGATTGACTTTCCGATCCTAGAATACTTATTTGTACCAGAATTGGCGCTGCTCTTGCTTATCGCTTTAGCCGGCTACCTCTTATTCGCGGCTATTTTTGTCGGGATGGGAGCAACGGTCGAAGACATGAGCTCTACAAGTAACTTTCAAGGAATTGTGATGATGTTGCCATTCCTTCCGTTTATATTTATGGGGCCAATTTTAATGGATCCAAGTGGTTTGGTTGCCAAAGTGATGACCTATATTCCGATTACCACACCAGGTGTTCTATTAATTCGTCTTGCTATGCTGGAAGAGTGGCCGTGGCTTGAAATCATCATTGCGATTGTCGTGCTATTTGTATTTATTTGGTTAGCAATGAAAGCAGCCGGAAAAATATTCAAAATGGGTATCCTTATGTATGGAAAAAATGCCACACCAAAAGAAATTTGGAAGTGGCTGTGGGCTTAATGAGTCACTCCTGGTCGGAATTTGGCCAGGAGTGTTTTTTACTCTAAGTAGAATGGGAGAGTCGTAAGAAGGAAACATCCCTGTTCCGACTTGCTGAAGGTGAACACTTTGCTTCACTAAATGGTGACATCACTATGAATTGGCAGGCGGGCAATAGGTCCCCCACTCCAAACGTCCTGATTAATATTTTTTCAGCAGGACGAACCGGTTACTTCCCCAAATATCACTTGTATTTTCTTCACAATGAGTGAGATAATGAATCATATTCCTAGGCTAGATGATCATAACAATGGCTAAAAACTTTTAGCCAAGCAAGTAAAGTTTATCGTGTGTTTACTTGAAAATAAGCGATTTTTAAGAATGTACTTTTCCGAAATCACAATTTGGTAAATGTGAGCTTAATGAAGCTAACTTCGCAAATCCATCTAAGAGTATCCTTGAACAGTTAAACGTTACATCGATGGATCTGGAAGGATGCTAAGTTCCATCTGATCAAGCGGTTGTATTATTAAAGAATAACTTATAAAGGAGTGCATCCTATGAAGCAGCCTACCCGTTTTATTAGATTCCTAGGCGGACGCGATCTTATTTTCGCTTTGGTTATCTTAATCTTCATTGGAATTACTATTTTTATTTACAATAAGATTTCCTTTATTTTCCACCCGGTGATTGTCATATTATCAACAATTGGAGCGCCGATTATTCTTGCCTTTATTGCTTACTATATAATGAATCCGATTGTCAATCTCCTAGAAAGACTACATATTAAGCGGATATGGGGAATTATCATTATTATTTTGGGGATCGGCGGACTAATAACCGGTCTTGTTTTCCTCGTCGCCCCATCCATAGAAAAACAGATTAATGATTTGATTGTCGACATTCCAATCTATTTGAAGCAGATGGGAGAAGAAATAAATGATTGGGTCGACCATTCCTTTATTGGTCCTTATTATGATGAAGGATACAAATGGGTTACAACAACCTTAAGTGATTTGCCAAATAAAATCAGTGGATATTTAGGTGGTGCTTACGAAGGTATCTTGAGCATAGCCAGCACACTGACACATGTGTTTGTTGCACTGTTTACCTTTCCGTTTGTTCTGTTCTTCCTATTAAAGGACAGCGCAAAATTCAAGACCTATTACTTGCAGTTGATTCCACCAAAATATAGAGATGATGCGGATCAGGTCCTTAAAAATATAGATGTACAAGTAGGGTCTTATATACGTGGCCAAATTATCGTTGCTACTTGTATCGGTATCCTATTGTACATTGGCTATTTGATCATTGGTTTGGATTATGCAATCACATTAGCCATTGTAGCTGCTGTAACAAGTGTTGTTCCTTACCTTGGACCAATGATTGCTGTTTCTCCAGCCATTATTATCGCTTTAGTGGACTCCCCATTTATGCTTGTAAAGCTAGCAATCGTATGGGCAGCAGTTCAGTTTTTGGAGGGTCACTTTATTTCACCTAATATTATGGGGCATACGATGAAAATTCATCCGATTACCATCATGTTCATATTACTTGTCGGAGGAAATTTATTTGGGGTTGTTGGTGTAATTCTTGGTATTCCTGGTTATGCAATCTTAAAAGTAATTGTCGCCCACTTTTTTGGTAAGTTCAAACAACGATATGACAAATATTATGGAGAAGATGCTGGAGCTTATCAAATGGATGAACAAGCTCATAAATAAGAATGCAGGCATGTTCAATAGAAAAAATACTCTCGGATAAAGTTGAAATACTGTCGCATAGTAGAAAATACTCTCGGATAATAGAAAATACTCGCGTATAAAAGTAGAATACTCTCGTATAAAATGGGGTAGCTTAATGCAAAAAATCCATTTGATAGCTTCGATCTTTAAATGTACCAGTGGCATTTAGATTCATATTTTTTAAGATGCGTGAGGCTGTGTTCAAGTTATCAATTTGTAAAAATGCTCGACAATCTCGATTCTTTATCGCTTTCTCCATGATGAGAAACCATTCGCGTATGGTTTGAATATGAGCCAAAGGATTATTTTTCCGGCACTGAGGACAATGCCAAGACCGAGGTATCTTGTTCATGCCGATATACTTGCAGGTTGGACAAATGACGCCAGTTTGAATATCCTCTTTTGGGATGGAGTAGTTTTCGCAAATAGGTGGAGGAATATACTCTTGATGGCTTTTTAAAAGTTTGTTCGTTAGAAGATCAAGCATATGGATATCAAGTTTTTTTTGATAATGCGAGAGAGTATGAATATAGGGTGGGATTAAATTAGGAAATAATATTTTTATATTTTGGGGTGGCACTTTGACTATTTGCTTTGGATAAGCCAAAACGATAACACCAAGAACTGGGAGATGGATGTTTTGCTGGTGGAACCATTCCCGGAGTAAAGCCATATTCCGTTCTAATTGGGTGGCAGGGCTCTCAAAGCTATCTACTTTGCCGCTAAATTTTTCGCGAATTAATTGCGGAGGATTTTCCTTGAAAGTTAAAATTCCTGATATATTCTTCACTTCAAAAATTACGGCAAAGGCTTGTGTGAGAAAGGTTGTATCTAATTGGAATTTAGCACTTGTATGAAGAGACAAATCGTGGAAAATGCGATGTTCCATCTGGAAAGAATGGGTTCGGAAGATCTGCTCCACTCTTTTCTCTCCAGCTATACCTGCCTTTTTCGACTGGTATTTACTGAAAATGAGTGAATACTGAGGATGATCTGTAGATAACCGATTTAATGTTGCTTTTAATCCCTGAAGTGCTAGTGATTCTGCTGGAAATTTAACATTAATGGCAACAACACCTCCATTTGATATTGCTGTTATTCTATCACACGATTAGAAAAAGATCGATAAAAAGTCAGATTCAAATTGAGATACTGTCATATGCAGGAAAATACTGTCGTATAATGAAAAATACTGTCGTATAGAGACAAAATACTCTCGTATAATAAAATTTTTCTCTCTATGCTATAATAAAGCGTATGAATTTTAATAGAGGAGATTCTAAAATTGATGGAGTGGAAAAATATATTTCGCGGCTTTCTTATGGGAACAACGGATTTAATACCAGGTGTGAGCGGAGGGACGGTTGCTTTCGTTCTTGGAATCTATGATCGGTTATTATCAGCGATTAGCGGTTTTTTTAGCCGAGATTGGAAAAAGCATATTGGCTTTTTGCTCCCGCTTGCACTTGGAATGGGAACAGCAATAATTGTCCTCAGTAAGGGGATCGATTATTTACTGTCGGAGCATAAAGAGCCCACGCAGTTTCTTTTCATGGGGCTTGTGTTGGGTGTTTTACCTTATCTGATGAAACAAGCAGAAGTGAAAAAGAACTTTTCAGCTAAGCATTATATTGTTTTAGTCATCATGGGGATACTTCTTGCTTCCTTGGGATTTTTCAAAACGCAAGAAGATGTTGATCCCATTACGACACTAAACATGTCTACTACGATCGGGTTATTTTTTTCAGGGTGGTTAGCGAGTATGGCGATGCTCTTGCCAGGAATTAGCGGCTCCTTTGTTCTGCTGTTATTAGGTGTGTATTCAACAGCGATCAATGCGCTTTCGACTTTTAATATTCCCTTGATTATTACGATTGGAGCTGGGGTAATCGTTGGTTTTGTGGTGAGTAGTAAAGGGATCCAATATCTACTCTCCCGTTCTTCACATATGACATATGCGGTCATTATTGGCATGATTGTCGGTTCCGTATTTGTTATCTATCCAGGTATGGCAAGTGGGACAACCCTTGTCATCAGCATCTTCACTTTTATAATTGGGCTTGGTCTTTCTTTTTCCATTAGTCTAGTAAGAAAGGCTTAATAAACATTTAATCAAATGTTTGATTAAGAGTGAAATCATAAAAAAATCCGCTAGAGGAGGATATCTAGCGGATTTTTTAATTAAATAGTAGATAAGGAGCAGGTATTATTTAAGAAAGATCGAAGTTTATCAATGGGAGGTTTACTAGAATGGATAGCCCTTTTCGTTTCAAAAAAAATGAGACTGAAGAAATAATTAATCGTTTTGGAGAGGATTTCCACAATAAAGTTTTGAGAGATATTGAAGTTTATGCTGATAAGTGGAATTTAACCTCATTTCAATTCATTCCTTCATATTCTGCAAACTTAGTTTTTAAATGTTATTCGGATAACCTTGGAAATGCCGTACTTAAAATAGGCAATCCATCTTTCGGGGAGATATTTAAAGAATTTTATACTCTGTCTGAATATAACGGCAAGAGATTTTGTAGGGTATTTAAAGATGATATTAAGAATGGCGTCATTCTTGAAGAGCGTGTGCAGCCTGGGCAACCACTAAGGGCTGAGAAGTCTCTCGATAAAAGACTGGCTATTTTTTGTTCTTTATATAAAGGATTACATATTCCCCCCACTCAGGAGGACATATATCCGACTTATATAGAGTGGGTCGATCGGATAACAGACTATATGAGTAGACGCAATGATTGTCAAGAGTTATATGGGCATATGAAAAAGGCAAGAGAGATATGTTCATCGCTCTCTGCTTTGTATTCGCAAAAGGTACTGCTTCACGGAGACTTTCATCACGATAATATTCTCCTTGGTAAGGATAGTGAGTATGTAATCATCGATCCTAAAGGTGTAATAGGTGATCCCGTCTTTGATGTTTCCCGTTTTATATTAAATGAATTTGATGATGAAAAAGATGAAGCAACATACAAAAAAATAAACCATATCATCCATTTTTTTGAAAAAGAACTTCATATTCCTGAAAAGATTATAAGACAATGCCTATATGTGGAAACGGTTATGGGAGTATGCTGGTGTATAGAAGATGGTGAAGAATATACGGATTTTATAAAAGATATTGCTTTGGCCGAATCCATTTTGAATGAGAAAATAGCATTTTAAATGGGGAAAAAGAAATAGAAGCTAGGCTTTTACAAAAAAACGAACCAGTAAGGCGCATATACTCAACACCGGAAGTATACATCGTTTTTCATGGTCCTCTCGGGATTTTGCCGAACTCTTATTTCTACATATACTTTAATGCGTTGTTCGGCTTTGGCGCTTAGAATTTCATACCTTGCGCCACGCAAGATGCAAGTCAAAATAGCGTTGCGCCATGAGTGCGCAACGCTATTTCTTCTATTAAAAATTAAAATCGACTTCTTGTTCTTCTTGTTCTTCAACGCCTTTCATATAGTTGATGCGGCGTTGAGCAGCGGCTTGACCTACTTGCTCATCTGCGTGATAGGATGAGCGGACAAGTGGGCCGGATTCACAATGGCTAAAGCCTTTGGAAAGAGCAATTTCCTTTAATTCAGCGAATTCGTCAGGATGATAATAACGAACGACATTTAGATGCTTTTTCGTTGGTTGTAGGTATTGGCCAATTGTCATAATATCGACATTGTGAGCACGAAGATCATCCATGGCTTGAATGATTTCTTCTTTGGTTTCACCAAGCCCCACCATGATGCTTGATTTTGTGGGTGTTTTTGGGGCGATTTCTTTTACTCGCTGTAAAAGTTGGAGTGAGCGACGATAGGTTGCTTTCGCACGAACCTTTGGTGTTAAGCGCTCCACGGTTTCGATATTATGGTTGAAAATTTCTGGTTCACTGGACATTAAGGTGTGAAGACTTTCATAGTCTCCCTTCATGTCAGATGGTAAGATTTCAATTGTACATCCAGGATTCTTCCGGCGGATCGCTCTAACGGTTTCGGCAAATACAGCAGCTCCACCATCATTTAAGTCATCACGGGCAACCGCTGTAACCACGACATGCTTTAAGCCCATAATTTCTACGGAATCGGCAACTCTTTCTGGCTCGCCCCAATCTAGCTCATTTGGAAGTCCCGTTTTGACTGCACAAAAACGGCATCCCCTTGTGCATGTATCTCCAAGGATCATAAAGGTAGCTGTTTTTCTCTCACTCCAGCACTCATGAATATTAGGACAACGCGCTTCTTCACAGACTGTATTTAAACGTTGACCGCGCATTAACTTTTTTAAGCCCATATAAGATTCATTCGTATTAATTTTTGTTTTCAACCATTCTGGTTTTCTAATATATTCTTGTTTATCGATTGCCATTATGCCTGCACCTTCTTTTGAAATTTTAGATTCCAGTCATCTGAACGATACTTTGATTCTGCTAGAGCCCGTACTTCTTCCCATTGGGAGTCACTGAGTTCAAATGGGGTAAACTGTAAGTCCAATCCAGTTTCGAATCCCTTTGTAAACGCAGCAACTGCCTGATCGTATGTAATGTTTCTTCTGCTCGCTTCATTCATAGAGATGGCCTTATTTGCAAAAGCCTTTCTTTTTCGGGCACGCATCTCTTCTGTTGAAAAGGCGAATAAATCAAAGAGCATGTCTTGATCGATTGTAAAAGGTAAGGAACCATGTTGCATCAAAACGCCCATTTTTCTTGTCTGAGCATGGCCAGATATTTTCTTCCCATCGACAAGCATTTCATAATCGGATGGTCTTTCAAAACAAACAGCAGACCGTTCCTCTATAAAATGATCTTCAGGCATAGAAAACTGTGCTTGGATGCCTAATTCTTTAAATCCTGCAAAGATCCCTTGGGCCAATGCATGATAGGCTTTCCGAATCGAATCTTCTATATAGGGTTTTCGTTCAGAAACAACAAGGCTGTAAGTACATTCATCATCATGTAGCACAGCACTTCCTCCAGTTAGACGACGGACAAATTGGCACCCGTGTTGTTCAATACCGGGAAAATGAATTGTTCTTTCCTTTTGAAAATGACCAATGGATAGAGTGGGCTTTGACCAACCATAGAAACGAAGAACAGGTGGAATCAGATCTTGGCTATGCCAAAGGAGGAGACATTCATCCAATGCCATATTGATTGCTGCATCTTGATGTCCAGTATTGATAAGCCCCCAAGTATCTTTCATTTTGCTCAACTCCTAGATGAATTTAAAAATCATAGAAGGCCATGGCGTAAGTGATCGTTATCTAGTTTTTTCTATAAAAAATGCCATTCTTTTTTCAATACGAATCAATTTCATAATAGAAAATTCAGTATTAAAATCCGAACAATGTTGATTTCCGCTCCAATCAACTGGTGTGAAGTTTACAATAAGTATTTGAATCACCATAACGTTCGTGTTTTATCTCTTGATCCATAATTATGAAATTGACTCAAAACACATAAAAAGAACTGCATTTTCAAAGAAATGCAGTTCTTCATGAAAATCGTCTAAGACCTCATGTTTCCCACACTTCAGAGGATATCCTATATCTTTATCCCGAATTAACTGGCAGTAAAAACCCCCACTGAATGAAGTTTCACTTTATCTGCTAGAAGTATGGTAACAAATGTCAATCTAAAAGTACAGCTTTGTGATCGGGATGACAGGAATTGAACCTGCGACCCCTAGCACCCCATGCTAGTGCTCTACCAAGCTGAGCTACATCCCGATAATCGTGATACTAGCTCTTATTATAGTAGATGGCCCCTTGGAAAACAATCCCAAAACATTCATTGTTATGAACCGTCTTCAAGACTTCTTTTATACTGATCCAGCACTTTAGGGAGGATATTGGTGATGACGTCTTCTTCTAAACGGGATAATACGCCATCATCTTCATTTTCCTTTTTGATAGAGGAAACTTCTTTATGCAATTTCTCCATCTTTTTATCAAGATCTGCCGCAATAAATGCGGTGCTCTGCAGTTCCTTCGCCAGATGTTCTGGAATTTCCTTATCATATTTATAGTAAATTTTATGTTCAAGGCTTGCCCAAAAGTCCATCGCAATTGTACGAATTTGGATTTCGACATACGTATGCTCTGTGCGGTCAGTCATATAGATTGGAATTTGGACAATAAGATGTAAGCTTTGATAGCCATTGGGCTTGGGATTTTGAATATAATCCTTGTATTCTATAACGGTAATATCCTTTTGTTTGCCTAACATCTCAGCTAAAACATAAATATCTGAAATAAACGAACAAGTAATCCGCACCCCTGCAATGTCGCGAACATTCTCCTTAATAGTATTGAGGGCAAATGGATATCCTTTTCGCCTTATTTTATTAAAAATACTTTCAGGAGACTTCACCCGCGATTTTACATGTTCAATCGGGTTGTAGTCATGGAGATAATTAAATTCATCTGATAATATATTAATTTTTGTATTGATTTCATCACAAGCGAATTGATACGCCATCATAAATCGAGTGAGCTCGACTTTCATTTCTTTTACGAGTTGAATATCCAGTATTTGATCTTGTTTCATGAAGGTCTTCCTTTCTAGATGATCTTTTTAAAGATCGGATAAGCAAAATGCCCTCTTATATACTATATCGTACCATAACCAGCAAGATTTTTTTAGTAAATCCAATATCTTCCTTGTCTAGAGATAAGAAATATTATATACTACATTACAACACTAATGCACTAATTTTGAAGGGAGGTCCCTGGATGCTATTACACCAAGATGGCTCTAAACCCATTTATGTGCAGATTGCGGAATGGCTTGAAAATGAAATCATCGCAGAAACGTTCAAGAGTGATGAGAAAGTATACTCACAATATCAATTAGCAGAGATGTTTACGATTAATCCAGCGACAGCCGCAAAGGGGTTGAACATGCTAGTGGATGAGCAAATTTTATATAAAAAACGTGGACTCGGTATGTTTGTAACAAAGAATGCGAAGAAAGCCATATTGAAGAAGCGAAAGAGTGAGACATTAACGGGGCTTATTCATGAACTAGTTTTAGAAGCAAAGCGATTGGAAGTAGAGGAGAAGGACTTATTACAGATGGTTCAAGCGGTCATCAGGGGAGAGGAGGAGCAGAAATGAATGTGATTGAATGCAAAAAATTAGTGAAAAATTACGGGAGAACGTCAGTCTTAGAGGATGTAACTTTTACCATAGCAGGAGAGAAAATCACCGGACTAATCGGTAGAAACGGAGTTGGAAAAACTACGCTGTTAAAAATGATTGCTGGTTTTACTCACGAATCTGCCGGCGAGATCAAAGTGTTTTCTAGCAGACCTTTTAACAGCTTACTTGTTTCCGCTAATAGCGTTATGATCGACGATCAAATGACTTTTCCACCCTCATTACAATTGGATGAAATTTTGCAAGAAGGAGAGCGATTTTATGACAATTTCAATCTTGAATTAGCGAGGCGATTGCTAGAGTATTTCTCTTTATCAAAAACGGCTTATTATGAGCAGCTTTCAAAAGGAATGAGAAGTACCTTCAATATGATTTTTGGACTTTCTTCTCGATGTGCCTTAACGATTTACGATGAACCGACGACTGGGATGGACGCTGCGGTACGTAAGGATTTTTATCGGGCATTGCTTAAGGATTATGTAGCACATCCACGGACCATTATCCTCTCAAGCCATCATTTGAATGAAATAGAGGACTTGTTAGAGGATGTGTTGCTGATTCACGAAGGAAAAGTGTTGCAGCATTCATCGATTTCTGACTTGAAGGAATGGGCGATTGGTCTTCAAGGGAAAAAGTCGGCCATTGCTCGGTGGACTGAAGGACAAGAAATCGTGTATGAAAAAGAAATCGGCCCAGGACTTGGATATGCTGTGATCCGGAATAAATGGTCAGAAGCCACGATTCGTGCAGTCAAGCAGGAAAGAATTGAAGTAACACCTGTGTCAGCAAATGACCTTTGTATTTATTTAACAAACGGAGATAAGGGAGGGATCGATGATGTCTTTAATCGAAACGAGTCTCTCTGAAGTTGTTTGGAAACAATTTGTTTTTAAAAGTAAATCCTTTTTCACGACATTTGGTACCTTGGTGATTTTACAAGTTTTAGCGATATTCTTTTCGTCAGGAGGAAGTGGGTCATCTGGATTTCACGGTAGAGATCTTTCTGTTGAGCTCAACTATTATTCAGGTGATATTGTCGTTATATTTACCATCTTATGGACATTTTCTCTAGCCATTTTTACGACCACTAAAGCAACTCGATACGACGATTACGTCTTTGTAGGAAATCGACTAAGCAGCCATTTGGCGAATGTACTATTTCTACTAACAGCTAGTCTTATTGGAGGAATCTCTGCGACCTTATGTGGATTTATTGTGAGGATCATTGGCTATTTTTCTGATGATGTCATGATGGGTGGAGAGTTATTTCAGTCACCACTTGATTTTCTCCTCTCTATCGGTGCGATTAGCTTATATGGATTCCTGTTTGCCGCACTCGGTTATATATTTGGTATGATCATACAATTTCATCGAAGTTTTATCTTTTTGCTGCCTGTAATCTGTGTAGGAGTAATAATCGCCTCCGTGACAAGTGGCTATGATGAAGAGATGAAGGCTGTATTTGATTTTATTATGATGGAAACTCATTTCTGGATCTTTTTGTTGAAGGTATTACTCATCTCTGGAATTTTCTTTGTGGCAGCTATTCTTCTCTCAAATAAACTGGAGGTGAGGAAATGATAAATATCCTTTTATGGGGACTGCTTATTCCTCTTTTGCTTATTGGATTTTTGTATTGGAAGCTGATCCGAAATCTAGCAACAGGTAAAGGGGGCATTTTTAAAAATAAAAAGATCGTAAAAGTTCTAATCATCATTTATGCGACTGCTCTCATTCTCTCACCCATTATCTATGAATTTTTGCCGAAAACGAGTGAGGAGATTCCAAGGGTGCAGGATAAGAACTTGGACCAAAAAACGATGGAGCTTGAACAGGCGATCTATGATGGGCGGCTTGCTGATATTAATCCTGAGTATATTCGAGAAACTTGGCAGCAGCCATATGAGGGAAATGAGTTAAATCTACAACAAACAGTGGAGGAAACTGTCCCGATTGTTATAGAAAGAAAACAAGAGAATGATGGCATGATTGAAGGGAAATATATTGCGAGTGTGATCTATCAAGCATTGGATTTCTCTGACAAAATCAGGTCGATTGAATTTAACTTATCAGATGATACATTAAACCTTGAGGAAGTTGGCGAGTTTTTTGAATTTAAGGGGATTACAGTGGAAAGAGATTTGGTTCTCTCCCAATTTACAGAAAGTAGAAATATCTTTACTGAGGGCACGATAAGGCAAGTTCGTTTTATCTACCTACAAATCCCAAAAGATTTGCAGCTCCAAGTAAATGCTGATTTATCCTTCAATTACACGGGGGAAATGGAAGTAATTTATAATGTAGAGTAAGAATAATGAAAGACCTCCTGTTTTAAAAATCTCCAGTATGGCAATCATGCTAATGATTTTAAGAATAGGAGGTTTTTCTGTGAAAAAATTGTTGTGTGTCCTGCTAGTTATGGGGATAACATTAGCTGCTTGTAGTAGTGGAGAAGAGGCGGTGCCGCAAGTAGAGGAGGAGGCTATTCCTGTTAGTGGCCACGCAGATGTTGATGTAAAGATGATCAATTCTGAAGGAAAGGAAGTTGGCAAAGCGGCCCTCAAGGAAACAGTAGAAGGAGTACAAATCCACTTGCAGGCGAAAGACGTAGAGCCAGGGATAAAGGCGATTCATATTCATGAAACTGGAGTGTGTGAAGCACCGGATTTTACATCCGCAGGTGCTCATTTTAACACAGGTGAAAAAGAACATGGCTTTGAAAATCCAAAAGGTTTTCACATAGGGGATTTACCGAATATCGGAATTGAAGACGATGGTACGGTGAATGTCATGATCACGGCTCCAAATGTGACATTAAAGCATGACGAAGAGAACTCCTTGCTTGATGAGGACGGAAGTGCCCTTGTTATTCATGAAAAAGAAGATGATTATAAGACCGATCCTGCCGGAAATGCTGGCGATCGCATTGTCTGTGGTGTGATCGGCGGTAAGTAAAAATAAGCACATTATTTTGTTACTCAATGGAGTACAGAATAATGTGCTGTTTTTTTGATGGGTAAATTACCCATATTTGACATTTGTAGAGCAATTTGAGTCAATAATAGTACGAATTTGAGCATGCAGGGGTAATGAAAAACATTGAAAAAACATTAGTATATAAAGTAAGCCCTTTCAGAATACATAGAGGTGGAAAGATGGAAGAATGGTTAAGACCGAATTACCGAATGAAATCAATTGGAGAACAGGACTTTGCGTTCCACTCACACGCGCAGTTTGAGGTGTATTTCTTTCATCAAGGGGATTGTAAATATCTTATTCATCATTCCATTTATGATCTTCAGCCTGGAGATATTATTATTATGAATGGCTTAACAGCCCATCGCGCTAATCCATCTAAATTTGCCTTGTATGAACGAAGCGTGGTGCATTTTTCTCCGGATTGGATTTATCCAGTGATTGAGGAACTGCGGATGCCAGAATTGCTCTCTCCCTTCAAAGAAATGAATAATTGTTTGCTTCGCGGCCAAGATGAAGGAGAAAGAGAACGGATCTTACAATCGATGAAGACAATGGATCATCTGATGAATGAAGACTCCGCATTTATGATGAAGCCGGAAGTAGAGGCAGAATTAAAGATTTTACTCTTAACGATTTTGATGCAAATTTATAAGTTGAGTAAAAAAGAAAATCAACATCTAGCCATGCCGAAAAGCGAAAAGGTGCTTCATGTTGAAAAAATTGCTCATTTTATTCAGACACATTTTAAAAAGAGTATAAGTTTAGAAGATATTTCATCTGAATTGAATTTAAGTAAGTTTTATTTATCGAGAATTTTTAAGGAAGTAACGGGTACAACAGTGATGAATTACGTAATGACATGTCGTTTAAATCAAGTGAAATTTGACCTTGAAATGTACCCGGATCGAACCTTAGTGGAAATAGCAACAGAATCAGGTTTTGAGAGTCAGGCGCACTTCAGCCGTTTTTTCAAGCAAAGGGTAGGTATGACACCTTCTGTATATCGTAGACAAAAATTAAAATCATAGAGTAGGAGAGTGACAGAGATGGAAAAGAAATTTGCTGCACAATTATTTACAGTAAGAGAACAGTTAGCGGAGGGAATCACACCTGTTTTTCAAGAGATTAAAAAGATGGGCTGGGCAGGTGTACAGATTTCAGCTTTGCCACAAGGCTATGACCCACAAGAAGTTGCGGATGCTCTAAAGGACAATCAACTTGGCACAGCAGGAATGCATATTTCATTAGATCGTTTAGAGAATGATTTGGAGAATGTTGTGAAGGAAGCGGACTTATACGGGACGAAGGATATTGTTTGTCCATATTTACCGGCGGAATATCAAACAGAAGAAGGGTATAAAATCGTCCGAAAAAAATTAAATGATGTGGCTCATCAAGTTTCTGATTATCGTATTAGCTATCATAATCATGCCTTTGAATTTTCAACTGAAATAAATGGAATGTCAGCGCTTGAATACTTATTAGAGCCAGTTGCAGAAAACAAGGTTTTGGCGGAAGTTGACCTCTATTGGGTGAAAAAAGGCGGCCAGGATCCATTGTCCTTTATCCAGCCTTATGTGAATAGGATGCCAATTATCCATCTGAAGGATATGACCGATGATGAACAAGAAACATTCGCCGAAATTGGTACAGGAAAAATTGACTTTATTCCAATCTTGCAATGGGGTGAGAAATCGGGAGTAGAATGGTATGCGGTGGAACAAGATTCTTGTCCTGGAAACCCACTGGATAGTCTAGCTTTAAGCTTAGAGAACTTAATGAAATTGAAGGAAAAAATCTAAACTGCAAATCGAAGTGCTTTTTTCAGCCCTTTCGGAATAATGATGTTGTTAGATTCAGAATCATGTGTACAGGTTTAATAGGAAAATAAAGGGAGGCTTTTAACCATGACAAACGTAAAAGTAGGAATAATTGGACTGGGAAATATGGGGACAAATCACGCCAAACGCTTGTTCAATCGTGAAATTGACGGGGCTATCTTAACAGCTGTGTGCGATGTGCGTGAAGAACGAATGGTTAAAGCCAGAGAAGAATTCGGGGATCGAGTCAAACGCTTTTTAACGATTGATGATTTTTTTGCTGAAGCTGAGATCGATGGCGTGATTATTGCGACCCCACATTACGAGCACCCACCACTAGCGATTAGGGCTTTTGAAAAAGGGTGGCATGTTCTATGCGAAAAGCCTGCGGGCGTTTATACGAAAAATGTTCGCTTAATGAATGAGGCGGCTGCTAAAAGCGGAAAAGTGTTTAGTATGATGTTTAATCAACGGACAAATCCGCTTTATCAAAAAATGCGTGAGCTCATTCAGTCTGGTGAACTAGGTGAGATTAAGCGAACTAACTGGATTATTACCGATTGGTATCGGGCGCAAAGCTATTATGAATCAGGTGGCTGGCGTGCTACGTGGAAGGGCGAAGGCGGCGGTGTGATGCTGAATCAGTCTCCACATCAACTTGATTTATGGCAATGGATTACCGGAATGATGCCAACTAGGATTCGCTCGTTCTGTGGATTTGGAAAGTACCATGATATAGAAGTGGAAGACGATGTGACAGCTTATGTTGAATATGAAAATGGAGCAACAGGCTTATTTGTAACATCAACAGGGGAAGCGCCTGGTACGAACCGCTTTGAAGTGGCAGGTGATCGTGGAAAGCTCGTGATTGAGAACGGAAAATTAACCTTCTGGCGGCTAAGACAATCTGAGCGTGAATTCAATCAAACGTTTAGAGGCGGCTTTGGCGAACCGGAGTGCTGGAAAATGGAGATTCCGGTACGTGGCAAAAATAATCAGCATTTAGGGATTTTGGAAAATTGGGTGGATGCGATATTAAATGGTGCGGAACTATTAGCCCCAGGTGAAGAAGGAATTAAAAGCTTGGCCATTTCAAATGGTGTATACTTATCTAGCTGGTTAGATGACTGGGTGGACCTACCGATCGATGAAGATCTTTATCATGAAAAATTACAAGAGAAAATTGCCGCATCAACGTTTCGTAAACAGTCAGCAGATGATGTTACTTTAGATGTTAGTGGTACGCATTAAAAGCGAAAGGAGGGAGCTATATGTCAAAAGATGGAATGAACTATGCGCCAAAGGGTAAGCCCAATCGTGTCGTTGCAGAAGGAGAATTTGTGATGGCAGCGATGGCGCTTGATCACGGGCATATTTATGGGATGTGTAATGGACTAGTGGAAGCAGGCGCAACTTTAAAATGGGTATACGATCCTGACCCACAAAAGGTTGAAAAGTTTTTGGAAGCCTATCCAAATGTTCAGGCGGCGACAAGTGAAGAAGAGATTTTCCAGGATCCTGAGGTAAAGCTTGTGGCAGCGGCAGCGATTCCTAATCAACGTGGGCCCCTTGGTATTCGTGTTATGGATAGTGGAAAGGATTATTTTACGGATAAGACGCCTTTTACAACCTTGGAGCAATTGGAGGATGCCAAGGCAGCAGTTGAGCGAACAGGTCAGAAGTATATGGTCTATTATTCGGAAAGACTCCATGTAGAAAGTGCTGTTTTTGCCGGAGAGTTAATTGAACAAGGCGCGATTGGGCGTGTTATTCAAGTGACCAATCTAGCGCCACATCGACTGAGCGCACCGTCACGACCTGAATGGTTTTTTGAAAAGGAGAAGTATGGCGGCATTATTTGTGATATCGGCAGCCATCAGATTGAACAGTTCTTGTTTTATACAGGCAATACCGATGCAAAAGTGGTGCGCAGTCAGGTCGCAAATTACGCGAATAAGGATTACCCCGAATTAGAGGACTTTGGTGATTGTATAATTGTTGGCGAAAATGGGGCAAGTCATTATTGTCGTGTGGATTGGCTGACTCCAGACGGATCGGAAGTCTGGGGAGATGGGAGAACCATCATTCTTGGAACAAATGGATATATTGAAATCCGTAAATATATTGATGTAGGCCGTGAACGTGAAGGAAACCAGGTCTATCTCGTGAATCAAGAAGGTACCTATCATTATTCAGTAAAAGGCGAAGTTGGTTTTCCTTTCTTCGGTGAACTTATTTTAGATTGCTTAAATCGAACTGAAAATGCAATGACACAGGCACATGCCTTTAAAACGGCTGAACTTTGCCTGATCGCCCAGAAGGAAGCTGTAAGGTTAGAATAGAAAATATATTTTCAAACGGAAAACTCTGTTGGCCAATTTACTTGGCTAATAGAGTTTTTTAGGTTGGTTGATCAATAAATTAATTTTGTTATTTAATTTTTAAATAAATATTGATTTAAAAATTAATATGTATTAACATTATATTAAGAAATTAAATAAAAGGAGGGAAAGTGTGGGGTATCCATTAATTACAAACTGCCCAGTATGCTCACATAAGTTAAAGATTACGAAATTACAATGCGATCATTGCCATACAACAATTGAAAATGACTTCGAGCTATCAAGCTGGGCATCACTCACGCCGGAACAATTGCACTTTATTGGGGTCTTTTTGAAAAGTCGAGGAAATATTAAAGAAGTTGAAAAAGAATTAGGTATTTCTTACCCAACTGTCCGTGGAAAACTTAACGATGTGGTTGCAGCTCTTGGTTATCCCGAAAAGAAAGAAACGAAAAGTAAAACAGAGGAAAAACAGGTGATCACCATGCTAGAAAATGGCGAAATCACCGCAGAAGAGGCTTTACGACGATTAAAGGATGAATAAAAGAGGGGGATGATTGGCATGAAAGAGGAAATCAAAAAAATCTTAGCGATGATGGAAGAAAGGAAATTAGACTCAGAAGAGGCAACAGCTTTGATTCAAGCTTTGCAAGAGAAAGAAGAGTCGGTAGCGAAAGTGGAACGCACGGATTATTTAAGTAAATCCTTAAAGATCCGCGTCATAGACGAAGACGATAAAGTAAATGTGAACTTGCCATTGCGGCTGGTGAAGGCCGTTTTACAATCTGGATTAAGTATAGCATCTAAAATCCCTGAATCTGCCAGATATGTTGAGGGAATTGATAAAATTGATGTGGATCTTATATTAGAAGCAATTGAGCATGAAGCAGAAGGTCAGATTGTCGATATTGCGAGTGGCGATGGCGAACAAGTTTCAATCGTGATTGAGTAAGAGCGCTCATGTTGAAAATCACGATTGGTCAAGAAAATCAAAAACCTAGGACTTTCCACGTGCCCTATTTTATTCTCAGAGCTGGGGGGCGGCTTGCGACAACAAAACTATTGTGGAAGCTGATCGAATCTAGAGTAAAACAAAAGCAAGAAAAAACAGACGTTCCATCGTTTTCCCTAGATCAAATAGATTGGAAGGACCTTCAACCAATCGTAAAAGAAATAAAGAATTATCAAGGATTAACCATCGTTGATATCCAAGATAAAAATGGGCAAGCGATTAGAATTGAACTTTGAGTTCTTCTCCCCTTTTATATAAAAGGGGAGAAGGATTTTTGCGTATAGAGTAGAATATGTATATAGACCAAAAAAGAGGTGATGAAGTGAAACAGAAGGAAAGAACAGTTCCAATTGTGATACTAATATTAGAGGCATTACAAAAGAGACTTTTAGAAGGCCACCCAGCTAGGGTCCAAGTTAAGGAAGAATTAGGTAGGCGCTCTGCCGGATATCGAGGCGAACAGATTTTAGATTACTACGCGAAATACCTTCCCCTACAAAAACACCACTTTATTTTTCACGATCTTCGATTGCCCATCTCCAGTGAAGCTTTTTTTCAAATTGACACACTTATCTTAACCCCATATTATCTTTTAATTTTTGAAGGAAAACATATGGCAGGGAAATTGTTTTTTGACCCAAAACAATTAATACGAGAGTTAAATAATGTGGAAGAATCGTTTCCGAATCCTATTGTCCAAGTAAAAAACCAACAATATTTTTTAAAAGTATTGTTGGAGAAGTACTCCTTCCCCTTTCTCCCATGCAAAGCCTTCGTTGTGATTACCAATTCAAAATCCATTATTTTGCCAAACCCCGACTATAAGGAAGTATTAGAAACAGTCATTCGACCACAAGCATTAAGATTTGGTTTTGAACTTGTCGGAAAAAAACATGCCAAGCCAATTTTGAGTGATAATGAGTTAGTGAAAATCTCAGAGCTTTTACTACGGCTGCATACACCAGATGAACCGGACGTATTAGGTCAGTATGGGCTGAATAAAGTGAAATGATGCGGGTATTTACTGTGAAGAATGTGGGGAGTTTTCTGTTAAAAGACTCAAACGCTTCTGGAGATGTCACATTTGTAGTAAAAAAGCTGATAAAGCGTTTATTCAATCACTGATCGATTATCGCTTATTAATTCGTACAACCATAACCAATCGAGAATTTCGTGAGTTTTTTGGCGTTGATTCTATTCATACCGCATCCAAACTGCTCAACTCTTTAAACTTGCCAACTAGAGGTGAACGAAGACATCGAAAATATGAATTATCATTAGATTACCTACTAAGCCTGCTTTGAAGGAAACGAAGCAACAGCTAATAGAACGAGAGCAACGGCTAATAACAAGACTTTACCGGCAAATAGAGTGCCTGCGATGACTAATAGGCTAAGCGCCTGCTTCTAACGGCTAATAGAGCAAAACGGAGACAATAAATAAAGCCATTCGGCTATTGTAGATGCAAGATTGTCGCTGAAAAGGGTCAACAGCTAAAAGAACGAGAGCAACGGCTAATAGCAAGACTTTACCGGCAAATAGAATGCCTGCGATGGCTAATAAAATAAGCGCCAAGGCTAATAGCCTGCTTCTGACGGCTAATGGAGCAAAACGGAGACAATAAATAAAGCCATTCGGCTATTATAGATGCAAGATTGCCGTTGAAAAGGGTCAACGGCTAATAGAACGAGAGCAACGGCTAATAGCAAGACTTTACCGGCAAATAGAGTGCCTGCGTTGGCTAATAGAATAAGCGCCAAGGCTAATAGTCTCCTTCTAACGGCTAATAGAGCAAAACGGAGGCAATAAATAAAGCCATTCAGCTATTGTAGATGCAAGATTGCCGTTGAAAAGGGTCAACGGCTAATAGCCGTTGCAAATCGCCTGCTCTAAAGTGTATCCAAATGAGCAATAGGCCTTCTTGGAAGGAAAACATTCCAGCAAGGCTTGCCGTTTTGCCATCTAAAAAAGAGCTTTTATTTTAAAAAGCTCTTTTTTTAAGGGATTGTATTTATCACTATTTTGCGGTGTGCAGCAAAATTGGGATTTTCTTAGTAACCAGTTTTATAATGATGTATAAGCTGTAGCCAATCACGGCTCCCGAAGTATTAAACACTAAATCATCCAAGGTTCCACGTCTTGTCATTGTAAAGAAGGTTTGAATCAATTCGATGGTTAAAGAGGAAGCAAATCCTAACAAAACGATCGTCCATAACCGCTGGCAATGCTGAAATAATAAGGGAGTAAATAGCCCTAAAGGAATGAATAAAGCAATATTACCAAGTGAATAGAGCATTTGTAGTTTGGGATTGGACATATTTTTTAATTCATAAAAGAGGTTGAAATCATAATGATAGGTTGTTTTTCCACCCCATATTCCGAATGGAATATTCCAATGGAATGGCTGCATGGTCAGGAATACGACAGATAAGAGATAGACAAAAAACAAATTGATAATCAATTCTCGAGACGAATCCACATATTTTTTCTTGTATCTTTTATGACGGTATAGGATCCAAAGAATACTGAATATACCGAGAATGACGAGTCCCTGCCACACATTAAGCTCTCCCTTATACTAGGATGTTTTTTCTTTTCCCGTCTCAATAGTAGCATAATAAATACGGCACCGGCTACAAAAAACTATAACATACGCAAGGAGGTACTCGTGATCCAATTAAGTAAAAAGCACAATCGAGGGCAAGTAATCCAAAGATAATCGGAACTTGGACGCCAATAAATTGTGGGAACCAGAGTAATGATTTGAAAACGGATACATTTTTTAAAATGATATGAATGTCCGAATGCTAATTAATATGGTCAGAAGAATAAAATTAGGAATGGCGATGAAAACCAAATTTTTAATCCATTTATTTTCTTGATGTCTGATTGGGGCGCCCATAAAAATACCAGCAAGTAAAATAGAAACAATAGCAGTCATACCTGTAATCTTGACAGCCAAAAACCAATTATTGGTCAGGAATCCGGTAATAAGTGAAATGAGGGAAATGGCTATCCCAAGTGTTAGTGATTTATTCACATTTCACACCCCCTAAGTCTACTGTATGCATAGAAGAATGGAAGGTTATCGGATGAGTTGAGAAAGTATAAAATTTTCCTTGGGATTGCTTTGGAACTGAGTGTAGCTTAAGGCACCATTGGCTCAGAACACTTGCTTGTCGAAGGTAGTGGGCTCCTTGCGCTTTTCTTATGGTTAGTGGATAACTAGATTATGGGCCAGCGCCCGACCCCAAGAGAAGCAACAGGACGTCGCGAATTTAGCCATCAAGACGCTTACGCTTTCTTGTGCAAAATAAAAAAGCTGCCGAGCATTCTCGACAGCTTTATGTTCAAAAGAACACTTTTTATTTTTCTAACGTCCAAACATGTTGACGATCTTTAACTTTTTCTTCGCCTTTATGTTCGATTGTGACAGTATAAGCTTTTAGGTCAGGAAGTTTATCTCCTTGTTGAAGCTCCACGCGTTCTGGATTTTTAACTTTTCCGCCGCCATGACCTGCTTCCACATAAGTACCTGTTACGGGTGCTGTGTCACCTGGTTTGTAAAATTGGTTCATAATGTATTTCCCTCACTTTAGATAGATTGCACAATATAAAGACATTATAACAAACAATGCATATAAAAAGCCAACTCAATTGTAAAAGATTAAATTTTACAAAAAGTAATCTCTATTATCAACCTAGATGACGCCCCGCATTTTGGCACATTCTTTACAATATTTTACTTAAAAATTCTTGTGTACGTTCATTTTGTGGATCGTCAAAAATTTGGGTTGGGTTACCTTTTTCCATGATAATGCCCTCATCCATAAATACAACACGATCTCCAACTTCGCGTGCAAAGCCCATTTCATGTGTCACGACTACCATGGTCATTCCATCTTCTGCGAGGTCCTTCATGACTTGTAGGACATCGCCCACCAATTCAGGGTCTAAGGCAGAGGTTGGTTCATCAAAAAGCATAACCTTTGGATTCATTGCTAATGCGCGAGCAATGGCGACACGTTGTTTTTGCCCACCTGATAAGCTTTGAGGAAAGACTTGGGCTTTATCAGAAAGTCCAACCTTCTCTAATAAAGGCTCAGCAATTTTCTCAGCATCTGATGTGGACATCCTCTTCACCTTTTGTGGACCCAATATAATATTTTCTAATACCGTTTTATGGGGGAAAAGATTAAAATGCTGAAAGACCATCCCAACTTGGGAACGAATATCATTAATGTTTACTGATGGATCGACGATATTTTCGCCATCAATGATCACTTCGCCCGATGTAATTTCCTCTAATAAATTAAGGCAGCGAAGAAAGGTACTTTTTCCAGAACCTGATGGTCCGATAACACAAACCACTTCATTTTCTTCAATTTCCATATCGATTCCTTTTAATACTTCCAATTTCCCAAAGCTTTTATGCAAATTATTTACTGTAATCATATTAGACATCCAGCTTCCTTTCTAATCTTTGTAAATAATAGGAGGTAGGGATAGTAATGAGAAGATAAAGTATACAAACCATAATTAATGTTTGGAAAGCGGAGAAGGTCGCATTATAATACTGTTTTCCCATGTAAAGAAGCTCTCCAACGGCAATAACAGAAAAAAGGGAAGTGTCTTTTAAACTAATGATAAATTGATTTCCTAATGGAGGAATCATTCGTTTAAAGGCTTGCGGCCAAATAATATAGCGCATCGTTTGTTTCGCTGTTAACCCGATTGAACGCCCAGCTTCATGCTGTCCTTTATCAATGGATTTCACAGCACCCCGTACGATTTCTGATATATATGCACCAGCATTAATGGTAATCGCAATGATAGAAGCTGTAATTTTATCGATATTAAATCCAATTATATCTTCAGAAAGTCCAACATAAATAAATAAAATTTGCACTAGAATAGGAGTCCCACGAACAACCTCCACATAAAAGGCACAAATGCCACGGAGAATTCTGCTTTTTGATAAGCGGCCTAAACCAGCTAAAGCTCCAAGAATAAAACCAAGAATAAGACCGATGATCGTAATAATTAATGTCCAAAGCAATCCTCTAAAAAGCATAGGGAGGCTTTGAATATAATGACTGTCCATGATTGTTTCGAGCATTCTTTATTTCTCTCCCTTTGAAAACGTATTTTGCATGAGTGAAAAAGTCGCAACAAGTTAAGGAACTTGTTGCGACTGAGACCAACAGGAAGTTGATCAGAAAGGCGTTGCGCCAGGACGGCAACAACTGGGCGTCTGCGCTTTTCTTAATTAGCTTGGCGCCTTATTCACAGCTCAACATAGCTACCTCCTATGGTCTAGCTTCCCGGCTGCATGAAGTCTTACCTATTCTTCGCCCAACCATTCATCGCTAGGTTTTTCACCGAAATATTTCTCGTAAATTTCCGCATAAGTTCCATCTTCAATCATGCTCTCGAGCGCCTCATTGGAGTCATCAACCAATTCAGATCCTTTCTTAAAGGCGATTCCATAGGATTCTCCTTGAAGAATTTCACCAGTGGTTTTTAATTTTCCTTCTCCTTCTTGGGCGATATAGTACTGAACATTTGGAACATCATATAGGACAGCATCGAGTTTGCCATTCGCTAAGTTCATATACGCTGTGACAATTTCAGGATATGCTTCCACTTGGGCATCCGTATTTTCGCCTAAGTAGCTTTCACTTGTAGAGCCTTGTCGAGACCCAACTTTCTTTCCGTCCACATCATCAATCGACTCAATATCGCTATCAATTGGAACCATTAAGATAATACCAGAATCATAATATGGAATGGAGAAATCAAGTGTCTCCTCACGTTCAGGTGTGATAGACATTCCGGCAACGCCAATCTCATAGCGTCCGCCTTGCATGCCTGCAAGAAGGCCATCAAAATCCATTGATTCAAAATCAACTTCATAGCCCGCACGGTCGGCGATCTCTGTGATCATGTCAATATCAAAACCCTCTAAGTCTCCCGTCTTTGTATTGAGATATTCGAATGGTTTGAAATTCGAATCTGTGGCGACTGTATAGGTCTTCCCTTTCGAATTACCATCTCCGTCATTACTTCCGCCGTTACTACCTCCATCAGCATTTTCACTTGTTCCACATGCTGCAAGCGCTAGCATAATAGAAACCATAGCAATAAGAAAAACAAGCTTTTTCTTCAAGATTGTGACACCCTTCCTATTTTTTTGCATCTGCTCTTTATTATCTAATAAAGCTGGAATAAAGGAAAAATTCCCAAAACAGTATGAGGATGGATTAGCAAGGATAAGAGCACATGTAATCAACCTAGGCTACTATTCTTGTAATAATCCTCTCCATATGTCTCGATAACTGTTTGATACCCTTTTGTAAAATGGCATAAACATATTTTTCGAAGAGAGCAGGGAAAAGGGAACCAAAAAAGCTCCCACGACCTAATGGTATGGGAGTTTTGGAGATTTATTCGTCTAATTTAAAGATAAGAAGGGATAAAATTAAACCCCCTGTGTACAACGAGGCCGCTGAAAAAGTCCTGATAATAAAGGGAATTCTATGGAACGGTCGATTTCCGCTCTAGGCGGACGCTTTCCGGGGGGCGTGCGGTGAGCTTCCTCGTCGCATACGCTCCTGCGGGATCTCACCTGTCACGCTAATCCCCTAGGAGTCGCCGCCTTCCGCTACAATCAACGGTAACTGCTCATAATCAATGGTTTTTCAGTGGCCTTTGTACAACAACTAGGTTTTTTTCTTTCAATTAGACTATTGTTGACGTGGCGGAAAATCCAAATATCTTGGGATTAGTAATGACCAAGCATGTGTACTCGTACTCGTCGCCGGTGACCGTCAGAAAATGATTTGCTCTGGCGCATGGACGCATTCAGGCTGCAAAATTGGATGGAGCGATTGGTGGTGATATATCTGACTCAAATGTGCTATGCACTGATTGGTGGAGGGCATTTAGTTCCTATGCGAATTCAAAGGGCTTACTCATTACCGACCCAAATCCGACGGAAAACAACGTGTATCATATTCAAAATCTTAACAGAATATGTTAGTCAAATCGTGTCTGTTTACTGTAACCGAAACGGATACCAAACCTAGACTTTCTGTTTATTCTTGTTAACCTAACCGGTAGGATAGTTGAACAAATACTTGTAATAACTGCAATATAGCAATCTAAAAGAAATTATTATATTCATCCTGTGCTATCATCAGCTTAAACATAAATTATTGCAGTTGGAAAGGAGTAGGTAGGGCATGGTAAATATCGAGCACTTGCAGACCGTAAATGTTCCAGCTTTGAAGGTGTATAAAACTTTAACCACTGCTGAAGGACTGTCGGAAATATGGACCAATGAACTCGTTGTTAATAATCAGCTTGGCTTTATTAATGAATTTCGATTTGGCAGTAATGATGTAAATAAAATGAGAATAGAGGAATTGATCACTAACCAAAAAGTCGTTTGGCAGTGTATAGATTCAGATCCGGAATGGATTGGTACGATTATTTCCTTTGATATTCTAGAGAAAAAGGGGAAGTCTTTTATTACTTTGCGTCATACGAACTGGAAAGAAGTAACGCCATTTTATCGCTCCTGTAACTACAACTGGGCTATTTTCCTTTATAGTCTCAAATCCTATTGTGAAGATGGCGATGGCATCCCCTATCAGAAACGTAAGTTTTAAAAATTTAAGTTCATTCTACTAATGGGGAACGAAAGCTTAATAGAGGCTGGGACAAAAGTGTTTTCACCAAAGAAAAAAACGAACTACTAGGGTGCATATATCTCCGCTGCGGAAATATACTTCGCTTTCCACGGGCGAGTGGAGGCCTTTTCTCAGGCTTGGCGGGGTCTTGCCGAACTCTCACTTCCCGCAGGAGTCTATGTATATTTTCTTCGCTAAGGTAATACATTGTTTGTCTTTAGAGATTAACATTTTAGTTATGTCCCAGCTTCTTCCTTATGGACAAATATCAACATTAGTAGTTAACATGGCCTTAATTAAACGACTGTCCTCTGAGGTGACGTAGTTTCAAACACAAGGTAAGCTTCCTTGGCAGGTGTTCTTTTCTAAGGAGCCGACTTGTAGAAGATATACTTACTTCCGTGCTACCGAGCTTCCACCGTACGTGTCGGCATCAATTTATCTCGCAGTGTCATTTTACTGGAATTTTACACATCCTCTGAAACAGCAATGGCTATATATGTTAAATCGGCGTTTGTCAGATTTACCATCTGTTTAGAAAAGACAAATGACCATGGTTGTGACGACATAGGATTAATTTCTAGTGAAGAAGAGAAGTCTCCTTGAGCAATGGTCTCTTTATGCTGATTTGTGATCCTTACGGACAATTTATGCAAGTGTAAGGGATATGGAAAGCCATTGTGCAGGAAAACAGTTGCCACAAGCCCGCCATTGCGTTTATATTTTGTCATAATTGGGCTGACTGTAAAGGATTCCTCAGGTATGACAAGAGTTTGTGCTTCTTGAATATAGGATTCCTTTTCTTTTTCAGTTAGTTGCTGATCCCAGACAGGATGAAAATGAATAGCCGACATGAACATCATTCCTCAATAAGATGGAGTATTTTTAAACCATTGGCGATACCGGATTCAGTCACACTGGTTGTCTTATGCTTGGCATACTGATAGAGATCTGGATGAGCATTTCCCATTGCAAAGCCTTCTCCCACAGCTTGCAGCATTTCTTTATCGTTCATTCCATCCCCAAAGGCAATGGCATTCTCTTTTGGAATCTTTAAAACTTCTAATACTTTGTGAATGGCGCCGCCTTTATTTACCCGATCACGTATCACATCATAACAGTGGAGTAGCGCTTCCACATTGACTTGGGAAAGATGGTAGGTCGGGTCGAAATGATAGAGCTTTTGGTCTTCAGCTGTTAGATTGATTAAAGTAGCTCCTAGAATTTGATCAGCTACTTCTTCGGTAAACAATTCATTTTGTTTTAGTTGAAACATCTCAATAAAATGCTGGACAACAGGTGTATCGATGCTAGTGAAATAGTTTTTCTCGCTTGTATATAAGACCATCTCATGATCGTTTTTTCTCGCGATCTCTAGAAATTGTAACACCGTTTCTTTCTTCATCGGTTCATTGACTGCAGCTTCCTCCTTATAAAGTGCGAGAGCTCCATTATAGCCAATAAAAGAATGGACATTCAGTTCCATTGCCAAATCCCTAATTTCGTGTAGAGGCCTGCCAGTGGCTAGAAAGACTTCTAATCCCTTTTTTTGTACCTGCCCGATCGCCTCTTTTGTTGAGGGATCATACGTATGGTCGGGTTTAAGAATCGTTCCATCAATATCTAAAAACAATACCTGATAAGTAGACATTTTATTCTCCTCTAGAAGTTGGTTTTTAGCCAGTTTATCATATTAAGGAAATAAAACATATAACAAGTGTGGACGAGAGCGAATTAAAGCGAATATTGTCAAAAGAAATGGAAGGATGATTGCTTGACACTCCTAAAAAAATAAGGAATGATAAAAAAGTAAAGTTACTTTTAAAATATGAATAAGGAGAGATCCTAATGAAGTATCGTAGACTGGGAAAAACGGGTTTAAAAGTTAGTGAGATTAGCCTTGGAAGCTGGTTAACCTATGGGAAATCGGTGGAAGATGATACGGCAACAAAGACGATACATAAAGCGTATGATTTAGGGATTAACTTTTTTGATTCTGCAAACGTTTACGAGCAAGGGGAAGGGGAAAAGGTCCTATCTAAAGCATTGAAGGAATTTCCTCGTGAATCTTATGTCATTACAACAAAAGCTTTTTGGCCGATGGGAGAAAGACCGAATGATCGCGGCCTGTCGCGGAAGCATGTATATGAGCAAGTTCATAATAGCTTGAAACGTATGGATTTGGATTATGTCGATATTTTCTATTGTCATCGTTATGATCCGGAAACACCTGTAGAAGAAACGCTTCGTGTGATCGACGATTTAATTCGACAAGGGAAAATTTTATATGCGGGCGTCAGTGAATGGTCAGCAGCACAAATCGAAGAAGCAGTAGGCATTGCAGATAAAAAGTTGCTTGATCGAATTGTGGTGAATCAACCCGTTTACAACATGCTAAATCGCTATATTGAAAAAGAAGTATTACCAGTATCAAGTAAATATGGGATTGGACAAGTGGTATTTTCCCCGCTCGCTCAAGGGATTTTAACGGGCAAATATCTTGGTGGCGATATCCCTGAAACAAGTCGTGCGGCGAATGATGAGATTAATAATGGTGTAAGAAGGATGCTGACAGAGGAAGTGCTAGGGAAGGTAAGAGAATTAGCTGAAGTGGCAAAGGAATTGGATACCACCTTACCAGCATTAGCTCTTGCTTGGATTTTACGTCAACCTACGGTAGCAAGTGCGCTAGTTGGGGCTAGTAGACCCGAACAAATTGAAGCAAATATCAAAGGCAGTGAGCTTGAATTAACCGCTGATGTCCTTGATAAAATAGAAGGCATACTGGCCTAAAGGGAAAGCTCCGATTTTTCGAATGAAATCGGAGCTTTTTATGGTTGGAGAGACTATAAAACTAGATCAGAACATTGTTGGGATGTAAAGGATGTATGAGTGCAGATGAAGAGATAGGACGGCGCGAATTTAGCCATTCATCCTTATTAAGAAAGTTTGGACGTCGTTAAACAGGCGCTTGACCTTTTGTTCTAGCAATAAAGGCTTTTTAAGGTAGAATAGTAGAAAATAAGGAAAGGAAATTTATATATATGCAGCAAGAGAATTTTACAAGGGGTTCGATTGGAAAGCAGCTACTGATATTTTCGGGTCCGATTATTTTAACCAATCTTCTTCAGGTGTCCTATCAATTAATTGATAGCTTGTGGGTTGGAAATTTGCTTGGTGCTTCAGCGCTTGGAGCGGTAGCGGTATCCAGTACCGTAATTTTTACCGTGTTATCCTTTATCATTGGTGTCAATAATGCTACATTGACGATTTTATCTCAGTTGAAGGGAAAGAATGATACAGCAGGCTTAAAAAGCTATACGAATGCCTTCACTGTCATATTAGGAAGCATGGCCGTAATGCTTGGGATTATTGGCTATCTGTCATCTGAGTGGATACTTCGTTTATTAGGAACACCCGAATCGATGTTAGGAGAAGCAACAGGATATTTACGGATAAACTTTTTGGGAATCCTTTTTTTATTTGGCTATAATTTCATTGGAACCGTATTTCGAGCGTTAGGAAACAGTAAAACCCCGTTGCGATTTGTCGTGATTGCTGTAATATTAAATATTTTCTTAGATCCACTCTTTATCTATGTATTCGATTGGGGGATTGAAGGGGCGGCGATTGCGACCATTTTTGCTCAAGGAATTGCCTTCCTATATGGTGTGTTTTTAAGTGTTTCTCATAAGCAAATTCCGTTTTCACGTCCTGCTTTTCCAAAAATAGAGGAGGTAAAAATAATCCTTGGGCAAGGTCTTCCATCTGGGTTGCAAATGACGGTCATTTCCGCTGGCTCCGCAGCAATTATGAGTGTGGTCACTTCGTTTGGAAATGATGCTGTATCTGGCTTTGGTGCGGCACAACGATTGGAGAGCATAATTATGCTGCCGGCACAAGCTTTAGGAACTGCTGTTAACAGTATGGCTGGTCAAAATATTGCAGTTGGAAAATGGCGGCGAGTACATAAGATAACTTTGTATGCAACCATTCTGAATCTCATCACGATGCTTTTGATTGCACTGCTGATTTTTGCGATTGGTGGTTGGGGGATTCGCTTATTTATTTCTGAGCCAGAATCTGTTCGTTTTGGCACAGATTATATAAAAATGGTTGCGTTCTTCTTCCCATTTTTAGGTTTTAATTTTGTGTGGAATGGTGTCGTCCGCGCCTCTGGGGCCGCCTTTCAAGTGCTGATACTGAATCTTATTTCTTTTTGGGTTTTACGATTCCCATTAACCTGGTTGTTTGCCCAATATTTTGGCGAGAGAGGAATTGCCTATGGATTAGGCAGTAGTTTTGTAATTAGCAGTATAGTGGCCTTCTGCTATTATCGTTTTGGAAAATGGAGTGAAAAAGAGTTACTAAAGGGTGATGCCGGCAGATCGGTGGAATCCTAATTTACTTTAAGAAGATGTTCAAAAAATCTGGTAAACGGGATAAATGATCTTCGACTAATTGCCGACACGTCCTGTGCATGTCCGCCTTGAACTTTCCACATAAGAACGTACTAGTGTCGAACGTTTGCGATTGACGTCAGCGTAGTCGCCGGCTTGTCCTTTTGAACACGCATTTTAGAGATGAGGTGATTTAATGTTCGTACATCCTGTGGATGAGGAGCTTTATTTGCGAATCGCAGAAGAGGAGGATGTGGAAGAGCTCTTTTGGCTGACCGATCAATCGAGAGAATACTTACGGGAATGGTTACCGTGGATTGACAGGATCAAAAGTAAGCAAGACTCCAAAGCTTTTATTGAATCAAGTCAGCAGGGATTTGCCGAATTTACTTCCATGAATCTGGTTATTCTATATAGAGGGAAATTGATCGGAGTATCAGGATTTAATGAAATGGATACAGAAAATAAAACAGCGTACATTGGTTATTGGTTAGGGAAGGACTTTCAAGGGCAGGGGATTATGAATCGGGTTGTCCGCTCACTGATGGATTATGCGTTTCATGTCCTCCAATTTAACCGCATTGAAATTCGGGTAGCAGTTGGAAATAAGAAAAGCCGAGCAATCCCCGAAAAACTTGGCTTTAAAAAAGAGGGGATCCTGCGTGAGGCTGAGTGGCTTTATGACCATTATGTGGATCATATCATCTACGGTTTTCTCGCTAGTGATAACCCAAAAACATAAGGAAGACAACCGAATGATCACTAGAAAGACTTAGCTGTTATCTTCATGCAGCCATTTACGCTTTTATGGATAGAAAATTCACAACTTCTTCTTATTTCATTTCGCTGAACAGTCGCCTACGCATTTCTTTGTCTAGCTACGGCTCATAGCGGCTAGCAAATTTACGTCTTCTTCCTACGATAAGTTAACATCGGTTCGTCCTTCGTCCTTACCGTGTTTCCTATATCTCGTCAGAAGTCTTTAAATTTGTACACCGCTAAACAGTCACCTACGCATTTCTTTATGAACTGTTCATGCTTCGTTCATAGTTTATTCATATCTTGTGATTATGATAAAAGTACCATAAATCGCAGGGAGGTAATCAAAATGAAGGATCAAGATGAATATGAAGTCAGTAATATCACAGAAAAACCTAAAAAACGTTGGACGAAAGGAAGGACGGCTGTGAAGAGAGTTGTATCCACTGTAGGTGCAGGTGTAATCGGTTCGGTCTTAACTTTAGCTGTTGTTCTTAATACACCGCTTTTAAAAGACTCTGAACCTCAGGAGGATACCGTGTCAACAGCTACGGCAAATACAGAGCAAAATTCATCCGGAAATGTTCAGCAACTTTCGGCTAATACGACATCTCTTGCCGATATGGTCGAAAAGGCATCAGACGCAGTTGTCGGAATTGTGAGTACGAGTAAGGCACAGGAAAATCCATTTGCTCCTCAGAACGAAAGTCAAGGGGAAAAATCAGGGTCAGGTGTCATATTTAAAAAAGAGGGTAAAGACGCTTTTATCGTGACGAATAACCATGTAATTGAGGGTTCTGAGCAAATTGAAGTCAATCTAGAAAATGGAGACAAGGTGGAGGCTGAATTGATTGGGGCGGATGCTTTAACTGATTTGGCTGTCCTTAAAATAGATGGTGGCAAAGTTGATTCTGTTATGGATTTCGGTGATTCCGATACGCTACGTGCAGGTGAACAAGTTGTGGCGATTGGAAACCCACTTGGACTTGAGTTTTCACGGACAGTGACACAAGGTATTGTGAGTGCGGTGAATCGTTCCATTGATGTGCAAACCTCTGCAGGGAATTGGGAATTAAATGTCATTCAGACTGATGCTGCAATCAACCCAGGAAATAGCGGTGGAGCCTTAGTCAATACAAAAGGTGAATTAGTTGGGATTAATAGTTTGAAAATTGCCGAGAGTGGTGTAGAAGGGCTAGGATTTGCGATTCCGATCAATGATGCAAAGCCGCTTATTGAAGAAATGATTAAAAACGGAAAAATTGAACGTCCTTATATGGGAATTAGCATGGTCGACTTTGAGCAAGTTGCGCCCCAATATTTAGAAAAACTGCCGAAAGACGTTGACAGTGGCGTGATTATCACATCCGTTGATCCCGATTCTGCCGCTGGCCAAGCTGGCTTACAGATGGAGGATATTTTAGTTAGTATCAATGACCATAAGATTGAAAATGCCAGTGATCTAAGAAAGCTTTTATATACAGACCTTAAAGTTGGCGATAAAGCCTCCCTCCAAGTCTATCGTGACGGGAAGGAAAAGACATTCTTTGTTACTTTAACGGCAAACCCTGAGAGTTAAGTTTAACTGGATGTAAAATCTCCCCTGATTGAGGTTTCAATTTAGAAAAGATGCTTACACCTCTTGTAAATAGCAAGGGGTGTTTTGTTCATGCTGGCTTGTTAACAGAAAGGATTGCCGTCCACCACCGACGCTACCCCTATTTGATGCTTGCACAACGGTAAAAATTCCTTTACTTTTATATAGTATAAAGGGGGTGCCCAAGTTGAAGATATTAGTCATTGAAGATAATGAAAATGTCGCTTCTATGATTGAAATGTTCTTTTTAAAAGAAGGAATTGAAGGGGAATTTATTCAAGATGGAATTGTCGGGTATGAACGTGCTGAGCAGGAACAGTGGGATTGCTTAATTATCGATTGGATGCTCCCAGGAATGGATGGTATCAGTATCTGCCGGAAAATTCGAGAAACGAATAAAACGGTACCGATTATTATGCTCACAGCCAAAGACACTGAATCTGATCAAGTATTGGGCTTAGAAATGGGTGCCGATGATTATGTGACAAAGCCGTTTAGCCCCCTTGCTTTAATGGCAAGAATTCGGGCTGTAACACGCAGATCTCAAAGCCAGCCGAGTAAAAGAGTAAACAGCCATACGATCGAAACACCCCATTTCAAAGTAAATAAGGATACACGTGAAGTCTTGTTAGACGGGAAGGCTGTTAACAATTTAACACCGAAGGAATTTGATTTGCTTTATCATTTTTTACAGCATCCGAGACAGGTATTTTCACGCGAACAATTATTAGATAAAGTATGGGGCTATGATTTTTACGGAGATGATCGAACCGTAGATGTTCATATCAAGCGCTTACGTAATAAATTAGGCTCTTCAGATCAACCTTTTTTTAAAACCGTTTGGGGTGTAGGATATAAATTTGAAGAATCAGCGGATGAACTCAAAAAACAGACTGGAGAAGCTCCTCCAAATGAGAATCGCTATGAAAATTAAAATGAAATATCTGTATCAACAGCTTTTGAGTCATGTCAGTGTGATTGTGATTGCAATCCTTATTTTAAGCTTGCTGTTCTCTCATTTTATTGAGAATTTAATTTACCAAGATAAAACGGATGAGCTTACAGCCTACGGGAAGAATGTTTTGGCAGATCTTGAACAAAACTATGATTCCGAATCCACTTTACAAGAATATGGACATGTTCTCGCAGGGCGTGATATCCAGTACAGTTTATTTGATCCGAGCTCAGCGATTATCTATTCAACAGGAAGGGGAGCGAGAATCAAGCTGGAAGCGGGAGAATGGCAGAAAATCCAAGATGGCTATACGGTTGTAGTGAAACAAGACTATAAACGATTTAACGAAGGGATGACCTTTGTGTTGTTACCTTACTTCCGTCAGGGCCAATTTGTCGGTGGCATTCTGCTTGCATCTCCAATTAAAGGAACACGGGATATTATTTCACAAATCAATCAATATTTGCTTTATACAGTATTGGTGGCAGTAGCTGTTGCTTTGCTTTTAAGTTGGATCTTATCGGCTTTTCATGTAAGAAGAATTAAACGGCTTCAGGAAGCTACCTCTTTAATTGCAAATGGTGATTATTCGGTGCGTATTCCTTCATCTGATTTTGATGAGATTGGGGAACTGTCAAAGGATTTTAATCAAATGGTAGAAAAATTAGAGGGGTCAATGGAAGAGATTGAACGTTTAGAAAATCGGCGCCGCCAATTTATGGCAGATGTTTCTCATGAATTAAGGACTCCGCTCACAACGATTCGCGGTGTGATTGATGGAATCCGCAATCAGATGATTCCTGAATCAGAAAAAAAGCGGGCTATGCTGATGGCAAGTCAAGAAACAAAGCGTTTGATCAGATTGGTAAATGAAAACCTCGATTATGAAAAAATCCGTTCGAATCAAATCAAACTCCATAAGGAAAATCTTTTATTGTCTGAAGTGATGGAAGTGATTCGCGATCAGCTGGAAATTCAAGCTGAAGAAAAGCAGGATAAGATTGTATTAGAAGTAGAGAATGATGCACAGGTGTATGCTGATTATGATCGCTTAACGCAAATTTTAATAAATATCACAAAAAATAGTATTCAGTTTACGGAACAGGGGACGATCACGTTACGAGGAAAAATGGGCGAGACCGAGACTGTTATTGAAATAGAAGATAACGGACAGGGGATGGATCCGCGCGAAATTAGGAAGATTTGGCAGCGATTTTACAAGGCAATGGTATCAAGAACCAATAATCCCTATGGAGAGTTTGGCCTTGGGCTATCGATTGTCAAACAGCTTGTTCAGTTGCATAATGGCCAAATTGACGTGAAAAGCGAGGAAGGAAAGGGAACTACTTTCACTTTGACCTTCCCATTTAAAAAATAGATATCGAAATTTTTAGCGTTTTCATATATTATATGGATAGGGTTAGCTCCAGTGCGCAGCGATTAGCAAACTTTCGGTTTTTTCTACGATAAGTCAACAGATTGGACGTTGGTCAAGTTTGTATTTCGCTAACCGGGTACTTGCGCTTTTCGTAATAGTTTGTTCACATTTGTTTTGTAGACTAAGGTTGTACAAATAATTATGGCCTATATAACTAAATTAAAATAGGGATTAGAGGAGGAAGAAAATGAGCCAGCATCAACAACCAAAATCATCTAGCAAAAAGTTTGCAATTTCTGTGATTGTCCTGATTATACTTGGAGCTGCTGTTATTTTTACAACGGCTTTTGTGAAAAGAGACATTGTCGCGAATGTTGGGGATGCCAAAATCACAAAAGACGAGCTGTATGAGCAACTTGTGGACAACTATGGGGAGCAAACTCTTGATGGTATGATCAATGATGAAATTGTAAAAATGGAAGCAAAGAAGGAAAAAGTATCTATATCTGATGATGAAATCAATCAAGAAATGGATAAATATGTTGAGCAGAGTGGGGGCGAAGAAGCCTTTAATTCAGCCTTGCAACAACAAGGCCTGACTAAAAAGGATCTTGAAAAGGATATTGTGAGTTTTTTATCAATTCAAAAGATCTTAGAACCACGGATCGACATTAGCGATGATGAGATTAAGGAATACTTTGAAGATAATAAAGCTAGCTTTGACCAAGAAGAACAAGTAGAGGCTAGTCATATTTTAGTCGATGATGAGAAGACAGCAAAAGAAGTGAAACAGAAGATTGACGATGGAGAAGATTTCGCAGAATTAGCCAAAGAATACTCAACAGATGAATCAAATGCTGAATCTGGTGGAGAACTAGGCTTCTTTGGAAAAGGAAAAATGGTCAAAGAATTTGAAGACAAGGCCTTTTCTATGAAAGTGGATGAAATTAGTGATCCTGTCAAAACAGAACATGGCTATCACATCATCAAAGTAACTGATAAAAAAGACGCTAAAGAGGCGAAATTAGAAGATCATAAAGAGGAAGTTAAAGACGCACTATTTGAGCAAAAACTGCAAACAGAATACCAAACATGGTTAAATGAGAAAAAAGAAGATTATAAAATTAAAAAATCATTAGGTACAAATTAATAAGTTGCTCGTAAAAGGCTGCCCCGTCCCGGAGGCAGCTTTTTTACGAGCGGATAGAAGAATTTACGAGCGGATAGAAGAATTTACGAGCGGATAGAAGAATTTACGAGCGGATAGAAGAATTTACGAGCGGATAGAAGAATTTACGAGCGGATAGAAGAATTTACGAGCGGATAGAAGGATGTATAAAAACGGACAGTTGACGAATCCTATTAGGAAAACGAAAGGGATTTTTTGTCATGTTTTCATTATTTAAGAAAAAACACAAGGATACAGGAAATACACACAACAAATCCCATATGGAGCATTTAGGTTCTCATTTATCTGACACAGTGCAAAGAATAAAGAAAGAGACAGGGGACAGTTCGGATATTGTCATAAGGGAATTAGAGTTGGGGGAGCCGAATCTATCATTGGCGATTGTGTATGTAGAAGGGATTATTGATGATGCCTCGGTCCATGATTTTATTGTAGAGTCGATCATAGAGTCCAATATAAAGACGGTAAGAGAGCCTACAGAATTTCTACAGTTACTGACTCAAAAAGTTATCATTATGGGCTCTATTCAAAAGTCGAACCAATGGAAACAGTTATATACAGATTTAATGGATGGGAATACGATTGTTCTTGTTGATGGAATTCATACATATATGTCGATTGAAACACAAGGGGGCGACAAGCGCTCGATTGAAGAACCGGAAAGCCAGGTGACGGTTCGTGGTCCAAGAGATGGATTTACAGAATCGCTACGTACGAACACTGCTCTTGTCAGGAGGAGGATCCGTAACCCTAATCTTTGGACAGAGTCGATGAAAATCGGCAATCAAACCAAAACAAATGTGGAAATCATGTATCTAAATGGTGTTGTCAACGAGAAGATTGTGACTGAAGTGCGAAAGCGGTTAAAGGAAATTGAAATTGATGCCATTTTGGAATCCGGCTATATTGAACAATTGATTGAAGATCAGGCCTGGACAATCTTTCCAACCATTTATCATACAGAAAGGCCGGATTCGGTAGCGGGGAATATTTTAGAAGGAAGAGTAGCTATCTTTGTCGATGGAACTCCCTTTGTTTTACTAGCACCAGCCGTGTTTATTCAATTTTTTCAATCCGTAGAAGATTATTATGCTCGGTTTGACATTGCAACCGCTTTGCGATTTTTGCGGATTATCACATTTTTATTATCGATTATTGCGCCATCTGTCTATATTGCTGGCACGACGTTTCATCAGGAAATGATCCCGACACAGCTGGCAATTATTGTCGCGGCACAGCGTGAAACCGTTCCATTCCCAGCTTTTGTGGAAGCTATCATGATGGAGGTTACATTTGAAATCTTACGGGAGGCGGGGGTACGAATGCCGCGTGCTGTTGGGTCTGCCATCTCCATCGTGGGAGCCCTTGTGATTGGACAAGCGGCCGTCCAAGCAGGAATCGTTTCCCCTGCTATGGTAATTATTGTTTCGATTACTGCGATTGCGAATTTTGCAACTCCCTCTTTCGCGATCGCCATTTCTGCACGCCTCATTCGTTTTTTATTTATGGTAGCTGCTGCGACCTTTGGATTATATGGGGTGATTTTGTGTATTATTTTTCTTACTATTCATTTATGTAGTTTACGTTCCTTTGGTGTGCCATATATGACGCCAATGGCCCCTGTTACAATTGGGAATTTAGGGGATACCCTGATTCGAATCCCGATATGGACGACAAGAAGAAAAGCCAATTTAATCATGAAGGGAAAACAGATTCATGCAGGGAATATGCCGAAGCCTGCTCCTCCAGCACCTCGATCAATAAGGAATAAAGATGTTGGAAAAGGTGACAACAATGACTCATAAGCTAAAACTATATTTCATCCTGATCTTATCAATCTGTCTCCTGACTGGTTGTTGGGATAAAAAAGAATTGACTGATATTGCTTTTGTGTCAGCAATTGGGATAGATAAAGGGGAAGATGGCCAATATGTAGGCACCTTTCAAATTGTCAATCCCAGCAATGTTGCAGGTGGTCTCCAAGGAGGATCTGGACAAGAAGGATCAACTGTCACGGTTTATCAGATTACGGGAAAAAACATGGTAGACGTTAGTCGCCGTGCAGCGAATGAAATCTCAAGGGTTTTATTTTATTCCCATGCTAATTTGGTTGTGATTGGAGAAGAACTAGCTAGGGAAGAGGGAATCGATGGCATTTTGGATGGTTTAGATCGTGATGATCGATTTCGTGACTCATCTAAAGTGGTGATTGCTCGGGGAACTACAGCAAGCGAGCTGTTGCAAATCACGACTCCGATTGACAAAATTCCCGCAAATAAGGTCATTAAAACACTGCAATTCTCTGAACAACAATGGGGAGAACAATGGCCTGTCAAAATTAGAGATATTTTAAATGCCTTAACAAGTACTGGAAAAGAGCCAGTTATTCCGAGTTTTTCCATTTACGGTGATTGGGAAGCGGCGAAATCCCTTGAAAGTCTACAAAGAATGAACCCAGAAGGGATTATTCGTACAAACGGTCTTGGGATCTTCAAAGAAGGAAAATTATTGGGGTGGATTCATGATGAACAGGCTCGGGGAACGGCATGGGTTATGGATAAAATCCATTCAAGCAATATTACGATTGAATGGGAAGGGGAAATGGAGGCCATTTCATTTCAAGTTGTCCGAGAAAAAACGAAGGTGAAACTTGAGTTTGATGGGGACCGACCTGTTGCAAAGTTTGATATTCAGACACATGGAGAATTAGGAGAGGTGAACGTACCCATCAACGTTAAAGATCGACATATCCGTAATCAAATTGAGAAGAAAGTAGAAAAGGAAATTAAACGTATGATTCATTCAACAATTACAGAGGTTCAAGCATATCAAGCTGATATTTTTGGTTTTGGAGAAAAAGTGTATCAATCCCATCCCAAAAAGTGGCGACAAATAAAGGGAGATTGGCAAGATCACTACTTTCCTGAAATGAAGGTAGAGGTAAAGGTAGATGCAATGATTTCAGGAACTGGTTTAAGAAGTAATTCGTTCAAATATATTGAACATGACTAAGAGAAAGCTCCATTTCATTTGTGTAAAAGAAATGAAATGGAGCTTTTTTACTGTTTTGGCTCTAGCTCCTATCAAAATGCCAATTGTAGCTCTTCATCCCTTTCCTTTCCTCTTTTTAAAAAAAGCAATAAGTAATAACAAGGCTGGAATGAGAACTTGGAATGGCAATTGGATATAGATAGAGGCAATCTTTTTTGCTTCCTCAATATGCTCCAACGAATTATTAGCAACAACAATGGATAAAAAAATAACAACAAACGCTAAGGGAAAAGCAAGTTTTGCAGATTCCCTTATTTTAAATAAATCAGCGGTGCCAATGATCACAACATAAAAATAAATAGCTACCTTGAAAAAGCCAAGGATAATCAGAGATAACATAAAAAAGATATCCAATCGCTGTAAAAATTCCGCAATTTCAATTGCCTGAATGGTATTGAGTAAAGGAAATTGAGTGCGTTCAATTTTGGTATAACCAAGAACACTAATATTAATAGCGGTGCTAATAGCTAAGTTAATACCAATCAGCAATAGAGCTAGTATCCCGGCCTTTTTTACTTTTTTCGGTTGATTGACATAAGGAAAGATCATGGCATAGACAAATACTTCCCCAAATGGGAAAAACACTACCCGTGTAAAGGCCGTTTTTAAAACAGGTAAAATACCGTCTTCTAAGAACGGTTTTAAATTACTTAAATGAATGAGGTCAGAAGCAATAATAAAGATGAAACCAAAAATGGCTAAAACATAAATAAGAGTAAATAAAATTTCACCTGCTCTTCCTATGACTTCAATTCCTTTTCTGACTGCATAGATGACAACCAGAATTAATAAAAAATGATTGATGACAAGAGGAGTCTGCGGATAACCGAGAATAGCAAGCATTTCACCGAAGTCGCGAAGTGCGCGAGCAGCGAGGTAAAGAATAAAAAGCATGTAGATAAAGGCTGCTATTTTCCCGAAAAATTTACCAAGGATCCTCTGAGTATAAGTTGTTGGTAATTGATCAGGATAATAATGATAAAGTGCATAATGAATAAAAAAAATACCGAATCCTCCAACCATGGCAAATAGAATCGCTAGCCATGCATCTTGTTTCGCCGTGATGCCGAGTGGATATAGTAAGGCACTGCCAAGTTCGAAAAGGAGAATTAGAACGAATAATTGAAATGGACTAATTTTTGCAGATTCCATAATATCTCCTTTCTGGACAAAATCACGAGCACCTGTTTAGGGATTGAACAGCTATGTCCTGTACGTCACAACGCTGTTCTGATTTACTCCTGTGAAACACAGGTGAGCCAAAAAGGTGAACTGGTGTTATTTACACAAGCAGGTACCGAAAGTTTGCTAGGCGCTGGAACTGGACGTTGAAACACGAAGTTAGAACCCAACCGTAAACCAGAATTTTATAAATTCCTAAGCAACAAGAAAAGGGATGGAAGTATATTCATCGTTTTGCCCAATATCTCCCGAATTTATAACTAGTCAATGAATATCCTCTAAAAGGATAAATTGAAGGATGTGGTTCATGGTGAAAATTGTAGGGATCACTATTTTATATATGGTCCTGTTAATCCCAGCTACAATGTGTATAAATATTTTTTTCTATGGGTCTGATATCAAAGAAGCGATATTAAATTGGGTTCAACCGCTTTATTTGCGAACCATCTCTGAAAATCTTCTTTATATTGTTTATCCATTAAGTATTATTTGTTATCCAATTGTAAGCTTTTTTTTGAACAAAAAAAGAAACACATCATAATGTTTAGGACAGCGATAGTGAAAGCTATCGTTTTTTTCTTGTCAATCCACCAAAATAAAGAGGAAGAGAAAATATACTAATTTTTTCTCTCCCCCCATTTCGTTAGGAGCTTTTTCAAGATTAGTCCTACTAGTACTCCAGGGATTACACTAAGAATCGGCAACCATATCGGGCCAGGTAAGTAGCCGAAAATGGTGACCTTTGTGGAATAGATTGTCCCTACCGTAACAAAGTAAGCGGAAAAGACAAAAGGCATAAATGAATATGGTTCTTTTCCGCCACCGCCATCTTTGAAAGCATCCCACATAGCGAAAAAATAAAGACAAGGATAGAAAAGAAGCCATTGGAAATCAGCTAATTCGATTGCTTTTTGAATATCACCATGGAAACTGGCGATGATCATTGCATTAAATTGAGATTTAACGTTCACGATAAATTCCAGTACAACAAATAAGAGACCTTTTACATATTTTCTATTTAATAATTGTCCAAAGCCGGGGAGGGCAATACTCCAAAATAACTTTTCTTTTGCGTCCACATTATCTTAACCCTTTGCTAAATTTGCGCGGTCTGGGGCGGAAGGAGGGATTTCCATCCAACCATTATCAATCATAATTTTTGCCCCATCCTCAGAGTATTCGCCTGCTTCCAGAATCAAGCGACCATAAGCGGTGGCAAGATCCTTTCTTGGGCTCCCCCCCATACTACCTCCGTAGTAGCTCATCCCTGCATTAATTAAAGCACATGTGTGATACATAAGCAGTTTATCTGAAAAAATCGGTTCTGTAGTTGATGTTGGATTAAAATTTCCATACGTTGGAGCGGCTAAATCATCATCCAATAAAAACTTAGAGAATACTGAACAGTAATGATGTGAAATTTCAGCACCTCTCACCATATATTTTTTTACGTTTTTAGATTGAGCCACTTGAGCAAATCCCCTCAATAAAGCCTCGCCTAAAGAATTACGATAAAGATTCATAAATAGAAGTGAAATTTCTATACTCGTAAGTGGCCTTTGTTCGCCTATCCACCCCGCTAAAAAGTGCTGCTTATGGGCAAATTGGTTTTGTTGTGGATATGGAATAGATGGCGGCCGGACATAAGTCCCTTTTTCTATAGAAAGTTCAGTTGTCCGGTTAAATAATTCAGCCGACGACTGGAGACATTGAGTGAAATGGTCACGTAATTCCTTCCGAATCGCCTTAGGTAATCCCATGCTATATGCGCCTAAGCCCATAATCCCAAGGTTTTGGACATAATGGAGAATAAAATCATCGGTATATAGTCTTGGGGCATGAATATTTACGTCTTGCTCAGTAAATCCGACTGGAATAGGAATCCCTTCTTCTGTAAAAATGTCCTTATCAAAGCGAACGTGCAATTCCGATAATTCTAGTGCATATTCCACACAAGCCTTCATGTCTGGATCTTCCACATGCTCTTTAAAATAAGAGAGCATACAAATAGCTAAGGTATCATCTAGATAGGATCCAAATAAAATGCTTAATTCGCTTGCCGTTAATGTACTATGGTTGGGAGATGTCATGTTAGTTCCTCCTCCTTTTAGAATATCTAAGTAAGCATAGTGTTTCCCTAAATTGAAAAAATATAATGGAGAGTGGAAGGGAAGATGATTTCTCTTATTGAGAAGATTCACTTTTTAACACTCTTCCGATTAAGGACACATGCAATGATTTTACACATAAGATACCTAGATCAAATATGAGGAGGATGTCGTGTGATTCCCAATTATCCGTATTATGGATTTTATAAAAAGTGTAAAGATGAGCCAATTGCTTTCCCGCCTCAACATCAATCGCTGCAGCCTGGTCTGGAATATCTTATGCATCCCCGCCCGATTTCTGAGAATCCAGATGAACAAGGCTCCAATAAATTAGAAAATAAGGTAGCGATTATTACAGGGGGAGATAGCGGAATTGGCCGTGCCATTGCTTATGCCTTTGTAAAAGAAGGAGCTAAGGTAGTAATTGTCTATTTGAATGAGCATCGTGATGCGAAAGAAACTCAGCAAAGAATTCACGAGCTTGGCGGGGAATGCCTGCTGATTTCCGGAGATTTAAAAGATGAGAAAATGTCAGATCATGTTGTTCAGCAGACAATTGAAGCTTTTGGGAAAATTGATATTTTGGTGAATAACCATGGGGTACAATATGTTCAAAAAAGTATTCTTGATATTACGAAGGAACAGCTGGAATTCACTTTTCAAACGAATATATTTGCTTTTTTCTATCTAATTAAAGCCGTTCTTCCTTATATGAAAGCAGGAAGTTCAATTATCAATACGGCTTCGATTACAGCGTACGAAGGGCATAAAAAGCTGATAGACTATAGCGCGACGAAAGGGGCAATTGTGACATTGACACGTTCGTTATCCCTTTCACTTGCCAATCAACAAATTCGCGTGAATGCTGTTGCTCCTGGTTCGGTTTGGACACCACTTATTCCAGCAAGCTTTTCTGATAAAGATATTATGAAATTTGGACTTGACGCCCCGATGAAAAGAGCAGGACAGCCTGTCGAATTAGCTCCAGCTTATGTCTATCTAGCTTCAGATGAAGCAAGCTTTGTATCAGGGCAGGTCCTGCATGTGAATGGCGGTGTGATGGTAAGCTCATAAAAAAAGAGAAGAACGCTCGCGAGCTTAGAGTGTTCTTCAATCGTTAGGAAAAAACCATCCGTAAGTCAATCGTTAAATCTTCAAAAATGGAGACTTTAATCAAATCTTCATCAGTATATAAATCTGGGCGGCCATATCTTTGATTTGGTTGTAAAGTAAACGCACTTACTATTTTTTCTTGAGGTTCAACAATCCAGTATTCTCTTACTTTCGCCTGTTCGTATTTATTAAATTTCTCAATTTTATCTCTTCTCGCGGTTGAAGGGGAGATGATCTCAATAATCAAATCTGGACTTCCCTTACAGCCGTAATCATCTAGTTTTGACTGATCGCATATAATCGTAATGTCCGGTTCAAACACATTCTTTTGGTCTTTCTCATCTTCCATTTCCTCGTCAAGGTCTAATACAACATGGAATGGAGCAGGATACACCTTGCAGTCCTTTCCTACTAAAAAATTGGAAATTTGTCGATGTAATTCAGATAATATTTCTTGATGAACTCTCGAAGGAGCGGCTTGAAAATAGGGGATCCCTTCTATAATCTCGATTCTCTCCTCTTCTGGCCACGATAAATAATCGGCATACGTGTAAAGTCGATTTTCATTAGGTATTGACACTGCATTCACCCCGAACCAAAGTTTGATTATCTTTTATTGTATCATTTTCCGCTAAAAATTACTTACTTATGTAGGTAGTCTCATTTTTCGTAAATAATGGATGATGTAAGTTTTTGTATTGATTTTTTTCTTATCCCTGCTACTTTCAGGTATACTAAAGATTAAAGGGAAAATCGACCAATCAAATGGTCGCGGTCACAGTTCGTGGCGTCTGGCAATTTTCATAGAATGGTAGGGAGAGAATCGTGAAAAAGGAAACAAAACAAAAGTACGTTGTGGCCGGTTTATTAATTGCAACTTTTTTAACTGCGATTGAAGGAACGATCGTAAGTACAGCTATGCCTAAAATTGTTGGAGATTTAGGTGGCAGTCATTTATATACGTGGGTGATATCGGTTTATTTACTGGCGACGGTCATTAGTACACCGATTTTTGGTAAAATGGCGGATTTATACGGCAGAAAGCGAATGTTTGCTCTTGGGGTGCTTATCTTTTTGTTGGGTTCAGTGCTTTCAGGTCTATCTCAGTCAATGCAACAGCTTGTTGTCTATCGAGTCATTCAAGGACTGGGCGCAGGAGCATTGACAACGATTCCCATGACGATTATTGGTGATGTCTTTGCTTATGAAATGCGGGCGAAAATTCAAGGATTGATTAGCAGTGTGTGGGGAATCTCCGGAATTCTAGGGCCTTTAGTTGGCGGCTTTATTGTAGATTCTATTTCATGGCATTGGATCTTCTTTATGAACCTCCCCTTTGGGATTATTGCGTTATTTTTGATTGGAACCTCATTACATGAACAAATAGAAAAGAAAAAGCGCACGATCGATTATGCAGGAATTTTAACCTTTGCAGTCTGTATGACTTCATTTCTATATGCATTGAATTTATGGAAAGAGGAGCGGCAATTGACAGGAAGCATCACGGTGATGTTTGCGATTGCTTTGATTAGCCTTCTTCTTTTTATCTGGATTGAATCTAAAGGGAAAGAACCGATGCTGCCATTGTCTTTGTTTAAAAATCGCTTGATCGTTGTCTCGAACGGGGCCAGCTTTTTAATCGGCTTTATTTTAATCGCGGTTACCTTTTATATTCCATTATGGGTTCAAGGGGTAACAGGCCTTAATGCTACTTTATCTGGGATAGCGATGTTGCCGCAATCATTAACTTGGCCTTTAGGAGCGATGCTTGTCGGGAAATGGGTGAAGAAAATGGAGGTTGGGCGGATTGCCTTGATTGGTATGGTGTTTGTCATTATAGGATGTATTGGGATGAGTTTATTGCAAACTGGTACAAGTCTAGTATGGATGATGCTTATAACCGCCACTTTAGGACTTGGTTTTGGTTTATCAACCACCTTGTTTACTGTTGTCGTTCAATCATCTGTAGGGTGGAGTATGCGTGGTGCTGCCATGGGCTCTAATAATTTATTCCGTACTTTAGGACAAACCATCGGGATTGCCGTCTCTGGGCTTTGGTTAAGTGATCAATTGCAGGGTGCCGAGTTAGAAGCAAGCTTGCATCAAGTTTTTATCCTGTTAATTGTGTTAGCAGGGCTTGGCTTTGCTGTGACCGCCATGCTTTTGGGTGAAAAGGGAAAGGAATTATCAACAGAATAGATCTGAAAGGAAAAAAGATGAAGAGTGAAAGGAGTCTTCATCTTTTTGATTGAAGGGATATATAAAAGTCTAGCTTGTGGGTAACTGTTGGTGTCTAGCCCTAGGCGCCATCGGCGTTGCGACGTACAGGATGTACTAGTGCAGACGAAGCGACAGGACGTCGCGTTTGAGTCTGCCGCCAGGACGGCGCGAATTTAGTCTTTCTTCCTAGAGCAAGGCGCTTGCGCTTTTTTTAAGTTTATTCAATCGTCCCCGTACTCTTGATAGCTGTTTTTACTCGAACATCAAATTTTACCTTTGGATAGAGCTCTTTCCATTCTTCGTACGTATCACGATTATGAATCCTTGTAGCACGATAACGCAGGCCAAATCCTAATGGATCAGCATCTTCTTCTTGGAGAAGCTTTAAAAAGCTGACGATATTTTTTTTAGCTGCTTTGCTTGCAAGATCACCGTAATGATCTAACTGTGAAGCTGACATTTCTTCAAAGGATTCTTCAATAATTCCTGCTTGTTTGACATTCATTTTGATGACAGGTATTTCCTCGGATGTATCAATTTTGTATTTTACCTTAATTGAATCAATCGCTACAAGAAAGTGAACATCCTCTTCTCTCACCCGAAGATCATATTTATTAATTCTATTTGTAAGTACATTAAAGGATTGTGTGTATTTGCTTGAAAGATGTAAATCGTTATGATTGTTTTTTAGTACAACTGACTTATTTACCTTTACCTTTGACTTTTCTTTGTTGGTCTGAATTACTGGTAAGATTGGATCAATTCCCGGTTCGGAAAATTCCCTTTTCATCTCAAATAGAAAGGTGGATATCGTATAAGCACTTTCCACGCCATTTTTTGAAAAAAGATTTGTCAAAAGATTGGATGCTGCCATTTCAGAAACAGGCTCTGTTTTTAACACATCCTCAGCGGTTGGATTCCCAACAGCTACCCAGGAAATCATTTGAATATCTCTTCTCCTATAAAAAAAATCCATTACATCCTCAATATTGTGCTCTAATAACTCTTCTCCTAATAAAATAATTTTCCCATGACCAAAATCAGGCTCTTTGTCAGCGTATGTTTTCAGAAAACGGATGGCTCCTGCTAAGCTAGAATCTTCCCTAGACAGATAGCCATATTTATTGCCTTCCGCTTCTTTGAGAGAGCCAGTAGGTATAGCTAATTTCAAAGTGATCTTATATGGTTTATCTTCTTTCCCTGTGTAATCAATCGAAATGCCTTGTACAAAAATTCTTTTATCAATATCCTTAAAGGCGCAGCTCGAAAGGAGTGAAGTGAAAAATAGTACCGACAGAATCAACACCATATATTTTTTCAGAAGTCTTTTCATGCTGCCTTTGCCCTCCTTCGAATGAACCAAAATAGAATAAACGTGAGTAAGAAAAAAGGGGGAAGACAATTAAAAAAGTAATTTGTGTAGACTAATAATGTATATTCATTTAAATGGAATGTTAAAAACATGGTGACGGCCCAAAAGGTCCCAATAAAGATAAAAGGAGTAAGATTCGTTTTCTTCCATTTAAAATTTTCTAGCCAAAGAATGTTCTTACATAATTCCACGGCTACATGCCAGTGAATGAGAAGGCTAATAAAAGTTAGCGCTAGGAAAAACATAAAGAATAGAAAGAGCACTCTTTCAATCACACCAAATTTCATGCGAAGTGTATCGCTCGTTGTGATCGCAGGATAGACAAGATTTTCAATTTTTTCAAAGCCATTAAGTCCAATCGGAAGGATATAACTAGACATAACGATAATACCTCCTACAATTCCGATAAATAGCATTGATTTCCAGGAAAGCTGGAATTTTATTTTCGGAAAGGCACGATTAAACACAATGAGATTGGCAATGCCTAGGAAACAATACAAGGCTGCGGAAAAGCTACTATAGCTAGGCCAGTGATTACTATACATTATCGCTACTTTAACAAAGTCCCACACGAAATTTGGATTACTGTATGCCTTGAAAAAAATAAAGGTTATTAGGGGAATGGAGAAAATAAGCACTGTTTCAATCGTATATAAAACGCTTTTTGTTTTCATTAATACACCATATGAAATAAAAATTAAAAAAAGCGATGCAATAAGTAGAAGTGACATATCTGGTGTTAAAAATCGTTTAATCATAAATGTAAAATTGATTAATGTGATTAATCCTGCTGCAAACCAATTTATGGCTAAAAGGCTTAAGACGGGAAGATAGAACCACTTAGAGAAATACTTCTTTAATAACTCTGAAAGGTCCTTTCCTTGAAAAAAATTAAAAAAACGGATAAACAGATATACAGAAACCAAACCTACTGGAATGGCAAGCAGTAGAGAACTAAGAGTGCCGCTTGTCTTATGAATGAAAAAGATCCTAGGGACAGTTGAAATCATATTGGCCACCAAATTAACGAAGATAAGATAATAATAATATCGATTCATGATGTTTTCCCGCTTGTTTCCTTTTCTTTCGCTTGAATAAACATTTTAAAATAAGGCTCCCCAAAACTACGTTTGTTTGATAAAAGCATAATAAATCCTATAAAACTAAGCATTAAACCAGCCATCCCTCCAAAGGTCGCAAATAATAAGATAATGTATTTAGAAACCCGGATCGAAAAGCTCATTTCGTTAATCGGAATAACAAAAGTCGAAATTGCCACAGCCGAGACGATAATAATCATAATATTGGAGGTAAGCGCAGCATCTGTGGCTGCTGTTCCTAAAATTAAACCGCCAACGGTTGTCGCCGTAGCACTAACTGCCTTTGGTAAACGAATGCTGGCTTCTGTTAATAATTCCATAACGACTAACATAAACAAAACCTCCACATAAGAGGGATAAGGCACACCTATTCGCGAGCCAGCGACGGATAAGGCTAGTTCCGCTCGAAATACCTCTGGGTTATACGAAGCAATAGCCACATATAATCCGGGAAAGATGATGCAGGTAACAAGGCCAATATAACGAAGGATCTCGGCAAACTTGGTTACCCAATAAGGATGGTAATTATCTTCCATGGAGGTCATAAAATCGAAAAAAACAGCTGGCGCAAGGATAACTAATGAATCTCCATCAAGCAGAAGAATGATCTTCCCGCCAGATAGATTGTAGGTAATACGATCTGTCCGCTCGGTCTGAAGCATGGTCGGGAGAAGGGAACGTTTTTTCACATTTAGAAAGCGAACCAGTTCAGCACTGGACAATATAACATCGCTATTTAATTTTTTTAAGCCTTGTTTAATCAGTTTTAGAGTCTCAGGTTTGACTAAGTCTTTATCATAAATAACTGCTAATGGTTGATGTGACTTCTTTCCAACTTCATGCATTTCGATGACTAAAGAGGGTTGATGATAGCGCTGGCGAATCAAATTTAGATTGGTATCGATGTCTTCACTTAGGGCGAGCTGTGGCCCCATAATGGTTGGTTCGATATTGCTTTCAAGCACGGTATCTGTACGTACTGCCTTAAAGTCGAAAAGCAAAATGTTTTCGTTAAGGGAAATAACGACACTTCCTTTTGTTAATTCAAGTTCAATTTGTTCTTTTGAGTCAATGGTTTGCTGGTTGGGAAGAGAGGTTAAATAAGCTTCTACTTGTTCCATAGAAGCCAACTCGAAAAAAGGCTTGATAACAATCTGTTGTAGCCGATCATTATCTGTCACTGTTTTGATAAACAGTAAATCAATTTCCTTTTGTTCAATTTTTAATGATTTATGTGTAAAATCAAAGGAATTTTTAAATGTTTGAATAAGCCAGTCTTTTGTAACAGAGGAAGATGAAATTGATTTTCTCGGCATTGCTGGAACCACCTCGTTTCTTTCATTTTCTCTAAGGTAGTTTTGGCAAAACTGGATAATCTATGCGGAAACGATTTATAGAGAAAGATGATGCAGTTCCTTGACGTGCATCAAGATTGAAGAGTAAATAAGGAGAAAATGAAAATCAATTGTCATTTTGTGCTGAAAAATATTTAGGGTATGTCCACAAAAGCAGGTATGATGCATTTTTGACATATATAGCTTGATGGGAATAGGAATAGAAGGCTGGACATTTCTATAAAAAGAGTTATAATATCGTAGTCACTTTTTTTAGTGGATGTTCAAAAAGTCTGATGAAAATGACACTGCGAATTTCTTCGTTGGCTTGCTTTTCTGCTGCTCACGTATTAACTGCATACGTTCCGCTGCTCAAAGCTACGCCGCCTCGAACTTTCGACGTACAGGATGTACTAGTGTCGGCGTTGCTGACAGGACGTCAGCGTTCTTAGCCGACTTGGTCCTTTTTATCCTCCTTTTTGAACAAGCTATTTTAGATAGAAAGATAGATAAATTTTGGCGTTTAACTGCAAACAACAAACCACGTAACCTATATGATTAGTAGTTTGTAAGAGAGGAGCGTTTAAGTTGAATCGGCTTAAAAAGTTCTCATTCAACATTCATAGTAAAAGTGTACAATTTTTTCTAATTGCGATTGTTCTATTTTGGATAAAAACATATGTGACGTATAGACTGGAATTTAATTTAGGAATTGACAATTCAGTTCAGAAATTTTTATTATTTATCAATCCACTTAGCTCTGCTTTTTTATTTTCCGGAGCTGCTTTATTATTTAAGAAACACTGGGGTAAGGCCATCATTGTGATTCAATTTGTCTTATCGTTTTGGCTGTACGCGAATGTAGTCTATTATCGTTTCTTTGATGACTTTATTACATGGCCAACGATTTTACAGTTGAAGGTAAACGGGGGACAAACGGAGAGTGCCTTATCATTAATGACGCCGCTTGATATTCTGTATTTTGCAGATACAATTATTTTGGCTTTATTGTTAGGATTTAAAGTTTTTCAATTAAAAGCCGTATCCACAAGAAAACTGGCAATTATTCCGATGCTAGTAGCAGTGGGGATTTTCATGTTTAATTTGTCTTTAGCAGAGGATGATCGTCCTGAGCTACTGACTCGGTCGTTTGACCGGAATTATCTCGTGAAGTATTTGGGAACCTATAATTTCACTATTTATGATGGAATCCAAACAGCGCGTTCTTCGATGCAGCGTACTCTTGCTAGTAGTGATGATGTCACAGAAATTGAAAATAACTTAAAAGCCAATTTTGCGAAGCCTAACGAGGATTATTTTGGACAGGCGGAAGGGATGAACGTCATGTATATATCCCTAGAATCGCTGCAAACATTCATCATTGATTATGAATTGGATGGTCAAGAAGTTACACCATTTTTGAATTCATTAGCTCATGATGGGGAAACGTTCTATTTTGATAATTTCTTCCATCAAACAGGACAAGGAAAAACATCAGATGCTGAGTTTATGATGGAAACTTCGTTATTCCCGCTATCGCAAGGCTCAGTCTTTATCAATAGAGCACAGAACACGTATCATGCAGCACCAGCAATTTTAAAATCAAGCGGTTATACTTCGGCTGCATTCCATGGAAACTACAAAACTTTCTGGAATCGAAATGAAGTCTATAAAACATTTGGATACGATCACTTTTTCGATGCCACGTATTATAATATGACACCAGAAAATGTGAAAAACTATGGCCTGAAGGATAAACCTTTCTTAGAAGAATCGATGCCGTTATTAGAATCCTTACCACAACCATTTTATTCGAAATTCATATTGCTTTCGAACCACTTCCCATTTGCAATGGATGAAGGGGATACAGACTTTCCAGCAGGGGATTTTGGCGATAAAGTGGTTAATCAGTATTTTCAAGCGGCGAATTATATGGACCAAGCCTTGGAAGAATTCTTTGATCGTTTAAAAGAAGCAGGCTTGTATGATAATACGATTATTGTGATGTATGGTGACCATTACGGTATTTCGGAAAATCATAATAACGCGATGGAGAAAGTAACAGGTGAAGAAATCACACCATTTAAAAATGCCCAATTACAAAGGGTGCCTCTGTTTATTCATGCTCCTGGCGTGAAGGGTGGAGTTGTCAATAAATATAGTGGTGAGGTTGATGTTCAGCCAACGGTCCTTCATTTGTTAGGAGTTGATACTCGCAATTACTTGCATTTAGGAAATGATATTCTATCACCTGATTACAAGGAAGTTGTGCCTTTCCGTAATGGAGACTTCGTTACAAATGATGTAACACAAGTAAATGGCGTTTGTTATGATAATGAGACGGGTGAGGAAATCGAAGATGAGCAATGCCTTGCAGATGATCAAATTGCTAAAGAAAAATTAGAGATTTCGGATCGAATTGTTACGAAAGATTTACTTCGTTTCTATCAACCAGAAGGCTTTGAACCTATTGACCCGAAGGATTATCAATATACTAATGGAACGAAAGAATAAAGCAAAGCTCCCTCTCACTTGATGTGAGGGGGCTTTTTTGATTCCTTAGGAAACTATAAAATTGTAGCTTGTGGATAAGTTGTAATTTTGAGTTTTGTCATCCAGCCCCAGCGCCTAGCGACTAGAAAACTTTCAGCTTCTTCCTACGATAAGTCAACATCGGCTCATGCTTCGCCGTGTATCCTTTATCTCAGGCCTACAGGATGTAGGTCAGAACAGCGTTGCGCCAGGACGGCGCGTTTTTAGCTGTTCATCCTTACTATGAAAGTTTGTACGTCGCTAAACGGACGCTTGCGCTTTTCTTGTTTTTTTATAAAAAAGTATGCGAAGGATATTAGAGCAATATATGTCAAAAAAACGCATGACTTATTTGATATCTTATTTTTAGGGAGGTTAATGCAATGAGCTACCAGCCAATCATTCAAAAATCCATTAAGTATATAGAGAATAATCTGCATGAAGACTTATCTTTAGAAAGTGTTGCTCAGTTTGCCGGCTTTTCAAGGTATCATTTTCATCGTGTCTTTCAAAAGGAAACGGGTGTAACAATTTCTGAATATGTTAGGTATCGAAGAATTGCCAATTCGGCAAGTATGCTTATTAATACGGATGAAAAGATCATAGATATTGCCTTTTATTATCATTTTGAGACACAAGAATCATTCAGTCGATCTTTTAAAAAGTATTATAAGCTACCGCCGGGACAGTATCGGAAAATTATGGGGCAATTAATGTTCCAAAGGGAGGAAACTGTTTTGAAAAATGAACAACGTTTAAAAGGTTGGTTATTAAGTGGGAGTCATCCCGCTAATTATAGAATGGGAATTGATCGTAAGATTTTCCATAAAGGTAAGGGATCAGGATTCCTAAAATCTAGTACTGTACAATCAAATGATGAGTTTGCAACGATGATGCAACAATTTAAAGCAAATAAATATCTTGGCAAGAGAATAAAGCTTTCTGGCTTTTTGAAATCTCAGAGTATTGAAGGTTATTGTGGGTTTTGGTTAAGAGTGGATAATACAATTGGTGATGTCTTGCAGTTTGATAATATGAGTGACAGACCAATCACAGGTAGTACGGAATGGAATCACTATTATATTGTGTTGGATGTACCCCAGAACAGTTCATTAATCTCTTTCGGAGTTCTACTGTCAGGAAAGGGACAGGTGTGGGTGGATGAATTTAAATTTGAAGAAGTTGATAAAAAAACACCAACAACAAATATTGATTTTACCAGTAATATCTTAGATGAACCTACGAATTTATCATTTGAAGAATAAAAGGAGTTGGGATTTTTGTCTACTTCAAAACAACAATTAGTGATTGGTGCTGTAGTGGTGGTTACCATCATAGCAGGGAAATATCTTGTGGGTCATTTAATTGTAAACTTGATTAGAAGTTTAATGAATTGAACCAATTTCGGTGAAAGGAATTATGATTGGAAAAAAAGGGAGGCAGATGGAGCTGAGATCCATCTGCCATTAGAGCTTTCTTATTGTAAAATTATCCTCCAGTAAGAGCCAATTTTGTGGAAACGGATATCCGAGTACCCAATAGCTAATGCCTTGTAAATTGTATTGTTTCACTAAATCGAATTTTGCTTGAGCGCTGCGGGCATCCTCAAACCAAACTTCATGCTCTCTACCCTGTTCATCGGTATAACGGAAGAACGGCGACTGTGTCACAGTGTCATATTGGATAGCGGCTTGATATTTTAAAGCACGTCTAAGCGCCTCTTGCATATCGAATGTTTCCGCTTCTTGTCCTTCTTTATGAGGCAGAAGCCAATCACGGGCATACAATTGAAAGCCCATAAAAATTTTATTTCTTGGAATAACTGTAACCGCATAGTCGATAACTTGCTTCATTTGATTGATGGGGGAAATCGCCTGGGGTGGTCCAAGACGATAGCCCCATTCATACGTCATTAAAATGACAAAATCGACAATTCTGCCTTGTGCTTCATAATCATGCGCCTCATATAAAAGGCCTTTTTGTTCGGAACTTGTTTTCGGTGCTACTGCTGTGGAAACGAAAAAACCAAGTGGATGGAGGCGATCGACCGCCTTTTGTAAAAATTGATTATAAGCTTCTCTATCGCTTTGCCGTACATTTTCAAAGTCAACATTCAGTCCCTTATATCCTTTCTCTTGCATTACCTGCACAATGTGATCAAGTAATGTGTCTTGAAGCTGCGAATTGGAAAGGATTTGATGGGCTAGCTCTGTGCCGGTTTCTGTAGAAGAAAAATTGGTAATACACATCATCGGGACGATCTGATTTTCAACTGCAGCTTGGATTATAGCCTGATCATTTAGCGATGTTAGCGTTCCATCCTCTTTTATTGAATACACAAAAGGGGCAATATAGGTAAGATATCGCCCTACCTCCTGCACTTCCTGGGCTCCTGTTTCTCCGGTATTCATTGTATAAGCATTAACATCAATGATTGGTTTCGGAAAAGGAATAATCAAAACAGACCCTGAAACAATTTGGTTGGGGTTTTGTACCTGATTGGCTTGGATTAGTGATTGAATATTTAGTTGATATTGTTGGGCAATCTGCCATAAGGTTTCCCCAGCTTGTATCACATGGGTACGCGGGGGGATGATAAGAATGGTTCCGATACTGAGCGAAGAAGGATGACTGCTTACCGTTGGGTTTGCCTGAAGGATGGCATTTAATTGAATGCCGTATCTTTGCGCAATTCCCCACAATGTTTCTCCTCCGCGTACTGTATGGTGAATAGCCGCAATCGGAATCACCAAGGCTTGGCCAATTAAAAGCTTGTTCGGATCAGGCAATTCATTTGCCGTTGCAATCAGTTGACCTTGACTTCCATATTGATTAGCAATCGTGTACAATGTCTCTCCTTTTCTTACTACATGAATAATCATAAACCCACTCCTAAATAGATCATATAATTATTCTATGCAAGTATTGAGAAAGGAAGAACAGCTTGTTTTTCATGCTGAAAAAGTAAGAAGCTATGTCCGAAAGTCGGTCGGGAGTATAAGGTTAAAGGATCTTAATGCCCTCTGCAGCGAATCGCTTATTCAACTCATATGCAAAGTGGAGGGCGGAAGGGCTGTCCCCATGTAGACAGATCGTATCCGCTTGGACAGAAATATTGCCACCTTCAATGGTCTCTACTTTTTGTTCCATAACTATACGGATTGCTTGATCGACTGCCTGTTCCACATTGTGGATAAGTGCGTTTGCTTGATTTCTTGGTGTCAGCGTTCCATTTCTTTGATAGGTTCGATCCGCAAATACTTCGCTTGCCGTCTGTATACCTTTTTTTTCGCCAGCTCTGATTAACTCGCTTCCGGATAATCCAAATAAAATAAGGTCAGGCTGAAAGCGGTAGACCGCTTCTGCAATGGCCTCTGCTAATGTTGGATCAATGGCTGCCATATTATAAAGGGCCCCATGAGGTTTGACATGCCGAAGTTTCCCGCCATGCGCGACAACAAATCCATGAAGAGCACCAATTTGGTAAAGGACAATCTCAAATACTTCCTGGGGGGAAACCTTCATCGTTCTTCTGCCGAATCCCTGCAGGTCAGGAAGCCCGGGATGTGCTCCGATCGCAACATTATGCTCCAGCGCCAACTGGACAGTTTGATTCATCGTTGTGAAGTCCCCAGCGTGTAGGCCACAGGCGATATTGGCGGAGGAGATATAAGGCATGATCTCTTCATCACTCCCAATTCTATAGGCGCCAAAACCTTCTCCAATATCACAGTTTAAATCGATCTGCTGCTTCATATGAAAGCCTCCTAAATTAAGACATCTCCTGCCACTTCATTCGGCAAGCAATTTTTATTTTTTCTAAAGTTTGAAGTTGTTTATATGTTTTTTGATACGCCTCTTGTAAGCTAATTTCTTGAAAGTAAAGTTTTTGCCCTGGTCTCATTTGGCTTAGCCGTGGAAGATCACTTTGTATTACTTCACCGATTTTTGGATAGCCACCTGTTGGTTGACGATCAGCCATTAAAATAATCGGCTGTCCACTTGGAGGGATTTGTATGCTCCCGCATGTTGTTGCTTCCGTGATTAACTCTCTTGACTCTTCCCATTCTAGAGCAGGGCCTGACAAGCGATATCCCATCCGATCTGAATCAGGCTTTATTGTAAAAAAGCTAGATTCAAAGACTTGCAATGACTCTTTTTTAAACCAGTGATAGTGTCGACCTCTTATAAAATGAATAGGTGAGCAATTTTTATTGATATAGTGGCTGTTTATATGATAAGGAAATCCCCAATCGGGCGCTAGGGAGGGTACTTCACTTTTACTTGGAAGAATATCACCCTCTTTTAAGGCTCTTCCATTCAATCCCCCTATCTTGGCTTTCAAATCTGTACTATAGCTATGTAGTACCTTTTGGAGAGAAAAGCCTCCTTTTACAGCTAGATATGTTCTCATTCCAGTCTTAGCATAACCAAACGTTACAATATCCCCTCTTCGAGCGAAAACAGGCTTGCCTTGTGCCAGCTCCTCTCCATTTCTACTTACGTCCATATTAGCGCCAAAAATAGCGAGAAATAGATCTTCCTGGATTCCAAGTGTTGGTCCATGAACAGTCATTTCTAAAACAGCTTCATTTTCGTGATTGTTAAGCAGGTTATTCGCTATCCTTGCAGCCCATGGATCCATCGCTCCACAAACCGAAACCCCAAGACTTTGCCAACCATGTCTACCGAGATCCTGTATCGTCGTTTGCATACCTGGCTTGATCACGTGAAGAGACATGTCTTTCCCTCCAAAGCTTGAAATTCTTCGTTACTGATCGCGATAAAGCGAATTGAATCCCCAGGCTGAAGCAGGGTAGGCGGATGATGGTCTTGATTGAAAAGTTGATAAGGTGTTCGACCAATAATTTGCCAGCCGCCTGGAGAGGTTATGGGATAGATGCCAGTTTGCCTCCCTGCAATGCCAACAGAGCCAGCAGGAATTTTCGCTCGGGGAGTAGTTCGTCTAGGTACCGCTATTTTTGTGTCCATCCCCCCAAGAAAAGGAAAGCCTGGTGAAAATCCTAAGAAATAGACAGGATAATATTTACTTGTATGAATTCGAATCACTTCTTGTTCAGAGATCCCGTTTGATTTAGCCACAAATTGTAAATCTAGCGCATAGGGCTCTTCATAGCAAACGGGAATATCTTTGAGTTTTTTCACTTCCTGTGCTGTCGATAAAATGGGATTAAGTTGTAGAATCGATGATTTTAATGTTTCATAGGGACAAGAAGAAATAGACCCTGAATAATAAAAAATAGTAAGTGTCGTATAAGCTGGAACAATATCCATTACTCCGAGAAGATCTGCCGCTTCAATTGCCTTTTTCCAGCTGAGAATCCTTTGATTCGTTTCCAGATTAATGGAATCTCCAAATTCCATGATTAAAGCATCTTCACCCATTGGGAAAAACCTTATTGCGTCCATGCTTTTCACCCCTTTATCGAGATCTATACCTATTACTATACCAAGAGGGGAAATACTTTTACAGAGATTGTGATCACGATGGCTGGCAAATAGTGACATGAAAAAAGGCCAAGCGTCTAACTTGGCCTAGTAGGATAAATTATGAAACGTAGTATAAATCAATTAACAGAATAATACACAATTGCTAACACAATAGCTAGAAGAATCCGGTAGATGGCAAAGGGACGTAATTTTACCCGGCTGATCAGGGCTAGGAAAAAGCGAATTGAGACCCAAGCAAAGACAAAGGCGCTAATAAAGCCGACGATAAAAAAGGGTAAGACATCGAGTGTCATCACATCCCATTTTTTCAAAAGGGAAACGGCGCTTGCTCCGAACATGATTGGGACAGCCATAATAAAGGTGAAATCCGCGGCTGCACGATGTTTTAATCCCATTAAAACACCACCGGAGATCGTGGCGCCTGAGCGTGAGAAGCCTGGCCATAAGGAAATACATTGAAAAAGACCAATCAGCAAAGCTTGGCGATATGTAATTTCATCAAGCGAACTCCCACGAAAGTTTCGCTCCTTTTTAGATTGCCAGTCAGCGATCATCATAAGAATCGCTCCGGCAACGAGGGCCAATAGAACGGTTTCGATCCGAAATAAATATTCATCGATAACATCTTCAAAGGCCAGCCCTAACACGGCGGCGGGAATCAGACCAACGATGACATGAGAGAGTTTTAAATGGGAACCATGGGAGGAGGTGTTTGTCCCGCCAACCTTAACCCCGACCAAACTCCAAAGGCGTGACCAAAAGACAATGACAACGGCCATTATCGAACCTAGTTGAATGACGACTTTAAATGTATTGGCTACTTCCTGTGAGCCTAATAATGCGGCTGATTTGAACAGCATATCATCAACAATAATCATATGACCTGTTGAAGAAACAGGAGCAAATTCTGTCATGCCTTCTACAAATCCTAGAATAAGTGCGACAATCCAATCACGAATATCCATAAGTAACTCCTCTCATTAATAAACGTTGATCCTAAATGCTTTGCTAACTTAATACTCATCCTTTATTCAGTTTACACAGGCTTGAGGAAAAAAAGAACATATTTATCAATAATTAATAATATACATACACTACTTTTTCATTGTATAATCTCATCTTTGACACCTAAAACCGCTTTAAGTGTTGTAAAATCAACACTTAAAGCGGCTTTTTTAGAGGCTAAAACTGCGTACTATTTTCCTTTTTTGGTTTGTTTTAAAATGTTTTTCATATTTTT